>NZ_AUNC01000012.1:0-356037 GCF_000714555.1 Thalassospira permensis NBRC 106175 | reverse complement strand
TTTGGCCGAGCGCGTCAATGGCATTCTCAAACAGGAGTTCATCCTGCACCGGTGCAAAACATTCGAAGATCTAGCCAAGCTGTTCAACGAAGCCATCAATGCTTACAATACCATGCGACCGCACATCGCTCTGGCAATGCAAACACCAGAATGCGTGCATCAAAAAGCCAGCGGATGATTAGGCCGCTGGCTTCTGGAAAAACCGTCAACGTATTTTAGGACGGCACACTGAAAGGTCCTTGATCGCGATCCAGGACGCCAACAGCTCCCCGACCGGTAAAACTCATCGCATCATTTCATTTGGTTTGAAGGATCAAGCATGTTGCGTTTTACCGTCACCACGCTGGCCACTCTGGCGGCTTTTGTCATGGCCACACCATCTCATGGCGCGCCCTATGCCGTTGGTTTCACGGAAACCACCATCGGCGCAAGCGATGGGAACCGCGCATTGGTTGGTGCAATCTGGTATCCGACCAGCGATACATACCCGGCAGTACCTGTTGGCGAAAACCCGGTCTTTTTCGGTCAGATGGTGCAGCCTGATGCCAAAATTCAGGACGGACGCCATCCCTTGGTCGTGATGTCGCACGGGTTTGGCGGCAACTGGCGCAATCAGGGATGGCTTGCCACCGCACTGGCGCAGGCGGGCTATGTGGTGGCCGCGATCAATCACCCCGGAACCACCAGCCGCGATGTTACCGCCGAAGTCGGATCTGCATTATGGCTCCGCCCGCTTGATATCAGTCACCTGATCACATCGCTGACCGAAGATCTCGCATGGTCGCCCCATCTGGACGGAACCAACATCACGGTCATTGGTCATTCACTGGGCGGATGGACTGCACTTGAGCTCGCAGGCGCGCAGATGGACATGGATCACATGGACGGGGACTGCAAACAGCATCCCGAACTCGCCGCCTGTGATGGCCTCAACGAACTTGAAGTAGGCCGTACACCAAAAGAACGCACAAAGCTTGCCGCCGACCTTAAAGACAAACGCATTCGTGCTGCGATCTCGCTTGATCTTGGCCTTGCCCGTGGTTTTACCCCGGAAAGTCTGGCGGCCATCGACATCCCGGTTCTGGTCATTGCTGCCGGTTCATCCAATCCGAAAATCCCCAAGGAACTTGAATCGGGTTATCTGATCCAACACATGCCGACCAACTTAGTCCAATATCATGACCTGCCCGGTGCCGCGCATTTCAGCTTCCTGCCGGAATGCAAACCAAATGCCGCGATCCTCCTTGAACAGGACGTCCCGGGTGATGGCATTATCTGTCTCGATGGCGATGACGCAACGGATCGATCAGATCTGCATCAACAGACCATTACGCTTATTCTCGACTTTCTGCATTCTCTAAAAACAGCTTCCTGATCGGACCGAACGGTTGATCGGGGGCCAGTTGATCAGAACTTGGGTCCGCGTCGCGATATGCCCGTGGACCCATCCCGGTCACGCGACCAAATTCGCGGTTAAAGTTCGATTTGGTCTGAAACCCGCAGTCAAACATGATTTCGGTTACCGGCTTAGCGGTCGTCTGCAACAGAGTTTGCGCCTCTGCCACGCGGTATTCATTGACGACCTGTGACACATTGCGCCCGAACCGGCGGTTAATCGCCCCGGAAATTTGCCGCGCCGGGATCACCACACGGCGCGCCAACCGGTCCAGTGTCAGATCAGGATCCCGATACAGATGCTGCGTGCGCATGACCTCATCAATCGCGGCAAGGATGGCATCATCCCCGGCGATATCGTTGTTGTCTTTGCGGTCGTCTTTATGCTGCGCAAGTGCGGGTTCGGTCACGCTGTCAGTCAACTGCGTGGTCTGCGGACTGAGCCGCTCTAACCGGACCATGAGCAACGCCAACACCACCAGAACAACCAACTGCGCATAGCCGACGATTGTTGTAACGTTTGTGCCTTGCGTGATGCTGAAATCAAGGGCGATTAGCCCGTCAACGAGCCCTGAGAAAATCAGCGCCCCGCCAACCACGGCAACAATGCCCCGAACCGATCCGATATCGCCCAGCCGTGCCTGCGCAAAACGGTCTTCGCCGCGGCTGGCCAGAATCATTAGCGCAATACCATATCCGGCAAACTCCACTGCAATCAGGAAATCAACCTGGATATGCCATTTTCGCCAGGTCAGACTTGCGATGAAAATCGCCAAAACCGGGATAATGTGCAGCCAACGCCATCTGGTTTGCGACCGCTCCTCCGAACCGAGTGCGGCAAAGCATATCCAGGCGATGGGCGGCAGCATCGCGGCAAACAAGGGTCGCAAGAAACGGAAAACCAAAAGATCAAATTGCCAGCGCAACCCGACCATAATCACCAGTGCCAGACTGGCGGCAACGAATATCCGCATGCTCCGCCCGACAGGCCCGGCCGGACCGCGCAGGGTCAGGCGCACCAGCAAAATCGCCAGCAACAAGGCAACAACGAAGGGCAACGGGATCTCAAACATAAGGCTTGGCACAATCTGGCAACTGGAAATTGTAACTCGATGTTTGTCCCGCGTGTCGCAGTGGCGCGCAACAAAAAAGACCGCGATGGCAGATCATCGCGGTCCTTGGGCTTTGTTCAAATCCCAAACAGGAAGTCGATCACTGCAGCAGGAAACGCCCCAGATTGGCATTGATCTGACGTTCGAGTTCACGATCTAGGTCCATCAGGAGCGTTGCGGTTTCGTCATAGACCGCCTTTTCACGTTCGGCGACGGACATCGATTCCGCGAGGGTCCGGGTGCGAACTGCGGTTGCAGCAACTTCACCCTTCTGGGTGCCGTTCGGATCAAGGACTTCAAGCTTGGCCGAAACTTTCATTTCGACCTTTTCGGACTGATCATCGGTAAAAACACCCGAAAAACCCTTCTTCGTCTTAAGCACGCTTGAGGTAATGGATGCCTCCGTCACGCTATAACGCAAAACATCACTGGTGCCTGCCGTCTGGATGCGGTCATCAGGCCAGTTCATCGCCATCTTGCCAAGGCTGAACGGCAGATAGCTTTCAAGGTTGTTGTCACCCCCGGCCGGATAGGCTGCCACTTTTTCAATCGGCCCGGCTGCAAATACAATCGGGTCAAGATGGCGCCAGGTCACATCGGGATAGGTTTGCACCGGTGCGCTGGTACAGGCCGCCAGAAGAGCAACAACCGCACCCGCCAGGGCCATGCGCATTCCATTGATGGACAATGCCTTCATCAAGTCTTTCTCCTGCCTCAAATAAAAACGCCACCATACCTTTGTGTGGGCATGGTGACGTTGCTTGATGATTAAGGCAAGGCTGTGACGATCAAAAACCGCCCCGATGCAGAAACTTATGCATCGTCGCCGGATTTGAGCGCACGCAGATCGGCCTCGTTAAAGCCATATCGCGTGTTGCAGAACTGGCAGGAAACCGCGACTTCGCCGCTGTCGGGTTCGCGCATATCCAGAAGTTCTTCAAGCGGATAGGATACAAGCGCGCCTTCGATCTTCTGGCGCGAACAACGGCATTTGAACTGCAACGCTGTCTGATCAAACACGCGCGGTTCTTCGTCGTGGAACAGACGCCAGATCAGATCATGCGCCGATAGCGAAATATCGACCAGTTCGTTTTCGGTCGCACTTGCCATCAGGATCTTGGAGCGGTTCCAGTCCTCGGTGATTTTTTCGGCTTCTTCCGGGGTTGCAGCATCGCCCGAAGCACTGGCCGGAAGACGCTGCAGGAACAGACCGCCAACCCACCAGTCATTGGCCTGTTCACCCTGATGGACTTCAAGCTTGAAGGAAGCTTCGATCTGTTCGGACTGACGGAAATAGGCCTCGGCACATTCGGAAAGCGTATTGCCTTCAAGCGAGACAATACCCTGATAGCGTTCATGATCACCGCCCTGGTCCACGGTGAAAGCGATGTGGCCATGCCCCATCAGCTTGTGCACCTGTCCGCGCAGGGCGTCTTCACCGCCGTCTTCGGCTGCAATCATGGTGCTGAGGCGGTCTTCGTCAACACGCGCACAGGCGCGAATGTTGCCATCGCTATCGACGTCGACAACCATCATGCCAATCGGACCATCAGACGAGGTCTGAAGGGTGAAAAGGCCTTCGTATTTCAGCGCCGAGGACAGCAGGACAGCCAGCCCGATGATTTCGCCCAGCAGATGATTTGCGAGCGACGGATAGCTGTGCTGACCGATGATGGTCTGCACCGTCGGGCCAAGCCGTGCGAAACGGCCGCGAATATTGGAATGATCCAGCGTGAAGGGCTGACAAAAATCGACAGCGATCTGCATTTTCGGGTTCCGCGTTTTTACGTGTTCCGGGGCGTATAACAACAGCAGAACCGCATTGTCCAGCCATGTCACGCCAAAGCAAAGGGGCGAACATCACTGTCCGCCCCAAAATTCTGATGCTTATTTAGTCTGCACCGTCAGGAAGGCAAGCCATTAAAGCAGTATAGCAGAACCCCTTTCTGCGCATGCAGACGGTTTTCGGCTTCGTCAAACACCACCGATTGCGGCCCGTCGATCACATCGTCGGTGACTTCTTCGTTCCGATGGGCAGGCAGGCAATGCATGAAGATCGCATCCTTGTTTGCCTTTGCCATCGCGGCGGAATTGACCTGATAGGGGGCCAATGCTTCCATGCGGGCATCGGCGTCATCGTCCCCCATCGAAACCCAGCAATCGGTAACGATAACGTCGGCCCCGTCCAGCGCACTGTCCATATCGGTCATGCGAACCTTGCCGCCCTCCGCATTAGCGGTTTCGATCAGGCCCTGATTGGGGCGATAACCCGCCGGACAGGCCATATCAAGCGAGAACCCGAATTTCGGCGACGCATGGATAAAGGACGCGGAAACATTGTTGCCATCCCCGACCCAGGCGAATTTAAGTCCTTCAAGGCGGCCCTTGTGTTCCTTGACGGTCATAAGGTCGGCCATGATCTGGCAGGGGTGGCTTTGATCGGTCAGGCCATTGATCACCGGAACGGTGGCATATTTCGCCAGTTCCAGCAGTTTCGATTCGTCCGTGGTACGGATCATGATCGCATCAACAAACCGCGACAGGACACGCGCGGTATCGGCAATGGTTTCACCACGGCCAAGTTGCGAACTTGCGGCATCAAGGATCACAACGTCACCGCCAAGCTGTCGCATGCCGACTTCGAAAGACACACGCGTACGTGTTGACGGCTTTTCAAAGATCAGGGCAAGGGTTTTGCCCGCCAGCGGTTTGTCACCAAACGGTGCCTTGCCTGCCTTTTCCACCGCTCCAAGTTCAAGAATATCGTTCAGCGTTCCCGCCGACAATTTGTCGAGATCGAGAAAGTGCCTGATATCAGTCATTTTAGTCTTCCTTATTGCGCCAAGGCTGCCGCGGCGGCATCGATTGCTGCCAGCGCCTCGTCGACATGGGTTTTGGTGATGTTAAGCGGCGGCAACAGGCGCACCACATTATCGCCTGCCGGAACGGTCAAAAGACCCAGTTCACGCAACTTGGCGACAACATCAACATTGGTCGGCACAGTTTTCATGCCCAAAAGCAGGCCCATGCCACGAACTTCCGCGATAAAGCCCGGATGTTTGCGGGCAATGGCCGCAAGGCCGTCACGGATCAACTGGCTCATGGCAAGAACATTGTCCATGAAACCGGGTTTAAGAACTTCGTCGAGGACCGCATTTGCAGCCGCCATGGCAAGCGGGTTGCCGCCAAAGGTTGTGCCATGCATACCCGCCGTCAGGGCCGCCGCCGCCTTTTCATTGGCAAGCAAAGCCCCGACAGGGAAACCACCGCCAAGGCCCTTGGCCGACGAAATGATATCGGGAACCATGTCCGACCATTCATAGGCGTAAAGTTTGCCCGTGCGACCAACGCCGGTCTGGACTTCGTCAAACATAACCAGCAGGCCGAACTCGTCGGCAGCCTTGCGCAGCCCTTCAAGATACCCTTCGGGGGCCTTGCAGATACCACCTTCACCCTGGATCGGTTCGACCAGAATACCGGCGGTCTCGGGCGTGATCGCATCGCGCAATTCGTTCAGATTGCCAAATGCAACGCGGTCGAAACCATCTGGCATCGGGCCAAAGCCCTCGCGGTATTTATCGCTGTAACCAGCCGTCAGGGTGCCCAGAGTCCGGCCGTGGAAGGCATTGGTTGCCACCAGAATCCGGTTCTTTTCGGCATGGCCGCTGACATACTGGTAGCGGCGCAGCATCTTGATGCCAGCTTCGTTGGCCTCCGCCCCGGAGTTGCAGAAGAACACGGTGTCGGCAAAGGTATTTTCAACCAGACGTGCCGCCAGCTTTTCCTGCCCCGGAATCCGGTACAGGTTCGACGTGTGCCAAACCTTTTTGGCCTGTTCGGTCAAGGCTTCGACCAGATGCGGATGCGCATGGCCAAGGGTATTCACCGCAATACCCGACCCGAAATCGAGGAATCGTCGGCCGTCCTGCGCATAGAGATAAGGTCCTTCACCTTTCTCAAAGGCCAGATCGGCCCGCGCGTAGGTCGGCATGACGGGAGTAATCACTTCTTCATTCCTCAATCAGGGGTAAAAAATCATTCCTGACCAACAGGTCAGCTCCGGCAGAATACCGGGAAGCCGCGGAGTATCAAGAGATTCCTGACCTCTGTCAACGACGCAAAACCCCTTAGATAGACAGGGCTGATATGAAAAAGGGCAGCATCCGATGCGGAATGCTGCCCTTAAACGGAATTTAATGCTGAAATCCGCCCTGTTTTGGCGATCAGGCCTTAAGCTTGTAGCCGCTTTTGATCATGCGATAGCACAGAATCCAAAGCAGGACATTGACCACGGCCAAGACCACAACTCCGGTCATTACCGTGCCGTCCGAAACCCCGGTAAAGCCATAGCGGAACCCGTCAATCATGTAGAAGAACGGGTTGTAATGGACCAGTACCTTGCCGGCTTCGGGCAGGTTTTCGGCGCTATAGAATGTGCCCGACAGGAAGGAAAGCGGGGTGATGACAAAGTTGGTCACAACAGCAATGTGATCGAATTTCTCGGACCAGACACCACCGGCAATCCCCAGAAGCGACAACATCAGCGATGCCGAAATTCCGAAATACAGGATAGCCCAGATATTATGGATGCCGACATCAACAAAGAACGCCATGACAATGGTGGTGGCGACACCCACCATGATGCCGCGCGTAACCGCGCCGAAGGCAAAACCGGCAACCATTTCACCGGCCGAAAGCGGCGGCATCAGAACATCGACAATATTGCCCTGTACTTTCGATATGATGATCGAGCTTGAGGTATTGGCAAATGCGTTTTGGGCCATGGTCATCATGACCAGACCGGGGGCAAGGAAGGTGGCGAAGGGAACGCCATTGACCGTCTCGACCGCGCGCCCGAGTGCCAGAAGGAATACCGCCATGAATAACAGGCTGGTAACCACCGGGGCCCCGATGGTTTGCAGATGAACGTTCAGAAAACGTCGAACTTCCTTGGCATAAAGCGTCCACAGACCGAGCCAGTTGATCGCGCCCATTTGACGCGGTGCTAGCTCTTGCATGAAATATCCTTCGAAAAAATGCAGACAATTGCCGGTAAAATAGGGAGAGTCGGGCATCAAGTGCAAGGGTGCGTATCGATCAGCATTGGGTGAAATGAAAGAATCACACGAAAACCGCAGTGATTTAGCGCCTGACAGCCAAGCGGAAAAATTTGGCGGAAACGCCAGTTTTACCGACAAAGGCAGGGCTAAAGGTAAAGACCGTAATCCACGCGAACCCAAAAAGCCGCGCCGGGTCACGCGCGACTATCTGATGAATTATGCCACCTGGTATCTGGAACGCTTTGCCGCGTCACGTGCCCGGCTTGAAAAACTGATGCGCGGCAAAATCAGGCTTTCGGTTGCGGAATACGGCACCGATCCGCAGGAAGCCGAAGAATGGATGAAAAGCGTTCTGAACACTTGCGAGAATGCCGGATTTATCAATGACACTGCCTATGCCAAGGGACGTGCCAGATCGCTTCTGCGCAAGGGCAAAGCCATGCGGGTTATCGCCGCCGATCTGAATGCACGCGGCATTGCTTCGCACATGATTGATGACACCATCACCGACCTCAGACAGGAAGCCGATCAGGCGGCCTACGAAGATGTCCGGGGTACCGATCCCAACCTTGCCGCCGCCGCGGCCTATGCCCGACGCCGTCGGCTTGGCCCGTTTCGCCGCCCCGACCAGCGGGATGAAAAACGCGACAAGGATCTGGCTGCACTTGCACGGCAGGGGTTTGGCTATGACACCGCCACCCGGATCATTGATAGCGATCTGGATCACCTGAACGATCTGCTCTCCATGATTGACGGCATCTGATTACTGCCCTGGCGTTTTTCAAACCCCGAAAGAAGGCGTTTCTGCGTTATGTGGAACAAATGCCGCCCCGACAAGTTCCATAAAAGCGTAGACCCAAAGGCAAGACGAGAGAGATCAAGTCATGACCGCACAGACACGCAAGGCAACGCTTTACCGGATGGTGATGGACGAGCATATCTGCCCGTTCGGCCTGAAATCGCGCGATCTTTTGAAAAGAGAAAGATACGCCGTCGATGATCACTGGCTGACCACCCGGAAAGAAACCGACGACTTTCAGGCAGAACACAATGTCGATACGACACCGCAGACATTCATTGATGGCGAACGGATCGGTGGCCATGACGAATTGCGGGAATATTTCGGCAAGCCGGTAAATGATGGCAATTCGGTTACCTATCAGCCGGTCATTGCCGTTTTTGGCATGGCAGCCCTTATGGCGCTGGGCCTTAGCTGGGCTGCTTTTGGTGATTTTCTGACTGTTCGGGCAGTTGAATGGTTCATCGCAACGTCGATGTGCATCCTTGCCATCCTGAAGCTTCGGGATATCGAAAGTTTTTCCAACATGTTTCTGGGTTATGACCTGCTGGCGCAACGGTGGGTGCGATATGCCTATCTTTACCCGTTTGGTGAAGCACTGGCAGGTGTGCTTATGATTGTTGGCGCGCTTATGTGGATTGCCGTTCCCGTTGCCCTTTTCATCGGGACAATCGGGGCGATATCGGTTTTCAAGGCGGTTTATATCGATAAGCGCGATCTTAAATGTGCCTGTGTCGGTGGGGACAGCAATGTTCCGCTTGGTTTCATTTCACTGACGGAAAACATCATGATGGTCGCGATGGCGATCTGGATGATGGTGAAATAGGCAACAACAGACTGGTGCAATCGGTATCGAGCCCCTAAAAAGAACCGATACAGGCTGCCTTTTACGTGAAGGAGAACCATGAATATGATGGTCCGTATCTATCACAATCCGCGTTGTTCCAAGTCGCGCCAGACTCTTGCACTGATTGAGGAGCAGGGGATCACCCCCGACGTGATCCAGTATCTGGATACGCCGCCCACCCCGCAGGAATTAAACGAAATTCTTGGCATGCTGGGCATGGCCCCAGAAGATATCCTGCGCAAAAAAGAAGCCAAAGAAGAAGGCATTGCCGATCTTCGTGGTGACGCGCTGATCGAAGCCCTTTGTGCCCATCCGCGCGCGATTGAACGCCCGATTGTGGTCAATGGCCACAAGGCCGCCATTGGGCGACCGCCGGAAAGTGTTCTGGAAATCCTTTAGGGCCACCTGAAATATCGAATGACTTCAAACGCCTGTGCCATTTCCGCACGGGCGTTTTTCGTTATTAATAAAAGTCGAACGGGCGCAAAGTCATTATGTCTAATCCAAAGACATAAATGTCGGGAGGTTGCTGATGATTGCTGCGTTTGCCCTGATCCTCGTCTGCCAGCTGTTTGGCGAGGTAATATCGGAACTGTTTGACCTGCCGGTCCCCGGCCCGGTGATCGGGCTTGGGCTTTTGTTTATCGGGCTGATTGTCAAACGCCACCCGCCCAAGGTTTTGACAGATGCAGCCGATAACCTTCTGATCCATTTTTCGCTGCTGTTCGTTCCGGCCGGTGTCGGTGTTGTAACGCAGCTTGACCGGCTGCGCGGGGACTGGTTGCCGATTACCGCCGCCCTGATTTTTTCCACCCTGCTTGCGATGGTACTGACCGCCCTTCTGATGTCGAAACTTCTTCCCAAACCGAAGGCATCGGTTAGCGACGGGGAGGCAAAATAATGGGCGAGACAGATATCACGCAGCTTTGGGTTTATCTTTCGACCAAGCCGTTGACCGGCCTTACCATTACGCTTGTCGCCTATTCCATCGGGTTCTGGCTGTATCAGAAAACCAACCGTAATCCGGTTTGCAATCCGGTGGTAATCGCCATTGCGTTGATTGCGCTTCTGCTGGAAAGCACGGGTACGCCTTATGCCACCTATTTCGAAGGGGCGCAGTTTGTGCACTTTCTTTTGGGCCCGGCAACGGTCGCCCTTGCCGTGCCGCTATTTCGCCAGATGGAAACACTGAAACGGGCATTGCCGGTGATTATTTTCGGTGTGCTGTTCGGATCGCTGGTTGCGAGTGTCAGCACGGTTGTGCTGGCCTGGGCCCTTGGGGCCAGCCCGGAAACACTGGCGTCCCTGGCACCGAAATCAGTTACGACACCTGTTGCTATGGGTATTGCCGATGAAATTGGCGGTGTCCCGGCCCTGACTGCGGTTTGCGTAATCGCTACCGGTATTGTCGGCGCAACGCTCGGTCCGATGGTGATGAACTTGGCACGATTGAAAGACTGGCGGGCGCGCGGATTTGCCATGGGGGTTGCCGCACACGGGATCGGTACAGCACGGGCGTTTCAGGTCAATGAAACGGCCGGGGCGTTTTCGGGTCTTGCAATGGGGTTAAATACGCTGGCCACCGCGCTCACCCTGCCGTTTCTGTGGCATTGGTTCTTCGGGTGAGCGAAACTCACCCGAAGAACCAAAAAACCTTAACCGGCACGCAGCTGTTTGAGGAAGTCGGATACGGTTCTGTGCAGGGTTTCGATCTGTCCTGACAACGCACCGACATTTGTATCAAGCTCGTTTGCGGCAGCACCGCTGCTGCTGGCGGCCTGATGGATTTCCTCGATATTGCTGACGACCTCGCTTGAACCACGCGATGCGGTCGAGGCGCTATTGGCAATTTCGCCAACAGCAGCATTCTGTTCGGACACTGACGACGAAATGCCATTGGTGATATCGTTGATGGTCGCGATGGTCTGGGTCACTTTTTCGATGGCCTCGACCGTCAATTTGGTTTCACTTTGGATCGCGCCAATCTGCTGGGCAATTTCATCGGTTGCCTTTGCCGTCTGATTGGCAAGGTTTTTGACTTCCTGCGCAACAACAGCAAAGCCTTTGCCCGCCTCGCCGGCGCGGGCGGCCTCGATGGTGGCGTTTAGTGCCAGAAGGTTGGTCTGTGCGGCGATATCGTTAATCAGACTGACGACTTCGCCAATCCGCTCGGCAGCTTCGGCGAGGCCGCTAACCATTTCGTTAGCCCGCGATGCTTCGGTAACGGCGGTCTCCGCAATCGATGTCGATTCGTCAACCTGGCTTCCGATGCCGGTAATTGATGCCGAAAGTTCCTCGGTCGCGGCAGCAACCGTCTGGACACTGCGGGCCGACTCATTGGCGGCTTCGCTGACATGGCTGCTTTGACGGACCGAATGATCCGCTGATTCACGCATCTGGCGGGTTGAGCGCATCATGCCCTCGGTCGCCTGACGCACCGACGAAACGATCTGACCGACCGATTCCTCAAGTTGCTTCGCAAGACGGTTGCGTTGCTGAACGCGTTCATCCTCGTTACGCTTTTCGGCCGTGATGCGTGCTTCTTCGGCTTCCTTGATCTGGCCTGCTGTTTCCTTCCAGCGGACAAGACCATCAGCAATCACACCAATTTCATCCTTGCGCATCGTATAGGCAACATCGCCGGAAAAATCGCGGTCGACAAAACGGGCAATGGTATTGCCCAGAACATGAAGCGGCCCAAGCTGCCAGCGCAACAGAACCACCAGCAACACCCCGGCGATCAGGGCAACGACAATACCGGCAATCGCGATACGAAGCTCGATAGCAGTTGCAACTTCGGCAACTTCGGCCTTGGCAATACCGACATAAAGAATGCCGATCACATCACCGCCCGGATTAAAGATCGGCGTATATTGGGTGATATAGGCGGTGCCAAGAATGACCGCCTCGCCACGGAATGTTTTTCCCGAGGTGGTAGGGCCATAGGCAGCACTGCCATTCCCCAGCATCGTACCAACGGCCCGCTGGCCATCCGGCTTGATGATATTGGTCGAAACGCGAACAAAGTCCTTTTCGGCAGGCACCCAGGAAAACACGGTTGCCGTCTGGCCTGTGGCGGTTCCGATACGGTCGATCAGGCTATGCGATGAAAGATCGGGAATTTCCGGCATAACCAGTTTGGTCGTTTCACCGTCTGCACCGATGGTAACTTTCAAATCCGGATAGGCATCCTGCAACAAAAGAGCGGCAACACGCAGGTTGAGCTTTTGCGATTGCAGACTGGTATCACTGACCTGCTGATCAATACGCTGCATGATCACAACGCCAAGCAGGAAAATACCGCTGATCAAAATGATCAAAGCGGCCAACGCAACCTTGAAAACAATACTTCTGGACATGATCTATCGTCCCCTGACCCCATTGCACTGGCCCCCAAGACACCAACGCAAAAAACTCCCACAACCCATAATTCTGACCGATAGTCAGGATGGATCGGACCTGAACAACATAGCGATTTAAAAATCGCATTTATCTTATTGGAATCTGGTGTTCTTTAACTATTAGTTCAATAACAGAATATCAAAACAACTGAACATTTGTGCAAAAAATGATCAAAACGACCAGAAAGCCAAATTTCGGCAGATCCGTAATGTTCAGTAATCGACCTTGACGAAATAAAGCCCGTCAGCCGGAGCAGTCGGACCGCCTGCCTTGCGATCGCAAGCTTCCAGTGCTGTTTTGACGTCAATCGGCTTCCAGTTGCCCTTGCCGACCAGAACAAGAGTACCGACCATATTACGGACCTGATGATGCAGGAATGACCGGCTTTCGGTATGCACACGAATATCAAGCGGGTCATGCTCGCTGCGCGTCACGACAAGCTTTTCCAGTGTTTTTATCGGGCTTTTGGCCTGGCATTCGCTTGCGCGGAAGGTTGTGAAGTCATGCGTGCCGATAAGATAGGCCGCAGCTTCGTTCATCGCATCAATATCAAGCGGCTTGAAAATACCCCATGCAAGACCGGCATCAATCGTCAGCGGCGCCCGCCGATTGACGATGCGATACATGTAGTACCGTTTCTTGGATGAAAACCGGGCGTGAAAGTCTTCACCGACTTCAACGCAGTCAATCACGGCAACCGGGTCAGGTTTGAGGTGATGATTGATTGCATTCATTACGGCATCGGCCGGATAGGTGCGGGGCAGGTCAAAATGCACGACCTGACCAAAGGCATGTACCCCGGCATCGGTTCGGCCAGATACATATACGCGCACAAATTCTCCGATGAACTTTTCCAGCGCGGTTTCAAAAACCTGCTGGACCGAGATCACCTCGTCCTGGAACTGCCACCCGTGATAGGGACGCCCATTATATTCGACGGTACATTTATAGCGCTGCATCGGGTGCTTATAACCAAGCTTCAAAACAAAAACGAGGGGTGATGAACACCCCTCGTTTCGTAATGCATCACAACGGTGAAACTTACTTCACGCCGTCGCGATCAAAACCAAGACGCAGGCGAAGAGCGTTCAGCTTGATGAAGCCTTCTGCATCGCGCTGGTTGTAAACAGTATCTGCTTCGAAGGTGACATGCTCTTCGGAGTAGATCGAGTTCGGCGATTTGCGGCCGGTAACCGTGACGTTGCCCTTGTACAGGTCAAGACGAACAACACCGTTGACGGTTTTCTGGGTTTCGTCGATCAGGCGCTGCAGGGCCTGACGCTCCGGCGACCACCAGTAGCCATTATAGATCATCTCGGCGTAACGCGGCATGAGCTCGTCCTTGAGGTGACCGGCATTACGGTCAAGCGTAATGCTTTCCATTGCGCGGTGCGCCACCGACAGGATGGTGCCACCCGGGGTTTCGTAAACGCCGCGCGATTTCATGCCGACATAACGGTTTTCGACCAGATCAAGACGACCGATGCCGTTTTTGCCCGCAACGTCGTTCAGCCTGGTCAGAAGGGTCGCCGGGCTCATACGTTCGCCATTCACGGCAACCGGGTTACCCTGTTCAAACTCGATTTCAATCGTGGTGATCGCATCGGGTGCGTTCTGCGGCGATACGGTCCGTTCGAACATCTGTTCGTTCGGCTTGACCCACGGATCTTCCAGCGCCTTGCCTTCATAGGAAATGTGCAGAAGGTTGGCATCGGTTGAATATGGGGGCTCATCCCCGCCCAGCTTGTCAGCCGAGATCGGAATCTGATGTTCGCGGGCAAAGTTAAGAAGGGCGGTACGCGAATTCAGTTTCCATTCACGCCAAGGCGCAATGACTTTTACATTCGGCTTAAGGGCATAGTAACCAAGCTCGAAACGGACCTGATCGTTGCCCTTGCCGGTGGCACCGTGGGAAACGGCATCTGCACCGACTTCTTCGGCGATTTCAATCTGGCGTTTGGCAATCAGCGGACGCGCGATTGAGGTACCGAGCAGATACACACCTTCATAAAGGGCGTTCGCACGGAACATCGGGAAGACATAGTCGCGAACGAATTCTTCGCGCAGATCTTCGATGAAAATCTGTTTGACGCCAAACATCTCGGCTTTCTTGCGGGCGGGTTCCAGTTCCTCGCCCTGGCCGAGATCGGCGGTGAAAGTCACGACTTCGCAGTTATATTCTTCGCGCAGCCATTTCAGGATGATGGAGGTATCAAGCCCGCCTGAATAGGCAAGCACCACCTTTTTGACCTGATCGCTCATTGGAGTGACGCCTTTCTTCTTCCGATGTAAACCGGGGCGCGGCACATTCAGGCCAACGTCCCTTGCGGGGTTGCAACACATACATTGCAAAAGTCCCCTAGACCTTGAGCGCGGAGTATAGGAAAACACTACTGCCGGGCAAGGGGCAAGATGCCCTTCCGGCCAAAAAGGCGCAAAAAGTACGAAAATTCCACCCCGCTTTTGGAAAAATTCACCCTGAATGCTGCGAAATATCGAAGAAACCGAAATCGATCTGCCGCAAATCGGCCCCTTGCCGGTCCGGTTGCGGCCAAGCGCGCGTGCGACGCGACTCAAATTGCGGATCGATCCGGCGTTTGACGGTGTTGAAATCGTCGTTCCGAACGGCATATCGCGCAAAACAGCGATCTCGATGCTGTATCAGCATGGCGACTGGGTCACCGCCCATATGAGCCGCCTGCCCGAACGTGTGCAGTTCGTTCCGGGGGCCTGGGTGCCGTTCATGGGTAATGAACATGCGATCCGCACGGTGCCCGACGCCAAGCGCGGTGTTTGGGCCGAAGCAGGTGTGATCTGGGTTTCGGGACTTCCGGAGCATACCAATCGCCGGGTTTCCGACTGGCTGAAAAAGCAGGCAAAGCTTGAAATCGCGCCCCGTGCGCACGCCTATGCCGAACGGATCGGCAAGAAGGTCAATCGCATTTCGCTGAAAGATACGCGAACGCGCTGGGGCAGTTGTTCATCGAATGGCAATCTGTCCTTTAGCTGGCGACTCGTCCTCGCCCCTGAAGATGTGCTGGATTACGTGGTTGCCCACGAAGTCGCCCATCTTCAGGAACTGAACCATAGTGCGCGTTTCTGGGCTGTCGTCGAAGATCTTTACGGCCCATCAAAGAAACAGCAGCACTGGTTAAAGAAGAACGGTTCAGCCCTGCATCGTTATGGTGCTGGTACTTGATCCCAACGGAGCCCCGATATGCTGATCCCTGTTGAAACCCTGTTGATTTTCATCCCGACGGCGCTGGCGCTGAACATGACGCCGGGTAACGACATGCTGTTTTGTCTGGGGCAAGGGATCAAATCCGGTCCGCGTGCCGGTTTGGCCGCCAGCTTCGGGATTGCGACGGGGGCAATGATCCATACTCTTCTTGCCGGCTTGGGACTGGCTGCCGTGATGGCCGCCCATCCGGTTGCGCTGGAAATTCTGCGATGGGCCGGGATTGGCTATCTGGTATGGCTGGCCATTCAGTCCTTCCGGGATCGCGGGGACGTTCTGAAACCAACGAAAACCGCACCGGCAACCGCGATGAAAGCCTGGGGCGACGGGATCGTCGTCAATCTGCTCAATCCCAAGATCATTGTGTTCGTTCTCGCCTTCATTCCCCAATTCGTCGATCCGGGACGCGGATCGGTGCTGGCGCAGTTTCTGATCCTTGGTGTGATCCTCAATATCGGCGGCACGATCATCAACTGTCTGGTGGGCGGTTTTGCCGGAAAGCTTGGCCAGTTTCTGTCACGCTCGGCCCGGTTGGCACGCGCGTTCCAGATCTTCACCGGTTGCGTATTTCTTGCACTTGCCGCCCGGCTGGCTTTTGACAAACGGGCATAGCACACACATCACAGAACACATCCCGCCTTTCGCAGGTCGGGCAATTCAGCACGCAGGAAGCTTAGAAAACTGCGTTCGACCGCGCTGAGTTCCCCCGATGATCGGAAAAGTGCGACATCCCATTCAATTGCCGGGGTCAGCGGGCGTGCGACAACCTTTTCCTCGTCGACCAGCAAAGTGGCGAACGGATCAATAACAGCGATACCGACATTGCGTTCAACCAGTCGGGAAATGGTTCGGATGGTGCGGGCTTCGACCGCGATCTTGCGCGGCCAGCCTGCGATCTGGAAAATATAATCAATCTTGGTGCGAAGCGGCGATCCGATCGAAAGTTCGACAAAGCTTTCACCGCGCAAAAGATCGATATCAATGGTTTCAAATCCGGCCAGCCGGTGATTGCGCGGCATCAGGCACACCGCGCGACATTGCGCAAGCGGCATGACTTCCATATTGGGATCCTGAAGATCAAGCGTGATGCCAATTCCCAAATCACATTGCCGGGTCGTGACCATATCCAGCATGCCTTCAAGACCGGTATCGGTAATACTGACAGCAACATTGGGGTGGGCACACTTGAACTTTGCAACCACATCAAGAAGATAGGTATCAACATAGATCGGCTGGGCCGCGATCCGGATGCTGCCAAGCTGCTCGTTGGCAATGGCGCGGGCCTGTGTTTCGATTTCACGCAGAGAATTAAGCGACCGCAGAACCGTTGTGTGAAACTGCAATGCCTCGGTCGTTGGCGAAAGCTGGTTTCGTTTGCGGTTGAACAACGCAAACCCGACAGATTTTTCAAAACTGTTTAACAACCGACTGACCATGGGCTGACTGATATTCATGGCCTGTGCCGCCTTGGTGACGGAACCGTAGGTCATAAAGGCGTTGAAGCTTTCAAGTTCTCGCAAATTCATTGGTTGGCCCGCGACTCATTTCAGTATGTAAATTAGTTATACTGAAATTAATTTTTTGCGTCACGAGTTATAGTTTGCGATGGAATGTATACAAAACAAAAAACGACGAGCTCGGGCAATCCTGCCACCACCAAACAGGGAGACATGAAAAATGTTTCGACAGCTCAAAAAGGCCGCGACTTTTGCGGCTGCAGTTCTTGCAACCACAACACTGGTTTCGACCGCACAGGCCGCTGACTATCCAGAAAAAGCCATCACCCTTGTCGTGCCTTATGGCGCAGGTGGCGCATCGGATCTTGCCGGTCGTGCCCTGGCTGAAACCGCGCGCAATTACACCAACGAACAGCCGGTCGTGGTTGTGAACAAAACCGGCAATGGTGGCATGAATGGTGCCCGTTACGTCACCGAACAGAAGCCGGATGGTTACACCCTGCTGCTGTCACGCGTTGGCATGGCGCTTTACCCGGCCGTTTACACCGACAGCCCGGTTGCCTGGGATGATTACACCTTCCTTGGCATTCTTGAATCAACCCCGATGATCCTTGCAGTCAATGCAAACTCGGACATCAAAACCGTTGATGAGCTGCTTGCCAAAATCAAATCAAGCAATGGCGCGACCACCTATGCTGCATCCGGCCCCACCGCGATTGACGGCTTTACGGTTCAGGCCCTTCTCGCCGATGCCGATCTGGATCCGCTGTCTGCTTCCACCCTCGTGCCATACAAAGGCGGCAGCGCCCTTGCCGCAGCTCTTCTTGGCGGTCACGTCGACTTCCTGGCTATTGCGGCCGGTTCGCTGATGCCTCACATCGAAGCTGGCAAAATGCGTGCACTGATGGTTTACGCTCCGAAACGCATGGATGCCCTTCCTGACGTTCCAACTGCCAAGGAACTTGGTTACAATCTTGCCGGACAGGTTGACGGCTGGAGCGCATTGTTCGCCCCGAAAGATCTGCCGGAAGACGTTGTTGCAAAATGGAAAGACATCCTTTCGAACGTTGCAACCAACGACCAGTGGCTTGATCTTGCCAAGAAACGCGGCTCTGTCTCCGTCGTTGGTGACCAGGACCCGGCTGCCTTCGTCAAGAGCCAGTACGAGCTCTATAACGGCATGGCCAAGAAATTCGGTTACATTCAGTAATCCGCACCCCTTAATTTTCTGAATGTGAGACGGAACCATGACTCCCAATCGCGATTTTTATACCGGACTGATCGCAACGGCATTCTTTGCCTTTGTCCTGTTCGTCCTGATCCCGATCTATGTGAAGGTTCCGTCTTTCATTCCCGGATTTGCCCCGCCACCTGATATGTGGCCACGTGTTATTACCGTGGTCGGGCTGGTTATGGGCATCCTTGCCATTCTTTTTGCCATTCCAAAGATGCGGGCAGCCGCGAACGACCGTGTCATGTCAATTGGCGCAACAATGTACCGAAATCGTAAACTGATTGTGCGTTTTGCCGGAGTCCTGATCGGCTTTGCCGCATTCGCCTATGCGATGCCGGAAATCGGTTTTGTCCCCGCGACCATTATGCTTCTGGCCTATCTTTTCCTGATGACCGGCAATTACAGCCGCAAAATCTGGATGATCGGACTGACAATCGTTTTTCCGATCCTGCTTTATCTTGTTTTCACCGAAGTCACCCACACGCCTTTCCCCGAAGGCCATCTGTTTTCGGCATTAGCGGCCGATTTCGTGACCCTGATCTGATTTGAAAGCGCCCCTTCATGTGGAATGAACTGCTTTACGCCTTTGAAGCCGTCGCAACGCTGCCCAACTTCATTGCCATGGCGGCCGGGATCTGGGGTGGTGTGATCATTGGTGCCATACCGGGCATGACCGGTACGATGGCCGTGACCCTTGCCCTGCCATTTACCTTCTATCTGCCGCCGGTAACCAGCATTCTGCTTCTGGTTGCCCTTTACAAAGGGTCGACCTATGGCGGATCGATTTCGGCGATCCTGATCAAAACGCCGGGTACCGCGTCTGCGGCCTGTACCGTTCTTGATGGTTATCCGCTGGCCCAGCAGGGCAAAGGTGGCAAGGCGCTTAATATGGCGCTGGTTTCAAGCTGCATTGGCGACTTTATTTCGAATATCTCGCTGTTCTTCCTGGCGATGCCGCTTGCGATGTTTGCACTTCGGGTCGGACCGCCGGAATATTTCATGCTGATGGCCTTTTCACTGACCATCGTTGCCAGCATTTCAGGTCGGTCACTTGTTCTTGGCATCATTTCCGCCTGTATCGGTTTGCTTCTGGCAACCGTGGGCGAGGATATATATGGCTCGTTCCGCTTTGCCGTAACAGAAGACATGAAATCGGGCCTCGGTGTTGTACCGGTGCTGATCGGCCTGTTTGCCTTGCCGGAACTGATCAAGATGATCGTCTTCCGGCCCGAGGACAACAATGCGGCCATGAAGCTTGGCGATAATCGCCTGACCATGGCCGAATTCCGCGGCAGCGTGAAATCGATCCTGCGGGGCAGTGTTATCGGTGTGATACTCGGCGCCATTCCAGGCATCGGGCCGTCAACTGCCGCTTTCTTTTCCTATAGCGAAGCCCGCCGGACATCGAAAAACGGCGATAAATTCGGCGAAGGCGAACTGGAAGGCGTTGCGGCATCCGAGTCTGCCAACAATGGCTGCTGCGGGGCGACCATGATCCCGCTTCTCGCACTCGGTGTTCCGGGTGACGTCATTACGGGTGTAATGCTGGGCGCATTTATGATCCATGGCCTGACGCCGGGTCCGCTGCTTTTCCAGAACAATATCGGTGAAGTCTATTCGCTGTTTATCGGCATCCTGTTCAGTTCGGTGTTCCTGTTTGTTGCCGGCAAACTGACGGCAGGTGCCTTTGCGAAAATTTCGCGCATTCCCCAGACGCTGCTTTTGCCCTGCATTCTGGTTCTGTGCGTGTTTGGCATCTATTCGATCGGTGCCAGCCCGTTTGATGTCAGCGTCCTTCTGGTCATGGGGATTGTCGGCTTCGTCATGATGATCCTGAACATTCCGGCAGCACCGTTCCTGATTGCCTTCATTCTGGGGCCGATGTTCGAAGACAATATGCGCCGGTCGCTGGCAATTTCGCGCGGCGATCTGGGCGTATTCTTCCATTCGTGGATTTCATGGGCGTTCTTTGCCCTGACCGTCCTGTTCATCGTCCTGACCATTCGCCGTGAATGGCAGAAATGGCGCGAGAAGTACCGCAATACGGCGCAGTCGGCCTAATATTCCGAGAAACGAGAAGCGATAATAAAATGAGCAAACCAAACATGTCCCGCCTGCATAATGCCATTGATCTGCTTGGCAAACTTGTGGCGTTCGACACCACCAGCAAGAACTCGAATCTCGGTCTGATCCATTTTGTCCGTGACTATCTTGCGCAATATGGCATCGAAAGCACACTGTTCCATGACGAAACGGGCGAGAAGGCAAACCTTCTGGCAACCATCGGTCCGAAGGATGTCCCTGGCATCGCGCTTTCGGGGCATACAGACGTGGTTCCTGCCCTTGAAAAAAGCTGGATCAGCCCGGCATTTGAACTGACCGAACGCGACGGCAAACTGTTTGGTCGCGGTTCTGCCGACATGAAAGGTTTTTCGGCCTGTGCGCTGGCAATGGTGCCGGAACTGGTCAAACGCGATCTGGCGATCCCGTTCCATCTTTGCCTGTCCTATGACGAGGAAGTCGGTTGCCTGGGTGTGGGTTCGATGGTCGATCATCTGGCAAACCTTAAAACTCCGCCACGCCTTGCCGTGATTGGCGAACCGACCGAGATGAAAGTCATCAATGGTCAGAAGGGTAAATTTTCGATGCGGGTTGCCGTCACCGGAACAGCCGGGCATTCATCCTTTGCCCCTCGCCATGTCAACGCCATCGAATATGCGGCACGCGCCATTACGATGATTTCCGATCTGGCACGTGAATTTGAAGAAAACGGCCCCTTCGACAATGACTTCACGGTGCCGCATAGCACCATGCTAACCACCACCATTGGCGGCGGAACAGCGACCAATGTCACACCGGATTTCTGCGAATTCACGTTCGAAATTCGCCATCTGCCGGAACACGACGCCAAGGCCGTTCTTGACGGGATCAAAGAGAAAATCCTTGAAACCCTCGATGCGGAAATGAAAGCCAAAGAAGCCGAAACCGGATTTGAATGGGAAGAAATCTTTTCCTATCCCGGAATGGGTGATTGCACGGATGCAGAAGCGTTCGAGCTGGTTCGCAACATCGTCCCGGAAGTTTCGGGCAAGGTTTCTTACGGTTCCGAAGGCGGGATTTTCGAAAAGCAGGGCAACATCCCGTCGATCATCTGCGGTCCTGGCAGTATCAAACAGGCCCATAAGGCCAATGAATTCATCGAAATTTCGCAGATCGAGGAATGTCTGGAATTCCTCGAGAAGCTCAGTGATCAGGCTGTAGCGGCCTGATGCTCTCGCCGATGTACCGCCCTGAACGGTGCATGCGGATGTCCTTGCGATGCAAGGGGAAGATTGCACCCCTGACCCTTGATAACATCGCGATATTCGACAGGTGAGACCTCCCTCGGCTTCGTCGGACTCCCCCGATGAAGCCATGCAAACTGCAAACTTGATGGCCGGTTTTCCGTAACGGATACCGGCCATTTTTTCTTGGCCGAAACGAAAAGGGGCGATGCATCCGCACCGCACCTTAAGTACCTTTGCGGTACTTGTGTCAAAGCCGGTTACTGCTTTTTGTTGCCGGTTGTGAAGCCAGAAGTAAAGTCACGCCAACTGCCGTCTTCGCCCACCTTTTGCGACCGCGCAAGCGCGGCCTTGCCAAGTGAGCGAACCGGCAGGTTCTGATGAGCATGCAGCATGAAATCATGCCAAAGCTTGGCTGGAAGGTCCCCGCCGGACACATCATCCATCGGACTGCCGTTATCATTCCCCATCCAGACCCCTGCAACCAGTTCAGCGGTATAGCCAATGAACCACGCATCACGGGAATCCGATGTTGTGCCCGTCTTGCCCGCAGCAGGACGATCAATGATCGCATTGCGTCCCGTGCCCTTGGCAACGACAGATGAGAGCATATTGTTCATTTCCCCCGCGTGCAGCGGGTTCATCAGACGGACAGGGAATTCGTCATTGCGCTCATATAGAACTTCGCCGCCCTGACCGACAATTTTACGGATCGCATGCGGAAACACCGAAAATCCGCCATTGGCGACGATGGCATAGGCACCGGTCAGCTCAAGCATCGAAACCTCGCTGGTGCCCAGTGCCAGACTGGGTTCCCGCCCAAGTTCGGCAGAAACACCCATATCGTGAGCCTTTTTGATCACATTATCCAACCCGACTTCCATCGCGACCTGAACCGCGATTGAATTATTCGATGTTGCCACCGCATCGCGGATCGACATGGTGCCATGGTGTTTGCGATCAAAGTTTCGCGGTTCCCATCCGTTAACGGATATTGCCATGTCGCGCATCCAGTCGTTCGACCCGATCCCCTTATCCAAGGCTGCCAGATACACAAACAGTTTGAACACGGAACCGGGCTGGCGCCGTGCCTGTGTCACACGGTTATACTGGCTTTCGAAATAGTTACGCCCACCAACCATTGCGCGAACGGCCCCATCCGGGGTCATCGCCAGAAGGGCTGCCTGACCTACATGCTTTTGCTGCGCAACGGGGCTTGCCAAAGCACGTTCAAGATTGAGTTCGGCAATTTCCTGAAGACGGGAATCAAGTGTGGTGTTGATCGTCAGATCCTGATCAACGTAACCGATGTAATCACGGACACGATCCAGCACCCAATCGGTAAAATACCGGACACCGGGTCCGCTTTTTCCCTGTCGAGTGGTACGGACAGTCCGCTGTTTGGCGCGCTCGGCACGCGCGCCAGTAATCACCCCATTTGATGCCATGGCATCGAGAACAATATTGGCACGTTTTGCGGAATCTTCCGGATCAACCAGCGGGTTGTAACGACTTGGCGCCTTTGGCAATCCAGCCAGAACTGCCGCTTCGTAAAGATTAAGGCGCCGAGGGTCGGTTCCGAAATAGTGCCGGGACGCGGCATCAATGCCATACATCCCCGATCCAAAATAAATACGGTTCAGATAAAGCGACAGAATCTGTTGCTTGGAAAATTTGAATTCCAGCCAAAGCGCCAGCAGGACTTCTTCGATCTTACGCCCGAAATTGCGTTCCGGTGACAGGAACAGATTCTTTGCAAGTTGCTGGGTGATCGTGCTGCCGCCCTCGGCAATACGCCCTGACATCAGATTGACCCAGCTGGCACGCAGAATCCCCAGAATATCGATACCAAAGTGATCGTAAAACCGGCGATCTTCGATGGAAACAAACGCCTGTCCGACATGGTCCGGCAGATCTCCGACCTCTACCGGGCTACCATAACGATCACCGTAAGAACCGAGTACCACGCCATCAACGCTGACCACGCGGATGGAAGGCTTACGTTCGCTGGCAACCTCGAAGCTTACCTTTTCAGGCAGTCCGTAACCGTAATAAGCAACCACTCCGCCAGCAATAACCAGCGCCCAAATGCCCACAATAACAATAAAACGTGCAATCGCCTCAGGCCCCGGGATCATGCCGCCGATTTTGCTTAAAATGCCCGACCCGCTTTTCTTGCTGCTTGTGCTGCTGCCGCTGCTAACGCGCTTTTTGTTGCGTTTACGCGGCGTCGTTGCCCCCTTGCGCACGGTCTGCTGTCGTTTGAATGGTCTTTGGGCCACGAAGCACCTTTGATATCAAATAGGGACGCCGGTTTGTGCCCGTGAACGCCCGATCTGTCAACATATCTACCAGATTTGCGGACGACAGGTGCCAAACCGCTCCACTCAGCCGTTTCGACTGAAATTTACAGGTTGTGCCCCAACATCGGCAGAAGACCATTCCCCCTGCTCATTCGATGATTTTACCGCTTTTCGTTCAACAAATCGCTTTTCCACATATCCGTTACGCCATCATTCTCACGGCGTCGTTGTGATGCGGCACGAATCATCGAACGAATTGGTAAACCATCATGTGCATCCAGCATAAATAACCGCCAAAGAGACGCAAGCTCTACATCACCGCGGATTTGTGGAATTCGGCTATTATCGTCATTCCCAGCCCAAACGACTGTAATCAGGTCGGACGTAAAACCAGTATACCATGCATCCGATGCACCGGTTTCGGCTGTACCATATCCCGCAAACGGTCGGTCTAGACGAAGCTGGGGATCCGTGACGCTGGAAAACAGGGTATATGCCCCCTGAATGGCAGCGTCTGTCAAACGTGACGGTGCTGCTTGTTGAACACGTTGGTAAACCACTTCATTTGTGGCCGCAAACATCACCTTGTTCACCAAGCTTAATTGTACCGGTTGACCAGAATTCTGGGGTAAAGCATGGATAGAGGCAATATCGGCGAGTGTCACGGGATCGAGCCCGACAACTGTTCGTATGTCGTTTGACAATGGGCTCTTGATACCGATTTCCCGAGCATAGTTGCGAACATTCAAAAGACCAAACTGATCCGCCAAATTTACCGGAACAGTGTTCACATCACGCACAAATGCTTCGCGTAGAGAAATCTGACCGCGATATTCATGATCAGGATTGACCGGGCGCCACCCTCCTGCCGCCATGCGATTGTCCCTCACCCACTGCGCCGGATCACTATTCTCGTTCAGGGCGTAATAGTAAGGGATAATTTTGATCATTCGACCTGGAAAATGTTTTACATCCCACGCACGGTTGGGATGGAATGGGCTGTATGTTACCCCTCCGACAATCGCGCGAACGCGGCCATCTGGACTTATTGAAATCAATGCCGCCTGATTAACTCCGCTTGGCTTCAATCGCAAATTGGCAACTTCGCGCACAACCTTCTGCGCTTGTCTTTGAACTGACAAATCAATGCTGGTGGTAACTTCGATATCACGACTGGTATAGCCAATACGCTCGGCGACTTCGTTCATGACCATATCGACGACGTAGCTTGATACCACTCCATCCTCGTACTGGACGTCCAGCTTTGGCTTTAACAAAGTGAGGGCTGAAACACGATCAAGCTCGATATACTTGTAACGCCCCATATTCAGGAGAATTTCATTGGCTGCATTCGCGGCATCACTGGGATGGTATAGTGGATCGAACTTGATAGGGTCATTCATCGCTGCAGCCAAAACTGCAGCCTGATGCAATGTTATCCGCTCTGCTGGACTGCCGTACCAGATGCGTGATGCCGCAGTAATCCCAAAAATACCGCGCCCCATATAAGTACGTTCAAGGTAACTGCGCAGTATGGTCTTCTTGTTAAATTTCAGCTCAAGCCATAAAGCGACAAGAAGTTCCTGCAAATGGCGGCCAGCACTGGCTTCCGGAACTTTGAAGAAGCTTCGGGCCACCTTCATTGTTATGGTTGATCCGGGGACGTCATTACTTTTGAAAATCCGGATGAAATCACTAACAGTCACGCCCAGATGGCCGTAGAAATCAGGATCAGACGCAGCGACAAATACGTTTTGTATTCTTTCTGGAATTGTCGTTAGCGAGACATCCTGACTGTATCTTCCCCTTACAATCTCAAGCGTGGCCCCGTCAAAACCCATTACACGAACTTCAGGACTCCTAATCATATTTCGACTGAAATCGAGATTTGATTGGATTAGTAACATCGTCGCCAATGCTGCGGAAAATGTTAAGAACGTAGATAGGACAACGATAAACATACTTCGCCGCCTGCGTCGTATCCTGATGATACGCAGTTCACGTTCTGTAATTTCCTGCATTGCCGCCTGCGCGGCATTTGCACCACCGCGTTGCGGTTCGTCCCGTTCTTCTTCTGCCACGCCCGGTTCCGCTTTTCCCACAGGTTTACTATGCCAATGTACAGTAAACCGATAAGCTATTAAGAAAGTACTTCTCTCAATATGAATTGAGAGGTCCGAAATTGGGGGGATCAATAGAACCAGTTTAAATATATGAGCCTAGATGCTACCTGCACCCCATAGCTTAAATTCTTCAATACTTGGCGCAGGATATCTTAAGATAAGCATGTCAGACGGAAAATGATCACCATCCGCATAAAAAAATAAATAAATCTCACTATTTAAAATAAAACTAAATAGTTTCTGAACATTATTCAAATATTTTTTTTCTTGAAAATGTACCCTTTAAAATTCGACAAAAGATTTCCGAAACCAATAGCACCATCCAGCGCGTCAAAAGACGCTATTTGTTCATAATCATTATCAATATTTTTCTTTATGTCCTGCTCTGAAAAAAGCCGGATTGGATATTCAGATTTATTTATTGATTCTGGCACAATCTGGCTTGAAATAATGGTATTACCATTCGCCAATATTGGTGTCCGGTCAACGACGATATATGGAATCTTAAGAGAAACCATAGATTTTAATAAATCATCCGGGTTACTTAGATACTGTAAAGTACCTGATATCAGCGCTACATCCGGGGTAAAATTTGACCCTAATTCAGCCAAGCTCTGAGCAAACTTAAGTTGGTCATTTTCGAATTCTTCTTTACCGATTTTGACAAAATTTTTCTGCTCAACAACAACCCATTCAATATCTTTTAAGCCTTCAAGAAAATCTCGACACTGGTAATAAGAACTGCCAAGGGCCCCTCCGTAATCCAATACCTTTAAACGGTTGCCATTCTCAACCGCCGCACGAAGCAATGTCGCGATAAGGGGAAAAGGATAGGGTATTGCATCAAAAATGACGCCATCTCTCTCCGACTTAGCGCATCCGTCAACAACCTGCCTAGCAGCCCATCTAACTCTATCAAGTATCTCAGTTGCGTCGTAACCTTTAGTGGCTTCCTGTGCAGCTTCCCAATTTTCAAAATTCCCACGAAATACTATTCCACGATTGAAATAGTACGAGTAAGCTTTAACGAATATTGGAGGCATCCAGTTTCGCAAAATTTTTTTCAAAAAACTCATTTCAATAATCTCTTTATTTTTTTTATAACTCGGCGAAGCACTTTATCTCTTATGTTTTCCCGCTTTAACTTCAAGAGAAAATCACGCCAGGCCTCCCGAGCTTCGTCAGATTCTACAACAGGAATATCCTGTAAATCCGGGCAAGTTTCGGACAGCGACTGATCATAAATATCATTTTCGCCGCAATGTGTTCCAGTGCCATCAAAACCTATATTTTGGGTCATAGATTTTCCGGGATATACAGTCAGCCCCCCCGCCAGAAGAACTGATGCGGACCAACGAATAGCCCAAGAATCATTCTGACCTTCGATTTGCTTTTTCAGCATATCTGTGTAGGGAAAGGCGCCGTCAAAATCGAATTTTCTTTGTAAATTTCTTGCTTTCAATTCTCTAAGCAAACTAGCACCGTCAGCCTGATAGAATTTCCAGCTTCGACCCCAAACAGCCCATCCCCAACAATCCGGAAGAGACAGAAAGAAGCTATTTTCCAAATTTCTGTCTGTTGGAAATACGTAGCATCCAACACTGAAGACTCTCGTATCGTGTTCGTACTTTTTAAGTGCTGCGTTAACCCAGCTCAGAAAATGTCGCGAAACTACTACATCGTCCTCTACGACGGCGACAAAGCCGTACTCGTTACATAATTGACTTACGCCTTCTACAATAGAGGCCGATAACCCCAGGTTATGATCTCGCTCTATTACGGTAACTCTGCGAAAGCCTGAAACCCGTCGGCAGAACGACCGGACTTCTGTTACAGCATCAACATCGTCGGCACTTTTAGCACCATCACAGAAAATAAATAAATCTGTTTCACCCGCAAGAGTATTCTCCTGCAAGCTTTTCACGACCAACCGCAAATGTTGGATGCGACGATAGGCGAATAAGGCTACCGGACAGTTCAATTAGTTAGCACCTTTGATTCTGCAAATTTCTTTTCGATAAAAAGAAAAGAGTTATAAGTCTTAGCGAAAAAAACATACCCCTTTGACACCAAAAATGAATAGACGTCACTGTTTTGAATATATTCCAAACTAAATTCGTGAAGCAGACACTCAACTAAAACACATTTTGGTCGATATTTAACCCAGTCATTAGACATCAAGACCTTGAGATCCAATCCTTCGACATCTATTGACATAAAGTCAATATCGACGCCAAAAGGTAAAGACCTCTCCAGAATCGAATCTATCCTTTCAACATTTACTTCTCGTGTCGTCAGTATTGTGTAAGCGACGGTTTCATCTCTAGACTGAGCCAAATCTGAGTCAAATGTATTAAGCGCAGGATCATTAAATTCATAATATACAAGTTTTCCAGGACAGTCAGAAACACCAACGCATAGATTTATATCCCTTGGTCTTTGCTTCTTAAAAACAGCTTCTGCTGATGGATTTGGTTCTATATTAATGCCCGTCCAACCGGATTGATAAAAATGAAACGTGTTCGAAAATCTTCTGGGATGATGGGCTCCAACATCGACATAAAACCCATTCTTTTGCGCACTAAAAAGTCGAGCTAGGATAGCGTCTTCACCCTCTTGAGAATAAAAAATCCTTGCATTCGGATCAAGTATACGCGCAATAAGATAAAGCCTTTTCCCAAGGAGCCACCTCAAAGAATTCAAAAAAAATCTCACAGCCGACCTCCTACAACCCAAGAACATTATCATTATTGTAAAAAATACTTGTTCTCCATGGATGAATATTAATTGGCCCAGGGCCAGGAAAGTCTATTCTTTTAAATCCTTTTTCCGCAAGAAAAGTCAACGCCTCCTCATATTCGGAAACATCGCTGTTATCCAGTATAAGAACACCATCTCTTGACAAAGCAGATAAAGAGTTTTTAACGCAATTCACACGATCTCGGCCATCTATGAATATGACATCAAAACAATCAACATATTCCAATACTTTTTTACAATAGTCTCCTCCATATTCCAAAGCTACCAGGTTGGATTTTACATTCGCGGGTAAAGATGCGGAAAGTCTGTCATACCAAACTGAATCGTGTTCACATGTCACAACTTTCTCAGCGCGATCAGCCCACCATAATGTTGAGCCACCTGTGCCGTATTCAAATACGGAAATACCGCTAGGTAGCCTATCTTCCAGAAATTTCAAACAAGGGTAGGTAATCCATGGAATTGGGTTTCCCTCCGCATTGATCGGCATACCTTTCTTGCGACTTTCGAACCAGCCCATTTCAAGCAAGTACCCCTTGTTCCGAAGAGAAAACAAAGAGTAGAGCTTCGTTCTTCCCCAAAAATTATTTATTATTTCTTTAAAAATTTGCATCATTTTTCGCTCCCCTTATGAAATTAATAATATTAAGAGGCAGAATGGATCGAATGATTATGAAACATTGACCTCGAGACGATTCAAAAAGTATCAAAGAAAATGTAGCAATATAGAAAGATATCACAGTCGCAAACGCCGCCCCAAAAGCACCCCATATTGGTATAAATAAAGCATTCATAACAATATTTGCTAGCAATCCAATAGCTGTTCTATAAAAAGATATCTTTTGTAAATTCTCAATAACAAGATACTGACTGCTTGCAACACCTAAAAAGACAGCAATTGTCGCCCAAGTGTGGGTTCTTAACACCAAGGCAGCCTCTTGATATTGATGGCCATAAACTATCTGGACTAAATAATCTGAAAAGAGAGAAATGAAAATTGAGACAGAAACACTTAGTAAAATCATAAACTCATACAAAACACGCAATCGAAAAATGTAAAGATCTCGACTTATCTCACGTGCCCGAACCAAGAAAGGCTGTAGGGAGGAAATAAATGCTGCCGGCAGAAAATACCAAATCTCTGAAATGCGGAGCATTGCAGTATAAATACCTACAGAGTGGTTAGAACTTAATTGCCCGAGCATAACAAGGTCCGCCCTCATATAAAGAGCAGCGCCGGCAGTAGACAGTAACAGCGGCCACCCCTCTGCCAGTATTTTCTTCGCTGTTTCAAACTTGTATGTCCAGCTGAAACCGACTTGATTTCTCTTTAACAGGAAAAAATACGTAAGCGCTACCGCAGACAACATTGCTTCTGCCAGACCAACCCATGCAAAGGATATTAGAGGAGCATCGTTAAAAATAAGAATTATTCGCAGGATAGCAGATAGAACACAAGAAAATGATTTGGCCAATACAGTATACTTTGATTTAACGATAGATTGAAAATATAAGCTCACAACATCAAATGGCAAAAAGAACATACTCATCGCTAAAATAATTGTAATACTTACTACCGTTACATCATTAGACCTGAGAATAAAAACAGATGATATGCAACACACCACAGCAATCAATGAACCAGATAACTTCAAAAAGAAAGTTGTTCCAATTTTCTCACCGACCCTGTCTTTTTCTTTGACTAAATCGCGTACAATATTGCTGTCCATTCCTAGTCCAGCTAAAACACCGAACATCCCAACAATTGCACTTGAATAACTAAGCTTTCCTAAATTTTCCGGCCCCAAATATCTGGCAATAAAAACACCTACAGTTAATCCAACAATTGCCCTTATAATACTCTCAAACACAATCCAGCTTGTATTTGACATAAAGGAATATAATCCGGTTTTTTTCAAAACCGAAAATGATTTCATGAAACCACCCATTTATGATTTATTCACTCGAGCACCAAAGGTATAAATTTAGATTACTCCGCAGCACTTTCTACTCATTATAGCGCATATATTTAAAGCCATGCGCCTTCACAAGCTCATCTCTCTCAGCGGCTTTTAAATCCTCGATGACCATCTCGGACACCAGCTCCTGGAAGCTTGTTTTCGGCTGCCATGCCAGCTTGGTTTTCGCCTTTGTAGCGTCGCCAAGTAATGTCTCAACTTCAGTCGGTCGAAAATATCGTGGATCCACTTCCACAATTAGCTTTCCATTTTCATCATATCCTTTCTCCATAACACCTTGGCCACTCCACGAGATATTCATGCCTAGTTCAGATGCCGCTGCATTCACAAAATCACGGACGCTGTACTGCACACCAGATGCAATGACAAAGTCCTCCGGCTGTTCCTGCTGAAGCATTAACCACTGCATTTCGACGTAATCCCTCGCATGCCCCCAATCGCGTTTGGCATCAAGGTTTCCAAGGTAAAGGCAGTCTTGAAGCCCAAGCTTAATACGGGCAAGTGCCCGAGTAATTTTTCTCGTAACAAACGTTTCACCACGTATCGGACTTTCGTGGTTAAAAAGAATCCCGTTACACGCGTACATGCCATACGCTTCTCTGTAGTTAACAGTGATCCAGTATGCATAAAGCTTTGCAACTGCATACGGACTGCGGGGATAAAAAGGTGTCGTTTCTTTTTGGGGTATTTCCTGAACAAGGCCATACAGCTCGGAGGTGCTAGCCTGATAATAACGGGTCTTTTTCTCCATGCCGAGTATTCTTAACGCCTCAAGAATCCTCAGCGCGCCCAAGGCATCAGAGTTTGCGGTATACTCCGGCTCCTCAAAGCTAACCGCAACATGACTTTGGGCAGCCAGATTATATATTTCGTCGGGCTGCGTTTTCTGAATAATCCGCGTGAGGCTGGAACTATCTGTCATATCGCCGTGATGCAGGAAAAACCGCAAACTTTTTTCGTGCTGATCCCGGTAAAGATGGTCTATTCGATCCGTATTAAATAAGCTTGTACGGCGCTTAATACCGTGAACGATATACCCCTTTTCCAACAAAAACTCAGCCAAATACGCGCCATCCTGGCCGGTTACACCTGTAATAAGGGCGACTTTATTTTCTTTGTTCACAGCGTTACTTTCGTATTTTCAAGGTAATTTTCGTATGTCTTGGCGAGCCCATCGATCAAGGATAATTTCGGTTTCCATCCAAGATTAGACATTCGGGAGACATCCAACAACTTGCGGGGTGTGCCATCTGGTTTTGATGCATCAAAAATCACCTCGCCCTCAAACCCAACAGCGTCCATTACTTTCTGAGCCAAATCTCTTATAGTAATATCTTCACCACAACCTACGTTATACATACCCTCACGAACCCCGTTTTGCATCAGAAACACACAGGCATCCGCAAGATCATCAACGTAGAGAAATTCGCGTCTAGGAGCCCCAGTCCCCCAAACAATCATTTCCTTTCCGCCTTGCACTTTTGCCTCGTGAGCCTTACGCATCAGCGCTGGCAAAACGTGTGCATTATTCAAGTCATAATTATCATTGGGTCCGTAAAGATTAGTCGGCATCACGCAAATATAACGTGTTCCATACTGCAAGTTGCAGCTTTCACAGAGTTTAAGCCCGGCAATTTTAGCTATCGCGTATGGTTCATTGGTTTTCTCAAGCGCACCAGTAAGCAAGCTATCTTCTTTGATTGGTTGCGGGCAGTCGCGAGGATAAATACAACTAGAACCCAAAAAGCACATATCTTTGATACCGGCTGACATCGCCCCCCAAATGATATTATTCTGAATTTGGAGGTTAGAATAGATAAAGTCAGCTCGATAAGTATTATTCGCGTGAATACCGCCTACTCTGGCAGCAGCCATGAATATATAGTCCGGCTTCTCTAATTTAAGAAAGTTAAACACCGCCTCTTGGTCAAGAAGATTGATCTCATCCTTTGATCGCAACAAAAGGTTATTATAACCAAGAGATCGAAGTTTGCGGACAATAGCGGATCCGACCATCCCACGATGGCCCGCAACAAATATTTTACTTCCTACCATTGTAGTCCTCAAAACGCACGATATCATCTTTTACAAGATAACGACCCGGTTGATACCCAGCGATTTTCGTCGCGGATCTCTCCGGGTTTGCCAACGTATGCCATACTCCCAACAGAATGCGAAAAACAATCATCGAAATATCGAAGAACTTTTCAGCAACTGTTTTCTTTTCTTTCACGCCATATATGACTATCCAGCTCTTAAGCTATTTTTGACGGCTGAAGTGCGACAACAAGATACATAAAAGCACTCTAATATTGAAATCAGTCCCGTCATCAGCTCCAGTATTTGCAGCCACCTACTAGCTCATCTGGCGCGTTAAAAACGACCATTTCCAATTCCTCATCGCCTCATAAGCCTGTTCAATTCCGCATACTCAATCTAAACCACCTTGCAGATCGCTCAGAGTTTTCGCTATTTGCGCCAGCTGCCCTTCAGTAAGGTTATGAGTTGAGGGAAGGTAAAGCCCGTTTTCCCATATACGGTCTGCAACCGGGCAAGATACGTTTTTGAAACCTGGGATCTCCTGCAAACATGGCTGTTGGTTCATTGGGCAGAAGAACGTGCGTGTATCTATGCCGTGCGCCCTGAGGCTCTCACTTAACTGATCCCGTGACATTCCAAATTCATCACCAATGACTACGGCGTACATCCAGTAGACGTTGTGCGCCCATTCTTTTTCAACAGGCAGCAAAAGACCAGGAATGTCCTCTAGAAGAGAATTGTAGGTATGCGCAACACGACGCTTTTCATCCACTATATGTTCGATACGATGCAGTTGAGCCAGCCCCATCGCAGCTTGGTAGCCCGTCATGCGAAAATTGTAGCCAAGCTCCTCATGGCGAAATCTGGGTGTTGTAAAAGCAAGGTTACGCAACAACCGCAACCGCTCTGCCAAGGCTTTGTCATTAGTAACCACCATACCACCCTCACCGGTGGTAATTACCTTGTTCGCATAAAAGCTGAAGCATCCCATATCACCAAAGCCCCCGGTCTTACGACCACGGCAGGTCGCCCCGTGTGCTTCAGCGCAATCTTCGATAACTATCAAATCGTGCTTTCTCGCCACTGCCATCAGCGCATCCATATCTACAGGATGCCCAAACAAATGGACGGGGATGATTGCTTTTGTTTTCGGCGTTATAAGTGACTCGATTAAATCTAGATCAAGATTCCAAGTTCCCTCTTCAGAGTCGACAGGAACTGGAATTGCGTTGTTGTGAGCTACAGCCAAGGCCGTTGCAATATTTGTGCTGGCGCTTATCAGCACTTCCTCACCAGGTTGGATACCCGCAGCGGCAACGGCAAGATGAAGTGCCGTGGTACCATTTGAAACAGCCACACCATATTCGCAACCGCAAAACGCGGCGAACTCAGCCTCGAAAGCTTCCAAATAATGACCAAAAGTCCCTGACAACTCACCTTTACGTAACGCATCTGTGACGTAAGAAATTTCTTCTTCGCCAATAATTGGCTCAAACACTGGAATCATGGTTGTTTGACCTCTATCTCAACCTTGTCAAACTCGTCTCCCATAAAAGGCCCTTGCTTGACGCTAATGCATTGCATGTCTTCGATTACGTGGATGGCATGCGCACCATGAATAAGCACGATTGCATCACCAGCATTAAGTATGACCTCACGGATTAGCACGCCGTCGTCATCAAACAACTGAACGCCAACAACCCCTCTTTGAACCACGAACATCTGTTGCAGATCACGTACGGTTCTCTCAAACTCGCGATGGAAATGCGGTGGTTCCTGGTATCCTGCCTCATGCGCCAACAGTCCAAATTGGAATGACGATTCCGGAGGAGAGAAAAAACGGGTTTTTTCAACGCAGGCGGTAGCCCATATAATCTCAGCGTACCGGGTACCTTGGTATTCTACAATTTCATGACTCATCAGCCTATCTCCTAAAGAACCGTCCATCCAGACTGATCTATTCGTATTGGATTGGCACTACAGCGCCAAAAAACTTCATGCCGCAACATCCCAGGACTGAATGGAGTATCGTACTTGACCACTCGGTATGCTCGATAGGGGAAATGGCTGCTAAAAAGAGCATCCAGCTCTTCAATCGTTTCGAAGAACTGAAGGTGATCATGCCCCTCCAAACCTAAATATTCAGAACCCGCAAAGACCCCGTCCTCTGAGAGAACTTCCACTATTTTTGCGAGGACTATGTGGGTTGTCTCGGCTGCAAAATGCCCAATTGCGCCATCCCAAACCACTATGTTGTAATCTACAGATGGAAATGGCTTATTTACAGCATCACTCAATCGGTAGTCGATTTTTGGAGATGCGTTCAAGGACTTTGCCGTCTCGATTGCAGTAGGTTCAATATCGATTGCATCAATGTGCGCGCAGCGTTTTGAGTAGAAGCGTTTCGTAAAAAAACCGTCTCCGCACCCTATATCAAGTAACCGATCATGGTCTTTTATAAGCTCAGAGACAAAAAAACCACGGTAATATGGGAATATGCTGGTTCCGCTCTCTCCATAAATGAAGTCAAAAAAACCGATCCTATGGTTAAAGAAATGCGGTTGTTCACGAGCCCAAGACCATTCTCGTCGAAATACACTGCGATAATGCAAGCTTAAAAGCTTCACTAGAATTTTTTCGGACAACCGACCGCCGAAAAAAATGCGTTCAAAAAGCCAAAAGGCCTTTTTTCTCAAGATCGTCAATGAGCCATCTTCTTTCTGATTATCCATTTTAAATCCCAAATATTTCTGAAATATTCCCTGCTGACTGCTTTTCCACATTAAAGACTGGCATCTGAGATATTTCATCAAGCCTTTTGCCGGCTGGCAAGTAAGTCAACTCACCTCTGGGATCACGTGACTCTCGGAATTTTGCCTCGACAAAACCTTCGGAGCATTTCAAGGCCCGCAGATTACCCAACTTATCCCTGCGCACAAAATAGGCATTATTTCCCGCACTGTTGCATCCAACGAAGGCGTATCCACGACGCTCCGCTAGCATGCAAAGCGATGCCAACGACGCTCCCCAATACAAATTGGAATAATGCGCCGCACCTCGCTGGAATTTTGGATCGTAAGGAACAGTAACTGCGAGCTCATCCCCAAACACGCTATTATACTCGCAAATCACAATGATTGGATCCACGACATCAATAGCATCCCAAACCCAGTAGTCGTTCCCGTCGATATCCACACTTAAGATTCCGATTTCACCTTCGAAACCGTTGCTAGAAAACAGCTCGTTCACGTTGTCTTTATCGATGAAAGCAGCTATCGCCGTGAGATCGTATCGCCAAAAATGAGTGTCTGATACTACCTTGCTGATGTTTTTGCTCGAACCATCCAGGATCAACCCGCTCCAGTTATCATTCATGAGCAAAAACCTAGTATTAGACTCCTGGTAATCTTGCACACCAAATTCGATAAATCTCCGCGCACCTTCTGGAACATCTACCTGCTGCAGTAGATATTGAATAATGCCATCATCACCGAATTGAGAAAAAACCTTGAACTCCGCGTCAGAAATCTTTGGCAGAGCTTGGTGCGATTTCATTTGATTGGCTATCTGTCGCCCCAATAGAATCTTCGTTTCTACAATCTGCTCACGAATCTCGTAGACACCTACAGCCCTTGCACATGACTGCAGGCATTTGAAGAACCAGTTTTTTACACTCATAATATTTCCTAGGCTCACAAAATCTATACTGGCTCAGAAACTTAGCTTACGCGACCGAAATAGCATAAGTGTTTAGCATCATCACCACCTGATTTGTTAGATTGTCACCTGCTTCTGATAAATTGATCAAAATCAGAACCTTAAATCTAAGGCTAACAAGATGAATTAAATTTTCATTTCAGTTAAACGATAAACAGAACCGCACTGGTTCGGCTCCTCTATAAACGGTCGGACCACATTGCAAAATGCCAGCCGAAACCAGACCCTAAGCAAGATTGCCGCACTAAAATAAAAGCAGCTCTCTAAGCAGGAAATTGAGAAATTATTGAACAGCATAAAAATCCCAGTTAATAAATCGAATTACATAGCTCGCCGGAAGGAGGCAATTATCTGGCCCCATAGAGAAACGCGCACGATACAAGCAAGGCGGATAAAATGGCCTACATCCCACATCAAAACTCAATTATTCTAAGAACATTATCGATATAGTACCGCATTTTGACTAGAAATTTGGTTAATATGCCTACTTTAAAAGCTGTAAAATAGGTGCTTAATTGTGAAAATTGGTATTTGCTTGGGAAATTTCCATCAAGATACAGGTGGCGCTTTCACATTCCAAAATGAAGTGTTTAACGCTATTTTTCCCTTTATACGTGATAGCAATCACAGTTTTTTCGCATTAACTGAAAATGATACAATTTTAAAAAATAACGATGAAAAATCAAAAGAAATAGAACATTCAAAAATAGATACAAGTTCACTGGATAAGTTTAAGAATAATTTATCGAATTACTCTCCTTTAATTCGCCGACTACTAAGAAGCCCGGGTCCTCTCCAACGCACAGCTTTAAAGCATGAGCTAGATCTTCTCTGGCATGTTGGAGGAGGTGCGCACGAAGTTACCGACACACCTTATATAGCAACAGTGTGGGATCTTCAGCATCGCATGACGCCCTGGTTTCCGGAAATGAGTTCTCTTGGAACATGGGATGCAAGAGAACAGTCATACAAATATTTTCTCCAACGTGCCTCCTTCATCATCACAGGAACAGAAGTTGGTAAACAAGAGCTGATGCAGTTATATGGGATACCAGCGCCTAGGGTAAGAATACTCCCCCATCCAACACCAAGCTTCGCATTAAGCTCAGAAAAACAGGAAACAGATATTCGCCAGAAGAAAGGGATCAGCGGCGACTATGTGGTTTACCCGGCCCAATTTTGGCCGCATAAAAACCACGCGAATTTGCTTTTAGCTCTGAAAGAATTAGGTGAAAGACACGAAACCAAATTGCAGTTGGTCTTGGTGGGCTCCAATAAAGGAAACGAGAACTACATCAGGCAGCTTGCAGAAGACCTAGGCTTAACCAGCCAGGTTGTGTTTTGTGGATTTGTATCAAAATCAGAGTTGATCGATTTGTATCAAAATGCTCAAATGCTGGTCTATCCCAGTATTTGTGGTCCAGAGAATCTCCCTCCTCTTGAAGCATTTGCTTTAGGATGCCCCGTTGCTGCGGCCGACATTCCGGGAGCGCGCGAACAACTCAAAGACGCAGCTATTTTCTTTGATCCATTGGCCCCCTCTGACATAGCAAAAGCAATTCACACTGTGTACACCCAAAAATCTCTAGCGTTAGATTTAAAAAAAATGGGAAAAATTCGAGCAGAAAGCTGGAAGCCCCATGACTTCTGCTCCGGCATCTATGAACTAATCGAAGAATTTTCCAAAATTAGAAGAAATTGGCTTCGGTAAATTAAAAATGAAATTTTCTATTGTCACCCCAAACTATAATTCCGGTCAATTTCTAGCGGAAACAATCGAATCTGTTTTGATTAACCTGAAGAAAGGAGATGAATACTTCGTAATTGATGGTGGGTCGCATGATAATAGTGTCGATATCATCAAAAAATACGAAAAACATATAACCGGTTGGGTTAGCTGCCCTGACAACGGATACGCTGATGCTATTTCGAAGGGATTTGCACTTGCAACCGGTGATATTATGGCTTGGATTAACTCAAGCGATCTGTTGCTCGATGGTGCGCTTGATACAGCGCGACAGAAATTTATAAAATCCGATGTTGATTGGATATTTGGTGACGATTACTACATCGACGAAACCAGCCACGTCTTGTTTCGCAGCTGTGGTGGAACGAGCAACATAGAGAAAATGATGTTATATGGAGCGTGGACTCCTCTTCAAGATGCTTGTTTTTGGAGGAGCTCTTTATACCACAGCGTTGGTGGTATAAATTCTGACATCAAGTATGCGGCAGATTTTGACTTCTTCCTTAAACTTTCCAGCATTGGAAAATCGGAATACATTCCAAAAGTTTTCAGTGCCTATAGAAAACACTCCAATCAAATCTCAATTGGTAAGTCAATCCAATACAAAGAAGAGAAGAAAGAAATTTTAGAGAAATTCAGCAGAAAATATGAAAAACAATTATCGAGGTATTTTTACTTTGTTTGGGCAAGAGCCAGAGCAAGGATATTCCAAAGATTTATCAATTCGTATGCTGAAAAAGGCACACATATTTCCAATTGTAAGTGCGTGCGATAATTATGCTTAGAAAAAACAAAAACCTAATAAAGAACTGGATTACTTCCCTAAATTTACACAGTTTCTTTATATGTTTATTGCATTTTCCGTCCTATTTTTTGGACTGGAGGCGATTTGTAGCACAAGGAGGGAAAGCTAGTTTCTTGGATAGCTATCCTTGCCTAGGAGATAAAACTTCTCAAACAAGCTTTGATCCCCATTATTTTTATCAAGCGGCTTGGTTGTCACGCCAACTTGCAAGCAGCAAACCATACAATCACGTCGATATCGGTTCAGACATTAAAGCCATCAGTGTTCTATCAGCTTTTGTACCTGTCGAATTTCTCGATTTTAGACCATTAAACGTAAACATCTCCGGCCTCAGATGCCTTGGTGACGATTTACTCAATCTGTCTAGAACAAGCAGAAGCATAAGCTCCCTGTCTTGCATGCATGTGATTGAGCACGTTGGCCTTGGCCGCTATGGAGACCCCATAACCCCGACCGGCAGCTTGCAGGCCGCGAAAGAATTAGAACGCGTTATCTCTCCCGGGGGGAGACTGTATATTTCTGTGCCAGTAGGCGAAGAGAAAGTGTGTTTTAATGCACATCGGATATTCGATCCTGTAAAGTTTATAGAAATGTTTCCCGAACTGGATTTAGAGAGCTTCAGCTTTGTAGACGATCTCGGTAACTATTTCGAGAAAGCTGAACCTTTAGATGCAGCGGATAAGTCTTACGCATGCGGTATGTATGTATTTGTTAGGAAGTCATGAAGTCAGTTCGTAAAGCAGTACATTCGGTTTGGGCTTACAACCTATATGAGCGAGATCTTTGGGTATCTTCTCAGTGTCGCCAGCTTCCGGCAGGAAGCAAAGTCTTGGATGTCGGCGCGGGATCATGTCCATATCGGAATCTGTTACAGCACTGTGAATACAAAACCCAAGATTTTCAGCAGCTAACCTCCAGTCAGCTGAGAGATGGTTGTTATGGAAAAATAGACTATGTATGTGATGCATCTTCTATACCAGTAGAGGATGATAGTTTTGATGTAATTATATGCACCGAAGTAATAGAACACATCATTGAACCAATAAAAGTGATAGAAGAGTTCAGCAGAATACTTAAACCGGGTGGGAAAGTTTTACTTTCTGCGCCACTCGGATCAGGGATACATCAAGAACCACACCACTATTATGGTGGTTTCACGCCTTTTTGGTATAAATCCATTTTGGAAAGAAATGGATTTAAGGAAATCCGGGTTGAAGAAAACCGAGGATCTTATGCGTTTTTCTCTCAAGAGAGCATACGGTTTGTCGCATCGACTAAGCCGTGGAAGTTAAAAACGAACATTATAAGTCGACTACTGTGGTTACCCATATGGATCGCGCTATCACCAATTCTTGCCATAGCAATACCAATTATCTCTCGCATACTTGATAAATATGATGCAGAAAAGAAATTTACGGTTGGCTATCACGTAGTCGCACAAAAAGGATTTAAATGAGAGTTCTTTGTGTTTTTGGAAAACATCAATATGGAGATCCAAGCAGAGGATTGGGCATAGAATATGTTTCATTTATACCTGCTCTAAAGAAACTTGGCCATGAGGTCCTTCATTTCGAGTCATGGGCCAAGGATAATTATAAAGATTTTTCGGATTTGAATAAGAAACTCTTAGAAACAGTTATTACATTCGAACCGGAAATAATTCTAACTGTTCATATGAGCTACGAAATATGGGCGGAAACTATCGATATTATCTCAGCAAGAGATGGCGTTAAAACCATTTCTTGGGCAGCAGATGATTCGTGGAAGTACAAAGAAGTTTCTAGGTTTATTGGCCGTCACTACCACGTGATGACCACCACATATGATTATATAGTTCCTCGCTATCATAAAGATGGCATTAGAAACGTTTTGCTAACTCAATGGGCTGCACCGGAAAATTGGCTTTCTGAGCCTCTACCCTCAAAAGATTGTCAGTATGAAGTTAGTTTTGTAGGGGCAGCTCACGGATCACGGATCAAAAGAGTAGAAGAGCTAAAGAAAAACGGTATAGAAGTGGCATGTTTTGGTCACGGATGGCCTGCAGGACCTGTACCCGCAGAACGAATACCGTTCATTATAAGAAACTCAAAAATAAGCCTTAACTTTGCCAACTCGTACGGTGAGAACCAAATTAAAGCAAGAACGTTCGAGGTGCCTGGTTGCGGTGGGTTTCTAGTTACGGAAAATGCTCGGAACATCGAGAAATTTTACGAAAATGGTAAAGAAGTCATAATATTTGATACTGATAAAGAGTTGGAAGACCTAATAAAATATTATCTAGCAAACCCAGAAGAAAGAGACGATATAGCCCAGAACGGCTTTTCCAGAACTGCCAGAGAACACACATACGTCAATAGAATGGAATCCATTTTAAATTACTCCTCATCAGTAGAGCCGTATAACAGAAAAAAAAATAACAATAGCTCTCTTGAAAAATCTATTAAATATCATAGAAAGACATATTTATTAACTGCTATTAGAAAAATCATTTGCGGATTACTTTGCGTAATTTTTGGAAAAAGACGTGGCCCAAGAGCGGCGCGTAGACTAGTTTTTGGGCTTTCTTGGAGATTTCTAGGACACCACACATTTACAGCAAAAGGATTTCCAGGACGAATGTTTCCCGACTTATAATGAAAGTTTTTCGTTCCATATCGATAAATCGCGCTAATCAAAATTAATAATAATTCAATGTAGCATTGTGAAATGCTATTCAACTTAATAATTCAATTAAACGTATAAAATCAAAATGTAATTTTATTACAAAATTTTGTATATATAGAGTATTAATATTATTCGTCAAAAACCCTATGATGATTGAGTTAGTGAATTTTGGGCGATAAGATAAAAAAATATATTCAACCATTCTTATCGTGAAAAATATCTAGGAAAAGCATAAAGAGAGATGTTTACATGAAAAACACTCCCCTAGTCAGCATTGGAATGTCTGTTCATAATAGTGCCAATACTATTTCGGCAGCAATTATTTCAATATTGAATCAATCTTACCCATTTTGGGAACTAATTATAATTGACGATGGCTCCACAGATAACACGAGATCTATTATCGATAGCTTCTCGGATAGCAGAATAAAATTCTCCCACCATCAAAATTGTCGCGGCCTAGCTTATCGACTAAACCAAGCAATAGATACTTCATCTGGAAAGTATTTTATGAGAATGGATGGTGACGATATTTGTTTTCCGGAACGTATACATAAGCAAGTTGGCTTCCTAGAGTCACATCCGAGCATAGATTTACTTGGGACTAGCTTGCTTATCTTTAGAGATAACGGAGAAGCAATCGGTGTTCGCAAACTTCCATCAGATCATAAATCTATTTGCAAAAACCCATTGTCCGGGTTTGAGCTACCTCACCCTACTTGGATGGGAAAAATAGAGTGGTTTAGACATTTCCGGTATGATGAGAATCAATTTAAATCACAGGACTATGATGTGTTACTGCGATCTTATAAGCATAGCTGTTTCGCCGTATTGCCCGAAGTCCTTCTTGGATATCGGGAAGATTTTTTCAATTTTCAGAAGCGTATTATGAGTAGAAAATTCACAATAATATCGCAAATCAAATGCAGTAAAACCCTTCCTGATTACTTAAAACTAATTTATTCAATAACCTTACAAATTACAAAATTATCGATTGATTACCTATTTATTGATGTATTTAAGAAAAAGCCGAAAATTTATACTAAAAAACTGAAAACAAGCGAAGAAACTGAAAAATTATGGAAAGAAACTTGGAATACATGCAATTAAAATATATAATTCCCCTGAATTAGAAAGCACGTAGGGAAAATCATTTGGCGAATACATATCAAGAGTTATAAGATTATCTTTTCAAGGTTCAACATTGTAAGACTTGATCCGAGAACGGGCGCTTGAAGATTAGATGCAACTTCCCATTAAGAAGAAGCATCACCGAAACCTCTCAGAATCTGGTTCTGTATGCGCTGGAGCTAATATCCGTATTCGGCAACCAGACAGTTCGTCGCAAAAATCTCAGCATAAAAGATAGAACAGAGCGCACTCATCTCAATCAGATGAACTTGCTCTGCCCATTCTAATTTTATGCGTCAATTCACAACACGCCGATAATCAGACGTCTAGATTAGCAACTTTGAGAGCATTCGACTGGATGAATTCACGACGCGGCTCAACGACATCCCCCATCAGGGTCGAGAAGACTTCCTCGGCCTCATCTGCATGATCAACACGGACCTGAAGAAGCGAGCGGACATTCGGATCAAGGGTGGTTTCCCAAAGCTGATCGGGGTTCATTTCGCCCAGACCTTTATAGCGCTGGATCGAAATTCCGCGACGACCATATTCCATTACCGCGTTGACCAGATCGACCGGACCATTGATTTTCCAGATCTTGTCCTTGGCACCGAATTCAGCACCACTTTCGAACAATTCGCGAAGTTCAACGAGCAACCCGGCAATCGCACGGCTTTCGGCCGAACGCAGGATATTGCCATCAATGACGTGACGTTCTTCGACACCGCGCAGCATACGCCACATGACGATTTCATCCTGCGATGCTTCGCCCTTCCATCCGCGATCAAAATCTTCGGACAGAAGATCAAGACGACCAGCAAGCGTATTCGCCGCTTCCTGACGTTTGGCATCATCGTCAAGCAATGCCGGGTTCAGGGCACCCGCCAGTACGGCCTGTTCGAGAATCGAAATCGGCAATTTCAGCGAAAGCGGCTCCAGCAGTCCCTTGGCCTTGCGCGCCAGTTCCACAATCCGCACCAGATCCGAACCAGCAACCTGCACGCCGCCATTGAGCGTCAGCAACGCATCTTCGGTCCCTTGTGCGGTCAGGTACTGTTCCATCTCGCGGTCATCCTTGAGGTACTGGACCGAGTTACCTCGCTTGGCGCGATAAAGCGGTGGTTGTGCGATATAGAGATATCCCCGTTCAACCAATTCAGGCATCTGACGATAGAAGAAGGTCAGAAGCAGGGTTCGGATATGCGCGCCATCGACGTCGGCGTCAGTCATGATGATGATTTTGTGGTAGCGCGTTTTTTCAATATTGAAATCATCGCGGCCAATCCCGGTGCCAAGGGCGGTAATCAGCGTACCGATTTCCTGACTTGAAAGCATTTTATCGAAACGCGCGCGCTCAACGTTCAGGATTTTACCACGCAATGGCAGGATTGCCTGGAAGCCACGTTCACGGCCCTGTTTGGCCGATCCACCTGCGGAATCACCCTCCACGATGAACAGTTCGGCTTTGGACGCATCGCGTTCCTGACAATCGGCAAGCTTGCCCGGAAGGGATGAAATATCAAGCGCACCTTTACGACGGGTCAGTTCACGTGCCTTGCGCGCCGCTTCGCGGGCCGACGCGGCTTCGACAACCTTGGTGACGATTTTGCGTGCATCCTGCGGATGTTCTTCCAGCCATTGCTGAAGCCTGTCGTTCACGATGTTCTCGACGACCGGACGGACTTCGGATGAAACCAGTTTATCCTTGGTCTGGGATGAGAATTTCGGATCCGGTACCTTGACCGAAATCACACAGGTCAGGCCTTCCCGGGCATCATCCCCCGAAAGACTGACCTTTTCCTTTTTCACAATTCCGCTTTCCTGCGCATAGGAGTTGATCTGACGGGTCAGAGCCGCACGGAAACCGGCCATGTGGGTTCCGCCATCACGCTGCGGAATATTGTTGGTAAAGCACAGCGTGGTTTCGTGATAGCTGTCATTCCACTGCAGGGAAACTTCAACGGTAATACCGTCTTTTTCACCCACAATGGCGATTGGCTCCTCAATCTGCGGTGTCTTGTTACGATCGAGATATTCGACAAAAGCACGAATGCCACCTTCGTAATGCAGCTTGGTTTCAACCGGCTCGCCATGGCGTTCATCACGCAGCGTCAGGATCACGCCAGAGTTCAGGAAAGCCAGTTCGCGCAGACGATGTTCAAGCGTCGGCAGGTTGAACTCGGTCATCGTGAAGATTTCGGCATCGGGATAGAAGGTAACTTCGGTCCCGGTCAGCGGCTTGCCCTCTGCCGTCATCGGCGCATCACCAACAATTTCCAGCGGCTTGATCGCATCGCCACCGGAGAATTCCATGTAATGCTCCTTGCCATTACGCCAGATGCGCAGTTTCAGCAAAGTCGACAGGGCGTTCACAACCGACACACCCACGCCATGCAGACCGCCAGAAACCTTATAGGAGTTCTGGTCAAACTTACCGCCGGCATGCAGCTGGGTCATGATGACCTCGGCTGCAGAAACGCCTTCTTCCTTGTGCAGATCGGTCGGGATGCCACGGCCGTTATCGCGGATCGTTGCCGACCCATCACCGTTCAACTGCACCCAGACAGTATCACAATACCCGCCCAGTGCCTCGTCAATCGCGTTATCGACGACTTCATAGATCATGTGGTGCAAGCCACTGCCGTCATCGGTATCGCCGATATACATGCCCGGGCGTTTACGCACCGCTTCAAGGCCCTTAAGAACCTTGATCGATTCTGCACCGTAATCCTGCGCCTGCTGTTCGGCGGTTTTCGGAGCTTCTGTTTCGTTGGTCATAGCGTCACAACCTCGGCATTCACGGAGTGGTTTCAGCGGTCAGTGTGGCATCTTCCACGCGGAAGAATTGCGCACGTCCGTCCAAACCTTCAAACAGCGCCCGGTCCGTGCCTGTCATCCAGGCCTGGACGCCAAGCGCCACGATTTCATCAAACAGGTAGCGGCGACGCTCTGCATCCAGATGCGCCACAACCTCGTCAAGCAACAGCAACGGACCAGCTCCGCGTGCTTTGCTCTGCAAGCGGGTATTGGCCATAATCATCGATAGCAGCAGGGCCTTTTGTTCGCCCGTCGAACACTGATCTGCCGACTGGTTCTTGGCATCATGCCACACCAGCAAATCACTGCGTTGTGGTCCGACGGAAGCCCCGCCATAGGTAGCATCGCGTGACCGTCCATCGCGCAATGCCGCCCGCATCCTGTCTTCAACCTCGATCGCTGGCAACTGCTCCAGCCAGTTTTCAAGATCCCCTGCAAGTGCAAGTCTTGCCGCCGGAAAAGGCCCAACAACCATAGTCCCAGCCCGGCCAAGCTTTGCCAGCAATTCAGCGCGCGCAACCGCAACGGCAATACCATGACGCACCATCGAATCCTCGATCGAGGCCAGCCACCTGTCGTCACCTTTGCCTTCTTTCAAAAGCTTGGCACGACTGCGCAAACTATGTTCATACGCGGCGACCCGGCTGCTATGTTCGGGATCAAGGCCATAAACCAGACGATCCAGAAAACGGCGACGCGCCGATGGACCGTCCAGAAACAGACGATCCATTTGCGGTGTCAGCCAGACCGCGGCACAAACCCGACCCAGTGATGCCTGCCCACGCTGGCTTTCACCATCAATACGCACGGCGCGTTTTTCGCGCCCCTGCGCAAGAGCCGCAGGATCAAGGCCTGATCCAACCTGATACTCACCATCCGGTGTGGTCAGGTGCGCTGAAACGGCCCAGGCCCTTACGCTACCCTCGTCTTCGCCCGGCACCCTGCGCGATATCTCGCCCAGCTTGGCTCGCCTTAACCCGCTTCCCGGCGAAAGAAGCGATAACGCTTCAAGCAGATTGGTTTTCCCGGCCCCGTTCGGACCGGTCAAAACCACCGGTGCCCCGTCAAGCGACAGGCGCAGACTTTCGTAACACCGAAAGTCACCAAGCTGTATACGGGAAACGGCAAGACGGTTCGTCATCGACGTACCGTCTTGGTGTGGAAGATTATGGGCAAGAACAGCCACAGCAAAAGTGCGCTAACCGTCAGACGCGCATCGGCATCAGAACATACAATGCCGACAGATCATCGGTATCGCGCAGAATGGTCGGAGATGATCCGTCCGACATCAGAAGGTTCAGGGTGTCACCCTTCACCTGCTTGGCGATATCGAGCAAATAACGCGAGTTGAAACCGATTTCGATGTCATCAGCATCATAATTGATTTCGAGTTCCTCGGATGCGGTTCCGTGTTCCGGGCTCGACGCGGAAAGGGTCAGGGTATTACCCGACATGACGACTTTGACCGCACGCGATTTTTCGATCGAAATGGCGGAAACGCGGTCAACAGCGTCTGCAAAAGCCTTGCATTCGATATCAAGGGTCTTGTCATTGCCAGACGGAATGACACGCTCGTAATCCGGGAACGTACCATCGATCAGTTTGGAGGTCAGAACCGCCTTTCCGAAACCAAAGCGAATTTTGGTATCGGACAATGCGATATCGACCGCTTCGCCGGTTTCCTCGATCAGCTTGCGCAATTCGCCAACGGTTTTGCGCGGCACAATGACGCCCGGCATGTTTTCCGCCCCATCGGGAAGCGGTGCTTCGACGCGCGCCAGACGATGGCCATCGGTTGCAACCGCACGCAGGATCTTGGTTCCTTCGGCGTCTGTCGCATGAAAATAGATACCGTTCAGGTAATAACGGGTTTCTTCGGTCGAAATCGCAAATTCGGCACGATCGATCAGACCGCGAAGTTCCGCCGCGGCAAGGCCGAAGCTGACCGGAAGCTCGCCACCAGACATGACCGGGAAGTCATCAACCGGAAGAACCGCCAGATTGAATTTCGAACGACCCGCCGACAGGGTAAGACGCCCTGCACCTGGCTCAAGCGCGATTTGCACCTGCGAGCCTTCCGGCAACTTGCGGACAATCTCGTAAAGGGTATGGGCGGGGGTTGTGGTTGCACCGGCTTCACTGACTTCTGCAGTGGTGGTTTCAATCACCTCAAGATCCATGTCCGTTGCCGTCAGAGAAAGCTGGTCATTCTCCGCCCGCAGCAAAATATTGGACAGAATCGGAATGGTATTGCGCCGTTCGACCACACTTTGAACATGGGTCAAAGATTTCAACAGAGCCGCGCGTTCAATGGTCAGCTTCATGCCCGTCCTATCCGTCTGTCAGTATTGGTTTAACAAATTGATTTATAATCGGTTTTGTCGCTTTTGCTCCACCCTTTCGGGCAAGGCAGACGCATTATAACATGCATGCTGGGAAATCGAAGGATTTTTAAGGCTTAAACCCAAGCAAACAAAACGAGTCGTTGTATATTTTTCCACCCAATGCACGCAAAAGGCGGAACCCCGCGCGATGCCTGATTTTCAGCCCGTCGATTACCGTAAATATCCGACAGGAATCAGAACGGGTCACCGCCCCTGGACCGTGACCCGTAGAGTATTTTCAAACTGCGATCAGCCTTCAAGCATACGGCGCAACAGGTCGATGTCTTCCGACAGCGACGGATCACTCACATGCAACTCTTCGATCTTGCGAACTGCATGCATGACGGTCGTATGGTCACGACCGCCAAATTTACGACCGATTTCCGGTAGGGAATGCGTCGTCAATTGTTTGGACAGATACATCGCAACCTGACGCGGACGGGCAACTGCCCGGGCGCGACGGGCGGAATGCATGTCCGACACCTTGATGTTGAAATGCTCGGCAACTTTTTTCTGAATTTCTTCAATTGAAACCCGGCGTTCGGATGCGCGCAGGACATCGTGCAGCACGTCCTGAACCATCTCGAGACTGATTTCACGACCGACCAGCTGCGCATGGGCGATCACGCGGTTAAGCGCACCTTCAAGCTCGCGCACGTTCGCGGTGATCTTGTGAGCCAGAAACTCCATCACACGCTGTGGCAGCTCTATGTTCTGACGCTCTGCCTTCGATTCGAGAATACCCAGACGCAGCTCATAGGTCGTAGCATGAATATCGGCAACAAGGCCCGAGCCAAGACGCGAACGCAGGCGTTCTTCGATATCTTCCAGATCGGATGGCGACTTGTCAGCAGACACGATGATCTGACGCCCCTGATCCACCAGCGCATTGAAGGTGTGGAAGAATTCTTCCTGGGTCGAGTCCTTGCCCGAAATGAACTGAACGTCATCAACCATCAGAACATCGACGGACCGGAACTGATCCTTGAAATCGACGGTGTTCTTGTCACGCAGGGCCCGGATGAAGCGGTACATGAATTTTTCGGCAGACAGGTAAATCACCGTGCGGTGCGGCTGCGTGCGGCGAATATGCCATGCAATCGCGTGCATCAGGTGGGTTTTACCAAGGCCAACGCCGCCGTAAAGGAACAGCGGGTTGAATGGCACCGATTCGGCCTCTGCCAAACGGCGTGCTGCCGCATAGGCGAATTCGTTCGGCTTTCCGATCACGAAATTGTCGAAAGTATATCGCGGATCAAGAGCCGCCGATATGCCGTCGTCGGACATGGTGCCAATTGCCTTGCGACCACCCGACACCAGCCCTTTTGCATTGCCCGCATAGGACAGGCCGGAACCTTCGGCACCAGTCACTTCGTTCGCAGCCTTATCCAGTCGCGCGACATCGTCAGAGATGCGTCCGCGTGCACTGCTATTGGCAGACTGGGCCACTGAATTAGAAGTTGCGGAAGAAGATGCGTTTTTTTGGCCGTTTCCATTTGCCGGTTGGACAACAACAATCTCGACAAAATGGATATTCTCATCCTCGGAATGCCAGAAGGACTGAATACGATCCAGATAGTGCTGGGTTACCCAGTCACGCATCGCACGCGTTGGCGCACCAAGACGTGCGACTCCCGCTTCGACGGCGATCAATGCGACGGGATCAAGCCAATAACGATAGGCAGTCGCGCCAAACTCCGAACGAAGCTTTTCGCGGACAACCTGCCATGTCGCTTTCGCGTGATCGTCTAGTGCCGCCTGCTGGTCACCCGGAATCCCCCCGTTGGACTCCCCGAGTGCCGATTGCGTTCCCCTAACGGCGTGCTGCACTGTTAGAACCTTTCCCCGCTTAATCAATCTTCACTACCAAACAAAACGCGAAAGACAAAAAAGTACTCTCCCGCGTTGATCACGATCATGATCAACACGCCTGTCTTCCACCAAGTCTTGGAAGCGTACTCGCGCCTTTTGTTTTTTGGTTCTTCGTCTTTCGCCGCGTTGCGCGGCCAGCGAAGTCAAAACACTGTACTGATGCGATCCACATCAGGCAAGGCGATCTTTAACAGAACGTTAAAAGGATTTCGGCACCAAAACAGTCCTTTGTTTGTGCGGTTTTTTGCGATGCCGCAACCAAGGAACAAAAGGTGATTCGACGAAATCCGGGCAGCGAAAAGGCCGTGCTACAAGCACGGCCTTCGACTCGCCATCCCGTAAGGGATAAATTAGAGCGCTTTGACGCGAGCGGTCAGACGCGAGACCTTGCGAGCGACGGTGTTCTTATGCAGAACGCCGAGCTGCGCGCCACGTGCCATTTCCGGCTCTGCAATTTTCAGCGCAGCCAAAGCAGCATCTTTGTCGCCAACGTTCAGCGCAGCCTCGACCTTCTTAACGAAGGTACGAATGCGACCGATGCGTGCACCATTAACTTCTGCACGTGCGGCGTTGCGGCGAATGCGCTTCTTGGCCGATTTATGGTGAGCCATTGCGAACCTGTCTCTTAAAACAAATGTTACGTAATTCGGAGCGCGGCTTATAGCTCCGTCGGAAACCCTCGTCAACCCCCGATACCTTCAATCCCGGTGAATTTCCGCGGTTTACGACTCTTGACTGCTACCGGGCAGCAATACATCGCCGGTACCGGGGCAATAAGCCATCAGATTCAACGATGCTTGAAGTCCGGTTTTCTCTTTTCAGAAAAGGCTTTCATGCCTTCTGCACGGTCATCAAGGGCAAAGGTCGAATGGAATTCGCGACGTTCAAACATCAGCCCTTCCGTCAGGGTCATTTCATAGGACTTGCTGACACTTTCTTTCACCTTCATCGAAACCGGGCCAGAGAAAGAAGCGATTTTATCGGCCAGTTTCATGGCTTCTTCCAAAAGCGAGTCGGCCGGGACGACTCGCGCAACGAGTCCCGAACGTTCAGCTTCCTCTGCATCCATCATCCGACCGGTAAGACACATTTCCATTGCCTTGGATTTGCCAATGGCGCGAGTAAGGCGTTGGGTCCCACCCGCACCGGGGATGGTTCCGATGGTGATTTCGGGCTGGCCAAACTTTGCGGTGTCAGCCGCAAGAATGATGTCGCACATCATCGCAAGCTCACAACCGCCGCCAAGCGCAAAGCCCGCTACGGCGGCAATAACCGGCTTTCGGCAGCTTGCCACCCGCGTCCAGCCCTTGGTGATGAAGTCGTTCTTATAAACATCCATGTAATCGTAATCGGCCATTTCCTTGATGTCGGCACCGGCGGCAAAGGCCCGTTCCGATCCGGTAATGACGATGGCGCGAATGTTTTCATCATTTTCGAACTGATCAAGCGCTTCACCGATATCGGTAATCAGTGCCGCACAAAGTGCGTTCAGCGCCTGCGGGCGGTTAAGGGTAATCAGACCGACATTACCCTTAACCTCGGCAATGATGTTCTCGTAAGACATTCTGCTAATCCTTTGTCGGAGAATCGCGCCCACATTCAAAAGCAGGCCGATTCGGTCGAAACCATATTTTGATACTGTTTTACCGATTTTATTTGCTGGCCGCAACCAAACCGGCAGGATCAAATGATAACCAGGCTGGTTTCCCGGTTCACATGCGGGTCAGGGATTTATTTCTGACATGTCGGGCAGAAGAAGGTTGATCGCCCTGCCTGTACGATTCGCCCGACGGTGCTGCCGCAACCATCGGCAAAGCAACCCTCACCCTCTCGGCCATAGACGCGGAAGCTGTGCTGAAAATAGCCAAGCTCGCCATTGGCCTGACGATGATCTTTCAGGCTCGATCCTCCGGCGACAATCGCGTCCTCAAGAACCAACCGGATTTCACGGTAAAGACGTTCAATCTCGTCCGGTTTCAAATCCTTGGCCAAACGGTCCGGCGCGATGCCCGATCTGAACAATGCTTCGCATACATATATATTACCAAGTCCCGCAACCAATCGCTGATCAAGCAGCACCGTTTTGATCGGACTTGCGCGCTTGGCTATTCCCGCCGCCAGAACGGTCGCATTAAAACTGTTGCCCAATGGTTCCGGCCCAATATCGACAAGCATCTTGTGGGTGTTAACCTCGTCCGCAGCAATCAGGGTGATGACACCGAACCGCCGCGGATCGGTAAACCGGACAACCGCTCCACTCTGCATGACAAAATCGACGTGATCGTGCTTTGCAGGGGCTGGAACCCGCACCAAGGGATCATCAAAAATCGTCATCCGGCCCGACATTCCAAGATGGACCAACAGAACCTGCCCGTCATCCAGATAGCCCAGGATATATTTTGCCCGACGCGTCAGCTGATTGATCCGGCGCCCCGCCATGCGTCCCACAAAATTTTCCGGAAATGGAAAACGCAGGTTTGGACGGCGTTGCACAACGTGATCAACCACGAAACCTTCCATCACCGGCGTCAGACCGCGTGTCACCGTTTCGACTTCAGGCAATTCAGGCATTGGAAAACTCACAAAATGAATGGGTCAAACATATCTAGAACCCGGCCCGGTGATTGGCAAGCCAGCACACCAAACAACATTGTCGCCATTACAAAGTAACAATGGACGATGACCGCCAAGTACATATGATTGCGCCGTTTATTGCCACTCGGCCCGTCTGCCCCACCTTACGTGCCATCCACAGGATTTCAGTCAATGGAATTTGGCGTTGATCTTTTACTGATACTTTTTGCTGTCGCAGCCTTCGCCGGCATGGTTGATTCAATAGCCGGAGGCGGTGGATTGATTACCATCCCGGCCCTGCTCTGGGCGGGTATTACCCCGGCACAGGCTTTGGCAACCAACAAGCTGCAGGGCAGCTTTGGCAGCCTGACATCTTCAATCAACTTTATCCGTAAGGGTTATGTTGATCCGCGCGATATGGTACTGGCGATTGTCCTGACATTTGCCGGATCAGCACTTGGCACCGTGCTGGTACAGATGCTTGATGCCAGCATCCTGCTTAAAATCCTTCCGGCCCTGTTGATCCTGATTGCGCTTTATTTCCTTTTCTCGCCGCGCGTTGGTGACATTGACGCCCATCAGATCATCAGCAAGTCCGTATTTGCCTTTACGGCTGGATTTGGCATCGGCTTTTACGACGGCTTTTTCGGACCGGGTACCGGATCATTCTTTTCCATCGCTTTTGTCGCCTTGCTTGGCTTCAACATGACAAAGGCAACTGCTCATACCAAGGTTCTGAACTTCACATCAAATTTCGCGTCACTGGTCATGTTCATTGCCGGTGGCGAAGTCGTCTGGATCATCGGGGCGGTTATGGCCGTCGGCTCTTTGATCGGTGCCCAGATCGGATCCCATATGGTGATGAAGGTCGGTGCACGGCTCGTACGCCCGCTTCTGGTTGTCACCTCTATCGCGATTTCGATCAAATTGATCATCGACCAGTACGGCAGCACCATCAGCCGGTATTGGGATCAGATGCAGGTTTGGACCGGATAAGGTTCTACATAGCTTATTTCCGATGCGACAAAGCCCGTCGAATGGTTTCCGGCGGGCTTTGCATTTGGTTCCGAAATCCGTCAGGCGCTGGCTGCGGTTTCGATAAATGCCTCGTCTCGGCGATCAATCAGGTGGCTCCAGACTGCAAACACTAAGGCAATCAACGCAATCCCGGCACCAAGCCACGGGATATCCTGATAGGAAACGCCCTGTGTAATCGCGATACCACCAAACCAGGCACCAGATGCATTACCAAGATTGAAGGCCCCCTGATTAAGGGTCGATGCAAGATTGGGCGCCTCCGTGGCTTCGTTAACCACCCGCATCTGAAGCGGCGAAACCAGCGCGAAGGAAACCACACCCCAGACAAAAACCGTTGCCACGGCCGGGATCACATTGGTGATGGTTTCAGCAAATACGGCAAGTATCGCAATCAGGAGAACAAACGTCGCAATGATTGCGGGCATCAGGCGCCAATCCCCCAGACGGCCACCGATATAGTTGCCTATCGTCAAACCGGCACCGAACAGCAACAGAACATAGGTTACCTGCCGTGCCGAAATGCCGGTGATGTTCTGCAACATCGGGGTGATATAGGTAAACACGCTGAACATGCTGGCCGAAGCCAGAACACTGATCGCCATGGCAAAGATAACCTGGGTTTTCGCCAGAGCCCGGGCTTCGGCAATCAAGCTACCGCCCGATGCGGCGATTTTACGCGGCAAACAGAAATAAAGTGCCACAGCCGCAAAAACCCCGATCCCGACAACCGCCCAGAAAGTCGAACGCCAACCAAGTTCCTGACCAAGTGCCGTGCCAAACGGGACACCAAGAACATTCGCCAATGTCAGACCGGAAAACATCAAGGCAATGGCCTGTACCCGTTTATGTGGCGCAACAAGATTTGCCGCAACAACAGCCCCCAGACCAAAGAATGCCCCATGGCAGAATGCGGTCACAACACGGGCCGCCATCAAAAGCCAGTAGTCCGGTGCCATCGCACACAGGAAATTGCCGAAAATGAAAATTGCCATCAGCATCAGCAAGGCATGACGACGATCCATTTTTGACGTCGCAATCGCCAGAAACGGCGCGCCAAACGTAACACCCAACGCATAACCGGTAACCAGCAACCCGGCATCGGGAATACTTACACCAAGATCTGTCGCCACATCCGGCAACAATCCCATGATAACAAATTCGGTCGTGCCGATCCCGAAGGATGCGAGCGCAAGAGCAAGGATCGGAAGGTTTCCAAAGAAACCATTACGGGCAGCAGCAGTTATCATGATCAGGATGTCCAGGGGTGCATCGCACCAATGCGGGATAATGTCGGGCGACAAGTTTCGGACGTGTTTGCGAAGCGCTTTAATCAGCCGAAAGCTTGAAACGATTCAATTCTGCGTGCAGTGCACAAATTTCACCATCGCGAAATTGGCATAAAAACTATGCAGTTACGTCACAACTGAAACAGGCCCGGTTGAACACCGGACCTGCGTGAATTACAAAATGGATAAATCGGATCAGGAAAGTTCTGCAACAATGCGTTTTGCGGCCACAACCGGGTCATCAGCTTTGGTAATCGGTCTACCAATCACCATCACATCCGTTCCCATCGCCATGGCATCGTGCGGCGTGACAATGCGTTTCTGATCATCGGTACTTGCCCAGGTTGGCCGAATGCCCGGTGTGATCAATTTGAAATCAGGTCCACAAGCCGCACGTGCCGCTGTAATTTCCTGTGCGGAACAAACAACCCCGTCCAGACCGGCCTTCTGGGTCAATTCGGCAAGTTTGACAACACGATCACTGATCGGTCCCCTCAGACCAACATCATCGAGGTCAGCCTGATCCAGACTGGTCAGGATCGTTACCGCGATAACCCACGGCGCGTTTACACCGGCTTTGTCGGCGGCTTCACGTGCGGCTTCACCAGCACGTTTCATCATCTCAAGGCCGCCCGTGGCATGAACATTCACGATCCTGAGGCCAAGCGGCGTTACCGCACGCACTGCACCAGCAACAGTATTGGGAATGTCGTGATATTTGACATCCAGAAAAATCGGCAGCCCGGCTTTTGCGACTTCACGCACGCCCTGCGGGCCGTGGGCCGCAAAGAACTCCTTGCCAAGCTTCGCCCCACCAATCACCCCGCCCAAACGAGAAGCCAGATCAACTGCATGCGCAAGATCAGTGGTGTCGATGGCGCAAAAAATACGGTCTTGGGGGGCTATAACTTGGGTCATGGGTCCTCCGGCGGGCTGGAATTTCATGATTGGCCCACGAAGTTGCAGCGGACCGGGCATGACTTAGCCGATTTGAACCGAAATACCAACCCGAATTAGGCACAATATTGGTCCGCGCGTCGCAGTCTTTCCTGTCAGGACGCTTTCTGCTGGCTGATCGCCTTGTTGTCATTTGGCGTGTCGTTGCCGGTTTCTTCCGGGCGCAATCGACGCAATTCTGTATCCATGCGCTTGACCGCACGACGATGCTTGCCATGCACCAGCCATTCATATGTCAACCCGATACCAAGCCCGATCAGCAGTGCGACCATGATCGGCAGGAAAAGCGGCATATCGACTTCATAGGGCAACGGCCACAACGACAATGTCACCAACGCCCGGTTCGACACGGCAAAAATCGCAATCAGGATCGCAAGCGGAATGGAAATGATCCAATAGAGAATGCGCATTTTAACTCCTGGTGCCGACGGGCAAAAAGGCATGGTGTCATAGCCCACACATCAGACAAGCCAAAGCATGGACCCGATATGGTCAAACGGAAATATTTTCAAATGACTTTACAGCCACCGTGAAAACCCGGCAGGCTTGGTTTAACGCAGTTCGCATACGAACAGCAAGCCGCTCAAAACGGTAAACTGTCAGTTAAGACGCTCGCGCAGCTGCTTACCGGTTTTGAAATAAGGAACCTTTTTCTCGCCCACAGGCACAGCCTCACCGGTACGCGGATTGCGTCCGACCCGGGAATCACGCTGTTTCACGGAAAATGCGCCGAAGCCGCGCAGCTCAACCCGATCCCCGCGTGCCAGCGCCTCGGTAATTTCGTCAAAGATCGTCGCCACGATCCGTTCCACATCGCGCTGATACAGATGCGGGTTCATCTCGGCCAGCCGGGCGATCAGTTCTGATTTTGTCATATTCAGGCCCCATCCTGTTCGTTCTGACAGATATCCAATCAACCAAAGGTTAGATTACGTCACGTCGGCGCTTTCACTCAGGTTGCCAGACAGTCAGCAACCCGTCAAGTTTAAGCCCCTCAGATGACAGCATTTTTCCGATATTTCCCTCGAATAACACCGTCATGAGGGAGTCATCCGGATAATCGATTTCAAGCGGCACAACTGCCACATCGGGTGCAACACCCTTTTCATCCTGCAGCCAACGCAAAGCTTCGCGTCGACCACCAATTTCGTCAATCAGACCGTTCGCAACGGCCTGCTGACCGGTATAAACCCGGCCATCGGCCAATTTCCGTACGGTATCGGTATCCATGCCGCGTCGTTCAGCGACCATGTCGACAAACACGCCAAACATGTCTGAAATCAGGCTTTCCATAGCCGTTCGCGCACCATCGTCCACCGGCTCGAACGGATTTGGCACGGCTTTCAGGGGGCCGCTTTTAACCGTTAGCGGCTCGACACCAAGCTTTTCCAGCGTGCCGTTGAAATTCATCGACTGGAAAATCACACCAATCGATCCCGTCACCGTCCCGCGATGGGCGACAATATGATCGGCGGCAATGGCGGCCATATAACCACCCGATGCGGCCACGGTTCCCATTTCAGCAACGATCGGTCGGGTTTCACCAATCCGGCGCAGGCTTTCAAACAGCGCCTCGCCACCGACCATAGTGCCACCGGGGCTGTTGATATGCAAAATTACACCTGCGACATCGCTGTCTTCTTCAATCTCCTCCAGCGCATCCAGAAGATAGGGATCTTCTGTAATCACCCCTTCGATGTTTACCTCGACAATGCGCGGACCAATATTGCCCCATACGGCGTCACTTACGCCGCTACGTGCAAAGGCGATCACGATGGCAATGATGACGGCAACGACCGCCAGGACCCGCCAGCGGAAAATCGATTTTTTCAAACGTCGACGATCAAGAAGGATATCGGCATCAAGTGCCATTTAATGTGCCCCGGTATTCAGTATGAACTAACAGCTTCAAAAACCTGCCTTTTCAAATGGTTTTTCTTCATTCGCTTGGCAAGGACAAAAACTGTTTGAAACCAAAATTCTCGCTAAAAAATGACACGGCGACGGCAAAGTCGCGTCCAAACGGGGAATTTTGAACAAAAGCGATAAAAAAACGGGCCGTGCAATGCACGACCCGTCTTCATGATCTGCCATGACAGACCCTGTTCGATCAGGAACAGATGCCTTATTCGGCACCTTCCTGTTTCTTGCGAAGTGCTTCGCCAAGGATATCACCAAGCGATGCACCGCTGTCAGCCGAACCATAATCCGCCATGGCTTTCTTCTCGTCTGCAACTTCAAGAGCTTTGACCGAGAGGGTAACCTTGCGGGTTTTGGCGTCGATCGTGGTCACACGCGCATCGACTTTCTCGCCAACTGCGAAACGTTCCGGACGCTGGTCCGAACGGTCACGTGCGAGTTCAGCCTTGCGGATGAAGCCTTTAAGATCGGTGCCACCAACAGCAACCTCGATACCACCATCGTTAACTTCGGTGATTTCACAGGTTACGGTTTCGCCGCGTTTGATGCCGGTAACGGCTTCTTTGAACGGGTCACCCGAAAGCTGTTTGATACCAAGCGAGATGCGTTCTTTCTCGACGTCAACGTCAAGAACCTTGGCTTTGACGATGTCACCTTTTTTGTATTCTTTGATGACTTCTTCACCAGCACGGTCCCATGACAGGTCCGAGAGGTGCGCCATACCGTCGATACCGCCCAGAAGGCCAATGAAAAGACCGAATTCGGTGATGTTCTTGACTTCGCCTTCGATCTCGGACTCGACCGGATGAGCGGCCAGGAAGGCATCCCACGGGTTCGAGGTGCACTGCTTGAGACCAAGCGAAATACGGCGTTTCTGTGCATCGACGTCGAGCACCATGACTTCGACTTCCTGCGAGGTCGAAACGATTTTGCCCGGGTGGATGTTTTTCTTGGTCCAGGACATTTCGGAAACGTGGACCAGACCTTCGACACCAGCTTCGAGTTCGACGAATGCGCCGTAATCGGTGATGTTGGTGACACGGCCTTCGAATTTCGAACCGACCGGGTATTTGGCTTCGACACCTTCCCACGGATCAGCTTCAAGCTGTTTCATGCCAAGCGAGATACGCTGGGTTTCGCTGTTGAAGCGGATAACCTGGACCTTGACGGTCTGGCCGATCTGAAGGGCTTCAGACGGATGGTTGATACGCTTCCATGCGATGTCGGTGACGTGCAGCAGGCCGTCAACACCGCCGAGATCGACGAATGCGCCGTAATCGGTGATGTTTTTGACAACGCCGTCAAGAACCTGACCTTCCTGGAGGTTCTGGATCAGTTCGGCGCGCTGTTCAGCACGGGTTTCTTCGAGAACGGCACGACGCGAAACCACGATGTTACCGCGCGAACGATCCATTTTCAGGATCTGGAACGGCTGCGGATTGTTCATCAGCGGGGTAACGTCGCGAACCGGACGGATGTCAACCTGGCTGCCCGGCAGGAATGCCACGGCGCCCGACAGGTCGACAGTGAAGCCGCCTTTAACACGACCAAAGATGGTACCGTCGACGCGTTTGCCTTCGTTGAACTGTTTTTCCAGCTCGACCCAGGCTTCTTCGCGACGCGCTTTTTCGCGCGACAGAACGATCAGGCCATCTTTGTTTTCATAGCGATCGACATAAACATCAACGGTATCGCCGATATTAACGTCGCCTGCGCCAAATTCTTTAAGCGGCACGCGGCCTTCGGACTTCAGCCCCACGTCGACGATTGCATCGTCGTCGGTGGTTTTGACGACCGTACCGGTCATCACGCGGCCAATAAAGCCCTCGTCTTCAGAACCGAGGCTTTCGGCCAGCAGGGCGGCGAAATCTTCGCCGGTGGAGAATTGTGCTTGTTCAGCGGTTGTCATTAAAGAGACTTCCTTTCGAGTGTATCGTCACTATTCCGGCCAATCGGTTGTATCCGATGGTCTTGCCACAAAATCGTGGCGGGTTTTTGCCAATCGATGTCCCGATCCCGTTCGCGAAAAACCAAACGGTTTTCCATAGACGAAAAGGTGAACGCACATGTCGTTCACCTTAGGGTAACAACCCCTGAGATCGTTCTGTCGCTTGACGGTTAAAACGCCCGTGTGTCAGTCATTCTCGCCCATATGGGTCCGAATATGCGCCATGACTGCATTAAACACCGCATCAGCATTCAGACGATCCGTATCGATGTGGATTGCGTCCGATGCCATCTTGAGCGGCGCAACGTCCCGCGCACTGTCTCGAGCATCCCGTTCTTCAAGCTCCTTGAGAACGCGCTCGTATATAGCAGCGGGATTTTTTTCCTGCAACTGTTTGAACCGACGGTTTGCACGTTCTTCGACACTGGCCGTCAAATAGAACTTGATCAGGGCATCCGGACAGACAACCGTGCCAATGTCACGACCATCAAGAACAGCACCACGTTTGCCATCAGGCGGGCTGCTGGCAAGGTTGCGCTGAAAAGCTAGCAATACCGCACGAACCTTTGGAATCGCTGCAACTTTTGACGCGGCACTTCCAACTTCTTCGCTACGAAGCTCTTCACCCTCAAGATCGTCGGCACCAAGTTTTTCTGCCACCCCGACCGCTGCATCCTCGTTCGAAGGATCAAGCCCAAGCGCCAAAACCTTTGCGCCCGTTGCCCGGTATAAAAGTCCGGTATCAAGGTAGGCATAGTCCATTGCTGCAGCGACTCGACGCGCCAAAGTACCTTTTCCCGATGCTGCCGGTCCGTCAATTGCGATGATCATGCGCGGGTGCCCCTGTTTGTTTTGATGTCACTTAATACTTGTGTGCCAATAACGGCATTACGAGCCCCGGTATGTGAATAGAGAAGCCCGCCCGCGAAACAGATTACGAACCAGCCGGGGCAAGGTTGGCCCCAAGTTCGCGCATCAGCGCTTCGAAACTCGGAAAACTGGTCGCAATCGGGTTGGCATCATCAACCGCAACCGGATCATTCGCGCCCAGTCCAAGAACAAGGAACGACATGGCAATGCGATGATCAAGGTGGGTCTCAACCATGCCGCCACCCGGCACATCGCCACCCGTAACAATAAGGTCGTCACCTTCGATACGATGAATGATCCCGTTTGCTGCCAGACCCGCGGCCACAGCGGCAAGACGATCCGATTCTTTAACCCGCAATTCTTCAAGTCCGCACATTCGGGTTTCACCCTGCGCATAAGCAGCAGCAACAGCCAGCACCGGATATTCGTCAATCATTGATGGCGCACGTTCTGCTGGCACAACAATACCGGTCAGGCGGTTTTTACCACTAACAACAAGATCACCGATGGTTTCACCGGCTTCTTCACGTTCGTTGGTGATCGTGATGTCACCGCCCATTTCAATAAGCGTCGTGATCAGGCCGGTCCGCAACGGGTTTAAACAGACATCACGGATGGTAACCTGTGATTCCGGATTGATCAAAGCCGCCACCAGCGGGAATGCCGCCGAGCTCGGATCTGTGGGAACCACAATATCAGCCGCCTTCATTTCAACCGGGCCGGTCAGGCTGACCGTGCGGCCGCCATCGTCATTGATGCTGACATCAACATCGACACCGAAATGACGCAACATGCGTTCGGTATGATCACGCGATGGTTTCGGTTCGATCACTGTGGTCGTTCCGGCGGTATTCAAACCGGCAAGCAACACGGCTGATTTTACCTGCGCGGATGCCATCGGCAGCGTATACGTCACCGGTTTTGCTTCATCGGTTCCAATGACGGCCATCGGCGGGCGACCACGTTCACGCGTGATGAATTGCGCACCGAATTCAGCAAGCGGGTCGGCAACACGCCCCATTGGACGTTTGCAAAGCGACGCATCACCGGTAAAGAAAGTGGTGATCGGATGGGTCGCAACAATCCCGGCCATCAGGCGAATACCGGTTCCCGCATTGCCCATGTCAATGACGCTATCAGGTTCCCGCAAGGCGCCAACCCCGACACCAGTCACATGCCAGGTCCCGTCATTATCGCGATTAACGGTCGCGCCAAGCTTGCGCATGGCTTCTGCGGTTGCCAGTACATCTTCACCTTCGAGCAGGCCGGTAATTTTCGTCTCACCAATGGCAAGGCCGCCAAACATCAGGGAACGATGGGAAATTGATTTGTCGCCGGGAACCCGGATATCGCCTTTAAGCGCACGGGAATTCAGCGATTGAAGCGGACGCTTGGTCTGCGAAGAGCTCATCGGGCCTGCCTGTCTATTCTTGTTGTGACCATCAAATAATCGTTTTCCGGCCATTGAACCGTACCTTGATGCCGCCGCAAGTCCAGGCGCAAATGGTACGTTCGATTGCCGGGGGGCAAACTCGTATCATATGCGCTTCTGACGCACCAGTATCGAAGCCAAATTTTGCTTGAAGCTTATGGCGGCGCGTAGCGCAGAATCCCGCCTTTTTGAGGCTTGGAATAAAATCGGACAATTTCCTTTTGACAAGCCCGCCCCAAGATGGCAATTGGGCCAACTAGAAGAAGGTGAATTCGGCCTTCAACCCATTCTTTGATGAAACGGTATTTAAGAGGGTTTGCCGTAATGTCAGCACGCGGTAAGAAACGTCACTGCCAAGCCTGCGGTACCAAATACTATGATTTGAATCGTACGCCGGTCGTGTGCCCCAAATGCGCAACCCCGGACGGGGTGACCAAAATCAAGAAAGCCGCGGTTGCAAAGCCGAAGCCGGAAGAAGACGAAGATCTTGATGATGACGTCGATCTCGATGACGACGTCGACACCGATATTGATGACGATATCCTTGAGGATGCGTCTGATCTTGGTGAAGATGACGATGATCTTGGCGAAGTTCTCGAACATGTCGAAAGCGACGAAGACGACCGCTAGGATTTTTTAAAAATAGGTCTTGCCAAGATTTGGTGAACCTTCTAAATATCGCCCGCGCCGCAACGGAAACACTCAAAATCGTTGCGACGCGGACTAAAATGGGGCCGTAGCTCAGTTGGGAGAGCGCTACAATGGCATTGTAGAGGTCGTCAGTTCGATCCTGATCGGCTCCACCATCAAAACCCGTCGCCTAAAGCGACGGGTTTTGTCGTTTCAGTATTCTTTTCCCAAATGAAAAGGCCGTCCAAAGGACGACCTTCAAAAGCGTCTGGATGCAAAATACTGCTTAGTGCACGGTGCGATCGATTGAACGCTCCGGATCGGGAAGATGTCCAAAACCATCAAGCAATTCGGCGATACCATCTCCTGCACGAACCACCATAATACGGCCTGAAACAGGGCTCCCCTTTTCCTGTCGCAAAATTCCAATCACATCGGCAATGACTTTGAACTGGCAATCTTTCAACCAGTCATGAATTGCCTGTTCATGATGGCGGAACCTTTGCCCCGGCCCAAGATCGAACGGGAATGTGTCGCCATGTTCAAGTGAGAAAACCATCAATCCACCTGGTACAAGCCGCTCGTGGGAAGCCCGCAACGCCGGGACAAGATCGCCCAGATAATTCAGAACATCAGCAGCAACCACCAAGCCATAGTCGCGATCAAGCGCATCAGGCAAATCCGTGATGTCCGCGGCAATCAGATTTCGATAAAGACCCTTTGCCTTTGCCCGGTTAATCATGCGCGGCGATAGATCGACACCGTCAATCACGTCAACATGGCCCGCAAAAACGTCAGCGACCAATCCTGTACCGCAACCAAGATCAAGAACCCGCAACGGGCGCAACAATTCCGGCAAGTATGGCCGGATGGCTTCAAAAAGAAGCTCCGGCCCACGATAGGCCAAGCGATCCCGCAACGAGATTTCAAAACGTGGTGCATAGTCGTCAAACAGGGCCCGAACATAATCAGGCGGCAAGCGATCGCGCATGGCAACCGCACCCAGCAAAGTCAGTCGAACTTCGGCTCCCATACGGTCAACCGGATCAAGAGCAAGGCACTGACGAAAAGCTTCGATCGCATTTTCGTGCTGTCCCATGCGTTCGAAAATATCGCCCAGCACAAAATGTGCTTCTTCCCAATCGGGATCAGCCGAAATTGCCGCCCGGGTCACATCGATTGCGGCCTCGGTATCATTCTGCCCGACAAGCGCCAGCGCGACATCAAGCCGCCGACTGGCCAACAAACGATCTTTGCTCATGTATATGAAGAAATCCGAAAAGGCTCCGGCCAAATGACCGGCAGCATCAAAACTCGATCATCGCTATATCAGCTGAATCCGCGCTTTTGGCAATATGGATAATATCATTTAAAATCAGATGTTTATCTAATTTTATCGCTTTTGCATGCTGCAAAATCATTTTATCTGGTCCCTCTGCATCAGAATTCACGACAAACTTCGCAGTTGATGAATAGTCTTGGATGATCCGGGCGATCACCAGAATAACTTGATTAAAACATAATGTATTAATATAAATATTTACCTCAACCTCTTGCTCCCGGGAAACAAGATGGAAAACTTTACGCCTTATTCCGCACTTCTGGGTGGTGCGCTGATCGGACTGGCTTCAGGCCTTTACCTTTTGCTCAATGGCCGCATTGCGGGCATCAGCGGCATCCTGGGAGGCCTACTTACCAGCAAAGGCCCGACATCGGGTCGCGTTGAAAAACTTGCCTTTATCTCTGGCATGATCATTGCTCCAATGATCCTGTTGGCCCTCACCCCGATCAATGCCCAAAGCATTGTAAGCGCTTCATGGCCGGTCATTATTGCAGCCGGCTTGATCGTCGGGTTTGGCACGAGACTTGGCAGTGGCTGCACCAGCGGACACGGAATTTGCGGCCTGTCGCGTCTGTCAGCACGATCAATGGTCGCTACCCTGTGTTTCATGGGCGCGGGCATGGCCAGTACCTTTGTCATTCGTCATGTTATCGGGGGCTAAATCAATGCGTATTCTTGCTTCTGCTTTCTGTGGCGCCCTGTTCGGCTTGGGCCTAATCATTTCGGGGATGACAGACCCCCAAAAGGTTCTTGGTTTCCTTGATATCGCAGCGATCCAGACCGGAAACTGGGACCCCAGCCTTGCGTTCGTCATGGCGGGTGCCCTTGTTATCGCATTCCCGATATTTCGCTTTGCCCAATCCCGCAGAACTGCCATTTGCGGCGGGACAATAGAACTTCCGAAACGACGCGACATTGACCGCAATCTGGTTATTGGCGGGCTATTGTTCGGCATTGGGTGGGGCATGGTTGGCTATTGCCCGGGTCCCGCGATTAGTGCGCTTGCCTTTGGGCATATCGAAACAATCATTTTTGTGATCGCGATGATCGCCGGAATGATCGTGCATAAACTGATGATGAACACATTGGATCAGGCCGCAATCGCGCAAAAATAGCGAAAACCTTAACCTTTATGGCAAGTGCGCCACGCAAACCAGCCATACGCCACAAATTGCCATTCGCAGGGAAATCAATCTGTTAGCATTCAAAATTTGTGGCGACTAGTCTGGAAAGCCTGAAATCTTGCTGCAACATGCTTGTCTTTGCAGCGACACTGGCATATGTGCAAAACAACATCACAGTATGATTTCAAAGGCCTCGCATGAAAATCGGCATTCTTGAAACCGGTCTTGTTCCGGAAGAACTTCGCGATGAATTCAAAAGCTATCCATCCATGTTCGAAACCATGCTTGGCGCATTGGATCCCGAGCTTGCCTTCCAGACCTGGACTGTACTTTTGGATCAATTCCCCGAAGACCTGAATGCCGTCGATGCCTGGATTGTGACCGGATCAAAGCATGGTGTTTATGAAAACGAACCCTGGATGATCCGTTTGCAGGAATTGCTTCGCGATATCGTCGCCGCACAAATTCCTGTTTTCGGGGTCTGCTTTGGTCACCAGATTCTGGCAGCCGCCCTTGGTGGCACGGTCGTCAAATCTGACAAAGGCTGGGGTATTGGTGTTCATGAATACACCACCAGCAAAACGGCCCCGATCTGGCTTGGAAATGCGCCGGCCAAGTTCAAGCTGAACGCATTCCATCAGGATCAGGTTATAGAATTGCCCGAAGGCGCAAATGTTTGGGCAAGCTCCGAATTCTGCCCCTATGCCGCTATTCAATACGGCGAAACCGCTGCTTCGATCCAGCCGCATCCGGAATTCCAGCGCCCCTATGAAGAAGCATTGCTGAAGGCACGATACACATTGTTGCCCGAAGACGTACATTCAAAGGCAACCAAGTCACTTGACGAAACGCTTGATAGCCAACTGTTTGCCAAATGGATGCTCAATTTCCTGCGGGGTAATCGGGCGGTTAAAGCCGCCTGACCCAGGATCGGGAAGGCATTATACCCTTATAACGGACCGCTGCATTTCGATGGCGGTCCGTTTTGCGTTTTAAGATATAGTGATGCATGCGCAACCGGCTGGAAGTTTTCAGAACATTCTGCAATACGATTTGTTTATGATTGCGCCTGATACTGGACTTTAGCAAAATTTCTGCCAGTAAAATGGAATGCCATGATCCAGAATTTACGGCTTTATTCCGGTCTGACGCTGTTTGCATATGTCTTCATGCATCTGATCAATCAGGCCGCTGGTATCATTTCGCCCGAAGCAATGGAAGCCATCGTCCCGGTTACAACCGGTATCTGGCAATTCCCACCGCTGGAAATTCTTCTTTTATGCGCTGCGATCACGCATTTCCTTCTGGCGACAGCGCGACTGACCAGCAGGCGCTCCCTGCGCCTGCGCAAATCCGAATGGACACAGATGGTCCTTGGTCTGTGCATTCCATTTCTATTGTTCCGCCATATCATCGCAACACGGATCATCGACCTCGGATTTGGTGTTGATTCCGCGTTTGAACGTGTTTTGCTTGATCTTGCCGTGTTTATTCCGAGCCAGGGCGTATTGCATGCAATCGCTGTGATTGTCGTCTGGACCCATGGTTGTATCGGTATTCATTTCTGGCTGCGATTAAAGCCATTTTACCCGCGTTGGCGTGGTGTGCTTGGCGCATCAGCAGTACTTGTCCCGACACTGGCACTGGCCGGATTTGGCGCGGCATCCGCTGAAATCATTCGCCGGACCGAAGAAGGCGGACGCAAATATGTTTTTGGTGTTCTGGATGCCGCAAACGTCAATGACGCGGCAGTAAAATTTTATGAAAATGCGCTTCTCCCAGGCACGATAATTGCCATTTCTCTGGCTTTGGCACCCTTTGTCGTGCGGCAAATTCGCCAGACCGTTGATCGCATCAAACGCGGACCGATGCTATCGATGCCCAACGGCAAGCTGATCCGCGTCGCCCCCGGGGCAACGGCACTTGAAGCCCTTCGCGATGCCGGTGTGCAGATGGCATCGGTTTGTGGCGGACATGGTCGTTGCACGACATGCCGCATCCATTGCGGATCGGGCATTGATCAGCTTGCAGCCCCCGGCAAGATCGAAGCAGCCGCGCTTGAGAGCATCCACGCGCCGCGTGGTATGCGATTGGCCTGCCAGATCAAACCGGTAAACGATCTTGCGGTTGCGCCGTTATTGCCGCCGAACGCCACCGCACAGGATGGACGCCGCCCCGGCGGTCTGTCCGGTAGCGAACGTCAGGTTGTTTCCATATTCACCGACCTTCGGGATTCGACACGTTTGGGCGAAAAGAAAATGCCCTACGATGTGCTGTTCATCCTGAACCAGTTTTTTGCCGAAATGACAGAAGCCTTACGCGAAAGTGGCGGGCTCTATGCCCAGTTCACCGGTGATGGCCTGATGGCGCTTTATGGTCTTGATACGGACGATACGGAAACCATGATCCGTGATGCCCTTCACGGGGCGGCGGGGATGTTGCGCCGAATCGAAAATCTGAATGAACATTTGAAATCAGAGCTTCCGCATACATTGCGCATCGGTATTGGCATTCACATGGGCGAAGCGATTGTTGGCGAAATGGGGCCACCCGGCCGCGAAAACATCAGCGCCATCGGCGACACGATCAATACGGCTGCAAGACTGGAAAGCCAGACCAAAAAGCATGGTGTGCCGCTGGTGATATCAAAGGCAATTTTCGACCATGGGCCGATTCCATTACCTGAAAATGCGGTGATGCATGAAGTGGCCTTGCGCGGAAAGGATCAGACTGTTGCCTACTATGCACTGGAAAATATGCCCGAACTGCCGGAACGCGTTGTATGATCATCTCTGATCGGTCATGATCTGCGTATTACACAGGTCTGATATCGCATATTCCCAAGGTTTCCGCGGTTACAGTATCAATCCGGGTCTTGACTATGCGATAGAAAACCACATTTATTCGATTAGATAGATATGTCTGATGCCGAACGGGTCGGGTCAGATGTTCAGACGCCCGAAACGCCAAAAGCGTGGGGTCTGGTCGATATCACACTCGCTCTACTGAGGAGGTGCTGCCTATGTCACGAATTTCAATGTTTAACAGTCCGCTGCTGTTGGGGTTTGACCAGATCGAACGTGTTCTTGATCAGGTTTCCAAAACCAAGGCAGAAGGCTATCCGCCTTATAATATCGAGCAAATCGGCGAAAACCATCTGCGTATCACGGTCGCGGTCGCAGGATTTGCCGAAGACGATCTGTCGGTAACGACCGAAGACAACCAGTTGATTATTCGTGGCAAGCATCAGGAAGACGACAGCAACCGCATCTATATCCATCGCGGTATAGCATCCCGCCAGTTCCAGCGTTCCTTTGTACTGGCCGAGGGTATTGAAGTTGTTGGCGCCCATCTTGATAACGGACTTTTGCATGTGGATTTGAACCGTCCGGTTCCTGAACCGGTTGTACGTGAAATTGCGATCAACTCTGCCAAGAAGAAAGCCGTCTCGTCACGCACCATAGATATGACCGTCGATGCTGAAAATGGCGCAGACGCGGTCGAAGATAAAAGCCGCAAGGCGTAACAAGGAGAGTGGTTTTATGAGCAATCGCATCTCAGACCATGAGACCAAAGAAACCCGCGGCGCGGAACAGGATTTGAACCTGCTTTCGTCTGGTGATTTTGCCATGCTTGGCATTCACGATTTTGCTTATGTGCGCGCGATGGCCAATCCTGAAGACGAAAGCAACGAAACGGTCTTTGGGGTATTTACCGCCGATGGTACCCATATCGCATCGTTCGAAAGTCAGGCCGTAGCCCATGCGGCAATCCGCCAGCACGACATGGACCCGCGTTCGGTTCACTAAGACGACCCGATCAGGATATCTCGGAAATCAGAAGGCAGCCAATGGGCTGCCTTTTTGCTGGGTTTGATCAGGCGTCACCCTAACGAATTTCGATCACTTCGCCAGGTACGGCAACCCGTACCTGCGGATTTTCGCGCAGAAGTTCGGCGATCTCACGTCTTACATCACGTTTGATGTGATAGAGCCAGAAACGTGATCCGGGCATATCAGATGCCAATTGCAGAACAGTTTCCAAATCGCAGTGCGCGGCATGTTTTGGATCATGCTTGGGCAAATATGTTTCCTGAAACACCAGATCAGCAGCGGTAAAAAGCGCTGTAGTATCGGCTGTCACGTTACCGTCACCGGAATAGGCAAAACCCTTATTTTCGAAACGCAGCAAAATTGCATGGTTCTGAACGCTGTGATCGGAACGGGCAAATTTGGTTTCGAACGGACCTATCTGCGTGGTTTCCGGCACCGCATGCCAGATAATTTCAAACGGCCACGCACTTCCAAGCCCGGCAAAGCCAAGCTCCATGATCTTTTCCAGATGATTGCGTACCGCAGGTGTCGCGATGATATGGATCGGCTTTGATCGACCGTCATCGCGCCAGTTCAGCATAACCGGCACCAGTCCGAAAACGTGATCGGGATGCATGTGGGTGAAATAAATCGCATCAATGGCATCCGGATCGGGAAACTTGCGCATCAGCAATCCGGGCACCGTTGCCCCACAGTCAATCATCAACCGATAGCCATTTGCACTCACCACGACGGATGAGTTTTCAAAGGCGGGATCGAATGCCTCGCCAACACCCAGAACATCTATGCGCATATATTCACTCGACATTCCCTGTCACCGCGCTGTTTGCGGATCATTTGCAATGAGTGTCTATTTTTGCTGAGACAGTGAACATTAGGCAAGCTGTTCAGATTTGTTTTCGCGATAAAGTCTCAAAACCGTCACCGCACAAACAAAACTGGACGGCCGAATGCATCGGCCATCCTGCAGTTCGATACATCTGTATAGGAAATCAGACGGTTAACGCGCCAGGACTTCCGCAGCCTTACGGGTTCGACTGACCGAGTCGGCGACCATACCCGTGGTGGACTTGATATTATCAAGGTTCCGGGCAAGACCATCAACCGCACCTGCCATCATGCGCATGTTTTCCGAAACGCCTTCAGTCACCGCACTTTGTTCCTCAACCGCCGAGGATATGTTGGTGACACTGTCCCTGACCGTTTCCACCGAATGACGAATGGTTTCAAGGGCACCGACAACCTCCGACGAGATCGACTGAATGCCTGAAATTTCATCGGAAATCTGCTCGGTCGCACGAGCGGCCTGATTGGCCAGGTTCTTGACCTCGTTGGCAACAACGGCAAACCCCTTGCCAGCATCGCCCGCACGCGCGCTCTCTATCGTCGCATTCAATGCCAGAAGGTTGATCTGCCCGGCAATATTCTGAATGACTTCAACGATGCTCCCCATTGACTCGACAACCTCCGCCATACGCTGGGTCGAGCTGTTGGCGCTGATCGTCTGATCAAATGCGCGCTCTGTTTCGTCACGAGACTGCGCCATACTACGCGAAATTTCTGCAATTGATGCCGCCATCTGCTCGGCACTGGCCGCAACGGTCTGCACCGTATGCGAGGTTTCCTCGGATGTGCTGACACTTTGATTGGCCGAATTGCCCAAAGCGGCGATGTTACTATCGATCTCGGTAAAGTTCTGATCGATCATGGTCTTGAGCTCAAGCAACAGAAGGGTTTGCTCGGTAATATCGGTCGCGAACTTGATCACCTTGAAAGGCTTTCCAACCGGATCAAGCACCGGGTTATAGGACGCCTCAATCCAGATTTCCTTGCCGCCCTTGCCGACGCGTTTGAATTGGCCCGTATGGAAATTCCCGGTTTTCAGGGTTTCCCAGAACGAGCGATATTCGGCAGAGTCACGATATTCTGGCTCAACAAACATGCTGTGATGCTTGCCGATAATTTCATCGAGTCTGTATCCCATGGCATCGAGAAAATTCTTGTTTGCCTTAAGGATAATGCCCTTCAGGTCAAACTCGATCACGGCCTGCGATTTTTCCATCGCGTCAAAGACACTTTGCAAAACCGCACGCTCAACGCGACGCGCTGTAATGTCGGATGCAAATTTGACGACCTTCGTCGGCTTTCCGTCTTTGCCAAGAATCGGGTTGTAAGTTGCTTCAAGCCATATCATCTCGCCATTTTTGCGCACACGCGGCACAGCACCCGACGAGAATTTACCGCTGCGAAGCTGTTCCCAGAATTTCCGGTATTCTTCGCCATTACTGATTTCACGCGGGACAAACATCGAATGATGCCGACCAACAATTTCCTCCAGCGAGAAACCCATTGTTTTCAGGAAATTATCATTGGCGGTCAGAATCTTACCATTAATCGAAAACTCGATAACAGCCATCGACAGGCTAAGCGCATTTACAATCTGCTGACCTTCCTGCGACTTGTCATTACTGAAAAGTGACGCAAAACCCATCCGAATGTCTTCCTTGTGTTGCCCGGGTTTCTAACTGAAGACCCGGTCATTTAGAGGCATGTATAAAAACAAAACGAACAATTCCGCATATACTGCGCAATTGTTCGGATCACAGGGTATCTATACCGATGAAGTAATCAACCACCTATTTTAGCATAGGTGAACATACTTTGGATTATACGTTCAAGCTGGCCATTTTACAATATATCGGGTCAAATCAGGGTGGGCGTCATCCTCTGAGATCACCATTCCCTTGATCGACATTCCCGCCGCGATCGTTGAGTCTGCGCGTCCTGAAATTAGTGGGTGCCAGTCAGGTAATCCTTTTCCTTCGGCCATCAAACGATAGGCACATGTCGATGGCATCCAGGACAATGTCGTGACGTTTTCCTGCGAAAGTTGCACACAGTCAGGCACATGCTGGGTTCGATTTGGATAATCCTTGCAGCTGCAGGTTTCGCAATCGAGTAATCGACAGGCTACCGAGGTATAATAAACAAAGTCGGTGTCCTCATCCTGCAGCTTATGCAGACAGCATTTGCCGCATCCGTCGCAAATGGACTCCCATTCCTCGGTAGTCATTTCATCAAGCGTCTTGGTTTCCCAAAACGGTTCATTCCCTGTCTCAACCGTCGGCTCTGTCATCGTCTCTCTCGTCCGGCATCATTTTATTATTTTTGGATTGTAACATATGGCGGACTTCCAAACCGCAAAGATCATCAATCGAAGCTACTGGCAGATCAGATGAAAGAACGAGCCGAAAACACTGCCCTTCATCAAACCGGCACTGCCAAGGTCATCACCAGTTGCCGTGGCCATGTTTCCAAGGGGCGTACCATCGGCTTTGATGGTCGAGGCATAGTGAAACTCGTGCCCGCGAAGAACGGTCCCAACCGGCCCCAAGGCTGTTGCCCCGGACAAAACCAGTGTTCGATATCCCAAATGCAGCTTGCGATCAGCAAAGCTCGTCACAAGGGGCAAAAGCCCAAGCATCTGGTGATGTTGGCCAGTTGCATCAATCAATGCCTCGCCCAGCATCATATAGCCACCGCATTCGCCATAGATCGGGATATTTCTGGCTGCCAGCGCCGCGAGTGCCGCTTTGAAATTTCCGGCATTCGCCAGTTGTTCCCCATGCAGTTCCGGATAACCGCCCGGCAGATAGACCGCGTTCGCCCCATTGCTTGGGGTTTCATCGGCAAGCGGGGAAAAGAACGATAGTTCCGCCCCCTGACGGCGCCAGTCTTCAAGAAGATGGGGATAGGCAAAGGCAAAAGCCGTATCCCGTGCGATGGCGATATGCTGCCCCAATGGCGGGATACCGATGCCAACCGCATCCGAACCATCACCAGCCCCCACCGCAAGTTTCCGCCCGCGTACCAGACCGATCAACTGATCAAGATTGACATCCTCGGCAATAATCCCGGCCGCCTGATCAAGAAACACATCAAGCGCGTCATGTTCGCCTGCCTGCACAAGGCCAAGATGCCGTTCGGGCAGCGATAATGTATCACTGCGCCGGACCGCCCCGATCACAGGAATTTCCGGAAGATGTTCGCGGCATGCCGTTTCAATCATCATACGATGCCGATAACTGCCAACCCGGTTCAGGATCACAGCCGCAATTTTCACATCTTTGCGAAAGCCGGCGAACCCGGCGATCACCGCGGCAGCCGATGCCGACTGCCCCTTGACGTCAATAATCAGCACCACCGGCCAATTCATCATCGCCGCAAGATCGGCCGTCGACCCACTGCCGTCCGCCGCCCCGTCAAACAACCCCATCACGCCTTCGCACAGAAGAAGTGACTTCTCCCCGGCCTGCCGCTGGGCAAGCGTAACGATCTGATTACCGGACATCGCCCAGGGATCAAGATTGATACATTTTTCTCGGCATGCAGCGGCCTGAAATGCCGGGTCTATATAGTCCGGTCCGGTTTTCGCCGCCGCTACACGAACACCCCGATTGGCAAGTGCACGCAAAAGGCCAAGCGTCAGAACCGTCTTGCCGCTATTTGACGAAGGTGCGGCAATAATCAGGCCCGGAAGCTGCATTGCAGATAATTCCATATTCTTCCGGTTTCCCTGAATGCCGCACAAACTGATCCCTACAGAAACGCGGTAATCATCCGTTCTTCTTAACGACTTCGGCAATGCCCTTTGCCATATCTTCCGGGGCTGTTCCGTAATTAAAGTGACGGATAAATGACCCATCACGTCCCATCAGATACACAAAGGACGAATGGTCCATCAGATAGGCATCCGAATCCTTTGCTTCCCCGTCGGCATATGCCTTGGCGTAATACACACGGAAAGTCTTTGCCGCGGCTGTAGTCTGTTCAAGCGTTCCGGTCAGGCCGACCATACGTTCATGAAAATGGGGAACATAAGCCGCAATCGCGTCAACTGTATCGCGTTCCGGATCAACCGAAATAAAGACCGGTGTTACTTCATTAGCAATTTCGGGATCAAGGGCATCAAGCGCATTGCCCATCACCTGCAATTCGGTCGGGCAAACGTCCGGACAATAGGTATAACCGAAATAAATCAGCATGTATTTTCCGCGGAAATCCTGTTCGGTGCGGGTCTGACCATTTTGATCAACCAGTTCAAACGGGCCGCCAATTGCCGCAGCACCCGAACTTGAAGATACGGTTTCCGATCCCATCATCATCAGTCGATAGGTCAATCCGATTCCGAGAACCAGCGCAATCGCCAGAATGATTACGAGTGTTTTCCTGCTCACGCCGCTACCTGTTCCTTTTGTCCCGGGATTACCTTTGCCGCAATCAACCGGATGAATAACCCACTGTCTTGCGGGCACTATAAATCCGCAAAACGATCATGCAAGACCCGTGACTGTGCCATGGCTCACAATAGCGTCATTGCGAATTCGCAAAATTATCCGATCTGATGAAATGCCAGCATGGCAAGGATGATGGCGTTAACGACCATAAGCCCCCGACCGACCGGTGCCATAAAAGCACGAAAACGTCGGGTGGCATACTGGCCGATCACGCCCGTTGCAAACAGCATCGGCACGGTGCCAAGACCAAATACCGCCATGACGAACCCGCCGGTCAATGCATTGCCACCTGCCGCCGCCAGAACCAGCGCACCATAAATCAGGCCGCAGGGAATAAATCCAAGCATGATCCCCAGCAGATAACCCCGCCAGCCAAATGGCGCACCAAATAGCGGTTTGGTTCGGTCACCAACCACACGGTTCCACCATGCCCCCGCAGCATTTCCTCCAGCCACGTTTGGAAACAGCCCGGCAAGATGTGGCACCAGACCGATTACCCCGAAGACCAGAAAGAAAAGTGCCGCACACAAAAGCAACATAGGCCCCAACCACCAGATTTTGGTCAGCACCGTGATGCTATCGGCGAAAAATCCCGCCATCACACCAAGCAGGGTATAGGTCGTCAATCGGCCAAACTGATAAGGCAATAAGGCGGCCCCGGTAAGTCGGCGAAGCTCGCTCATCTTTTCAAGCGGCAGCTTTTCCATGCGCGATGTGACCTGACTGATCACAAATGGCCCACACATCCCGACACAGTGCGTGGCACTGCCGACAAGTCCGGCAATCAATGCTGTCGCCAAAACGCCGCTGTCTTCTTGCAAAACAGTCACGCATTGTGCCCAGCCGCTTTCGATGATGCGGATCAGTATCTGTTGTTCGTCCATGATCCACCCGGAATGATCAGTTACGTCGATTGTGACGCGCCGATCCATTGTGAACAACGATATAGATCAATCCGGAACTCAGGATTTGGAAACGTTCGCGTCCACCGGCATGGTAATAAGGTCAAGAACCTGTTCGAACGGAACATGGCGCACGGCTTTGACGTCATCCTGCGGCGAAAGCCAGTTCAACCGGTCGCGCAAGTCGACCACCTTGCCCAGAATACAAACTGCTGGCGGTTCCACACCGGCTTTTTCGACATCATCGGCCGCATTGGCAAGCGTCGAAATCAGAATGCCCTGATTGGGGGTTGTTGCCTGATTGATAACCGCAAGTGGTTCGTCACCGGATCGTCCATTGGCCATCAGTTCCGATGAAATACGGCGCAAATGCTTCATCGCCATATACAGCACCAATACCGGCGCCCCTTTGGCAAGAGCCGCCCAATTAATGTTATCGGGCATTTCGCCACTTGAACCGTGGCCTGTGACAAAGGTTACCGATGAATTGCAATCACGATGCGTTGTTGGAATCCCGGCATAGGCCGCACCGGCAATCCCCGCCGTAATACCCGGCACGACCCGGAACGGCACATTATGTTCAACCAGCGTCAGACCTTCTTCACCACCGCGACCAAAAACAAACGGATCACCACCCTTAAGCCGCAGAACCCTTAAGCCCTGCTTGGCGTAATCAACAAGCTGCAGGGATATATCCGTTTGCTTTGAAGACGGCCGACCACCGCGCTTTCCGGCATAAACACGCTTGGCATCCGAACGCAAAAGATTGAGAATCCGGTCATCAACCAACGCATCATAGACAACAATATCGGCCTGCTGCATCGCATTGACAGCATGAAGCGTCAGCAAACCGGGATCACCCGGACCTGCGCCGACCAGCCAAACCCAACCCGGCTCAAATACCGGAAAATCAAGACCAAGTGTCGTCATTGCGGAATTCTTTATCTCTCAGCCAACTGGTCCATCTGTGCAGGACCGGATCGTTTGGATATGTTAAACAGCATCTTGGTGCTACGTCCAACATATTAATCCGTATTTTTTTCGTTATTTACCTAATACCACATCATTTATAATGTTTAATATATGAGCTTTGTCAAAAAATGCGTGGTGCCATAATAATGGTTAACCCAAATCTTCAAAGCCCTAAACCGGGATCGCCCGCCCCATGACCCGAAAACCGGACGGACCACTACGCAAGGGATGGACAACGGGGGCCTGTGCCACCGCGGCAACCCGCGCGGCGTGGCAAGCGCTTTTGTCTGGCGAATTTCCTGATCCGGTCACCATCATCCTTCCCCGGGGTGAAACACCATCCTTTAACCTGATCAAGGCTGAAACCGGCGATGGCTGGGCACGGGCAAGCGTGATCAAGGATGCAGGCGATGATCCCGATGTCACCCATGGCGCGGAAATCATTGCAACAATCCGCCATGGACAACAGGGGTCCGGCATCACCTTCCATGCCGGCGACGGTGTCGGGATGATTACGAAACCTGGCCTGCCCATCCCGGTGGGCGAAGCCGCGATCAACCCCAAACCGCGCGAAATGATGACACAGCAGATCGTCGAACTGGCAAACAGGTTTAACGCGACTACCGATGTCGAAATTGAAATTTCCATTCCCGGCGGGCGGGAAATCGCTCTGAAAACCTGGAACCCGCGACTGGGAATTGTTGGCGGTCTTTCCGTACTGGGAACCACCGGCGTGGTGATTCCGTTCAGCTGTTCGGCGTGGATTCATTCCATCCATCGTGGCATTGATGTCGCGCGCGCCACCGGCCGCAAACATGTTGCCGGGGCCACCGGCAAAACGTCCGAAGCAGCCATTCGGCAATTTTATAATCTGCCGGACGAGGCTATCCTGGATATGGGCGACTTTGTTGGCGGCATGCTAAAATATCTGCGTCGCCATCCAGTCGATTATATCACAATTTCAGGCGGATTTGCCAAACTGGTCAAACTGGCGCAGGGCCATATGGATCTGCATAGCAGCCGGTCCGAAGTCGATTTCAACAAGCTCTCTGATACAGTTGCCGCACTTGGCGGTGATGCCGAACTGGTATCTGAAATTGCCAACGCCAATACGGCCAAACAGGTTCTGGAACTTTGCTCATCCAGAAACGTTGATATAGCACGCACCATTGCCCTTCAGGCTGGTGAAACCGCCCGCGCAACCATCGACGGTGCTTCCGCCATCGAAATTGTCGTTGTTGATCGTGTTGGCAGGATCATCGCCCGTGCCGGACATGGTGATTTTGACGCCTTTCTTCCTGCCGAAGGCACAAAGCCAAACCTTTAAAATGAACAAGAACAGGCCCGCAACATATGACTCCCCCTCGAAACACAGAAACCCCGCTGAACATTCTTATTTTTGGCGGCACGGGGGATGCCAACCGTATAGCTGCTGACCTGTTACAGGAATTTGGATCAGATGTGCGTCTGCAGCTTTCTCTTGCCGGTCGTACCAGTGCCCCAAGATTACCGGATGGCATTCCCGTCCGCATTGGTGGTTTTGGCGGAGCCGAAGGCATCATATCCTGTCTGGGTTCGGAAAAAATCGATCTCGTGATCGATGCAACTCACCCCTATGCCACACAGATATCCAGCCACATTGCCCAAGCCTGTCACGCGGTGGCGACACCCTGCATTCAGTTTCAGCGGTCGGCATGGCAAAAAACGGATAAAGACCGCTGGATCATCGTCAGAAGCCTCGCAGAGGCAGCTCAAATCCTGCCCGAACACGGAAAACGCGCCTTGATCGCCAGCGGACGCAAGGATCTTGCCCATTTCGAAGGCTTGGAAAAAACATGGCTGCTTGTGCGGACTGTCGAGTCTCCCAAAGATCCATTCAATCTGACTCTGGGTGAATGGCTGATTGCCCGTGGTCCCTTCACGGTCGAAGGGGAAATCGAACTTCTGCAACGCCACAAAATCGATGTCATCGTCAGCAAAAATAGCGGCGGTGATGCTACCGAAGCCAAGATTCTGGCTGCCCGCGAACTGAACATACCGATCATCATGGTTGAACGGCCCGGTGCAGCTCCGGTTGAACAAGCAGAGAAAATACAAGAAATAATAGAAAAAATCAGAAATACGCTTGCAAAACACTGACTCAAAAAGATATTTCTTCTCGTGATTTGGACCTTTCAGGGCGGTCCAAGTAACAACAGTCGAGAAGGGCAAAATAAGCCGCCGACACCCTGAAATCCTTAATGGGAATTGTCATGACCGGCAAAATTGGTTTGCGCGGAAGGCTGATGCTGGCAATTGTGCCAATCGCCTTGCTCGCTGTATGTGCCGCCGCCCTAGCGGTTTTTTCTTTCCAAATCACAGAACAACAGCAAAAAGTCGTAGCAGAAGAAGCTATCCCGGCCCTGATTTCCGGCCAGGAACTAAGCGCGTTTAGCGATGCCGTCACCGGCATGGCGCGTCGTGTCACAACTGCGCAATCAGAAGCACAGTTGGAAAACACGACCAAAGCACTCGGCATGATCGAAAATCGCATGAACGATCAAATCGCCGAGTTGGCCAGATACGATATTGATGGCGAAATACTAAACTCATTCTCCCAACAAACAGGGAAGATGATCAATAATATTAATAGCTTGTCCGATATCATGAAGTCACGATTTGACACGCAGAAAACGCGTCAACTTATCATGAGTGACATCATTCGCGCCGTGAATGAAATTGAATCGATCACAATCAGCGCCAGTGACATGGCGAACAGCAATCTGGAAAACAACTTAAGCCAGCTATATGGCCTGGTCCGCAATCCGGAGAAAACCAAAGAAGTCTTTCAAACGCTGAATACGCTTCGTGGAGAGGACGCGCCAACAACAAAGAACATGCTGGAACTGCGCGCGGTGGCACTTAAGATTCCCGCACTGGCCCGCATGACTTTCACGGCAAGCAGCCCCGAAGAACTCGACAAGATCAAGAATTTATCAACGCCGCTTATCCCCCAAATGCAAAGTGGCTCAGATGAAATTCCGTCGGATGAAGATCGCGAAACGGCAAGATCGTCGGTTGAAACAATTGCAAATGGTCTGACATCGAACGGCAGTAACAATCTGTTCAATTTGCGTCAGAACGAATTCGTTAGCGAAGCTTTGCTGACCGATCTGTTGACACAAACAACAGAGACATCCCAACAAATGGCCCAAACCGCGCAACGACTTCTGGAAGATATGCGCGCGAAAATCAACGATGCCAATCAGGGGGTTACAACCACCATCGGCATTGCGAAAAACATCATGATCGCGGTTGCGACCGCAGCACTGATTATTTCTGCACTGATCATATGGTTTTATGTCCAACGCAATCTTTTGGCCCGTCTGATCGGATTGAACGTTGCCATGGATCGCTTGACCAAAGGCGACCTTGAAACACCGGTAACCGATCATGGCAGCGACGAAATTGCAGATATGGCATCGGCAGTCGAATTGTTCCGGGAAAACGCGAAGGAAGCAGAACGTCTTCGGGAAGAAAACAAAGCCGCAGAAATTCGTGCGGAACAACAACGTCGCGAAGCATTGCTGGAAATGGCGAACGGCTTTGAAAGCTCCGTCAATGGGCTGGTCACGGAACTGCTGTCCCAGGTTGGTGACATGCGCGATGCCGCCGACAACATGGCACATAACGCCGGTGACAACGTTCACCGCGCAATCGAAGTCAGCGAAGCATCCCAGAATGCATCCCAGAATGTCAGCTCGGTCTCGTCCGCAACCGAGGAACTGTCTGCATCGATTGCCGAAATCGAACGACAGGTTTCCAAGGCAGAGGAAGTTTCCCGCGCTGCCGTTTCCGAAGCCCGCAAATCTGATGAAACCGTTCGCCAGATGTCTGACACGGCAAATCGCATTGGCGAAGTCATTGAACTGATCACGACCATTGCTGACCAAACCAACCTGCTGGCCCTTAACGCTACCATCGAAGCCGCGCGAGCCGGTGATGCCGGCAAGGGTTTTGCCGTGGTCGCAAACGAGGTCAAAAATCTGGCATCCCAAACCCAGCGCGCGACCGAGGATATCGGCAAGCAGATCGAAGAAATGCGTTCGGTCAGCAGCGAAGCCGTCGAGATGATTTCGACCATCGCCCGGACTATCGGCGAAATCGATACGATCTCAAGCTCGATCGCAGCCGCCATGCGTCAACAGGGTGCTGCCACGGCCGAGATTGCCAGCGGATCGGAAGAAGCCGCCAACGGTGTGCGTCACGTGTCTGAAAACATGCTCAATGTATCACGTGCCGCCGAGGCGGTTCAGGACCTGTCAGGTTCAACCCGCAACACTGCCGAAGAGCTTCTGCAAAAGGCCCATCGTCTGCAGGACGAAGCCAACAGCTTTGTAGCCCGTGTTCGCGCCGGTTAGGCTGCTTGAGAATGCCTGAAATCAGCAAAAACCCCCGCCGAAATGATCGGCGGGGGTTTTAATATCAGTTCTGAAAGATTTAGTGATTAGACGAAACGCCGGAACTCACCACTTTTGCGCGGCGGACAGAAACGTTTCAGATAGGTCGGCGCAATTGCTTCAACGCTGTTGGGCGTAATGCCAAGCTCGGCAAAACCTTCGGCACCGTCAGACACGACATTATCGGTTTTAAGCAGACGAACCTGATCCGTGGTCAAAAGCGGTTTTGGCAGCAATTGCAGGAAAAACGCCTTGATCGACGCCAGCCAGAACGGCACCGGCATCAGAATGGCGCGCTGGCGGGTGATCTGTAGCATATCGCGCAGGAGTCCCATGAAGCTATAGACTTCCGGCCCCCCCAGTTCATAGGTTTTACCCGCAGATTTACCCTCGACCAGTGCCGTCACGAATGCCTCGGCAACGTCGGCAACATAGACCGGCTGGAATTTCGGTCCGCCATCGCCAAGCATGTCGACCTTGCCTTTGTCGAGTTCAACCTTCGGCAAGCCCGGCGCACCAATGACCGGCAGAACCGGGGAATAGCGCGCCATGGTGGCAAACTGGTTCAGGAAATTGTCTTCCGGGCCGAAGATAACCGACGGACGGAAAATCACCGCATCCGGGAAGGCTGCGCGAACAGCTTTTTCACCAGCCAGTTTCGAAGTCGCATAAAGCGCATGCGGGTTCTTATCCACACCAAGCGCCGACATATGCAGGAAGGTTTTCACACCGCATGCCTTGGCTTCCTCGGCAATACGCTTGGCCGCTTTGACATGGATATTCATGAAACTGCTGCTGCCGCGCTGATACAGAATGCCCAGCAGGTTGATCACCGCTTCCGAACCTTCGATCGCGCTTTTGAGCGACTCTTCATTGCGGACATCGCAATGCACCGGAACCACCTGCCCAAGATAGCCCATCGGCTTCAGTTTCTTGACGCGCTCAAAGCTGCGGGTCGGAACGCGGACGATAAAGTCGCGCTCAAGCAGGCGCTTGACGATATGACGCCCGACAAATCCGGTGCCGCCAAAAACGGTTACGATACGACGATCCATGCTTGCTCTCTCCTTGCCGGTCGGTAATGTCGCGATGATCCCGCCATCACGATCCGGCGCTGGGTACCATCAGGGCCAAATGCGGATATCGGCCCGATCAAAATTCCTAAGCGGTTATATACGACCCATAGGGTGCGTCAACAATGCGCTTTTAAAGCGCATGTGTCCCGCCCCCGTTGATTTTGGCCAATATTTCATCATGGAGCGCCAGCAAACCCGCCTTGTAGTCGGGAAAACGCAGCTTCACACCAAGTTCGGCTTTGATCCGGTCATTGGCAACCCGCTTGTTATCTTCATAAAAGCTTGCAGCCATCGGGCTCAGATATGCCGTCTTGAAATCTTCCTCCGGCGGAGGGTCCATACCCAGCAAACCACAGGCATACGCAATCACATCCTGCGGAGGAGCGGCATCATCGTCACACACATTATAAGCCGCACCGGCATTCGGACGTTTGATGGATGCCAGAACCGTCTGTGCAATATCTTCGACATGGATACGTGAAAAAACCTGTCCGGGCTTTACAACCCGCCGCGCCCGTCCGGATCGAACCGTTTCCAGGGCATTACGTCCCGGTCCGTAAATCCCGGCCAATCGGAAACTTTGCACACAAAGATCATGACGCTGCCCCAGATCGAACCATGCCTTTTCTGCGGCCACCCGTCTGCGACCACGTTTGCCGCTTGGCATGAGGTCGTCATCTTCGGTGACGGTCGCACCGTCGTAATCGCCATAAACACCTGTTGTCGACAGATATCCGATCCATGTACCACCCGGCAGCGCGGCAAGATCACCGACATGATGGGCCAGAACAGGATCACCATTTCCACCCGGCGGTGCAGAAATCAGGACATGTGTCACATCTTTAAGGGCATCGCGAATATCGGCAACCGGCTTGTCATCGGAAAAAATGTGCGGCTCGATCCCCTCCGCGCGCAGTTTATCGGCCTTTTCTGCGCTACGCGTGGTACCGGCAATTTCCCAGCCTTCTTCACGTAACTGATTTGCGACAAGGCGCGCTGAAAATCCCAATCCGAAGCAAAACAGCTTTTCGGTCATTATCAAATCCATATGTCGGGGCGACTATCTTTGTGCGGAACACTATCGGCCCTGAACGCGCATGACAAAAGCTTTCCGGTCGGTTTTCGGAAACTTTGAAATCACAATCATTTTCTTGCCGCTTTCATGATTTGCAATGTGGCCCTTATAAACGGCTTCTGGTCAGAATCGACAACATCCGCTTATGCTGATCATTATCGATCCGCCTTGCAACCAACGCCAAACTGAAAGGCCCAACATGTCTGAACTGCTTGCACGCAAAACCCTGCGCGCATCATCCCTTGTTACGATGACTTTGTTTGGCATGGTTCTGGTTTCGCTCGGCCTTCAAAGGCAAGCCTTGGCGCAAGGCACGGATATGAGCGCGGAGGACGCCAAACAATATCAGGACTGCCTGAAACTCGCCCGCCTGAAACCCGAAGACGGTTTTGAAAGCGCCATCGCATGGCGCGATATGGGCGGCGGTGAACCGGCGAAACATTGCGTTGCGGTCGCCCTGATTGCACTTGAAAAATACGAAGAAGCCGCAACCCGCCTTGATGCACTTGCCGATGAAAGCACATCCCCGCAACAGGTTGTCGCCGGGCTTTTGGCCCAAGCCGGACAAAGCTGGATGATGGCGGGAAATCTGGAATTTGCCTGGCGCGACCAGTCCCGCGCACTTGGCATTGTTAAAAACGATCCGACCCTTTGGGTTGATCGGGCAATGGTACTTGGCATGGCCGGTCAATATTGGGATTCAATCGATGACCTTAACAACGCGCTTGATCTTGATCCAAACAATGTCGAAGCACTGATTTATCGCGGCACGGCATGGCGCATGCTTGAAACATACGACCTTGCCATGACCGATATTCAACGCGCGCTGGAACTCTCGCCCCAAAATATTCAGGCGCTTTTTGAACGTGCGAACCTGCACCGGATCAACAAAGACAATGACCTTGCGCGTCAGGATTATCTAACTGTCATAGAAAATTCAAACGGAACCCCTGTCGCTGATGCGGCAAGAGCGAATATAGAAAAGATGGATGTTCAAACCGGATCGGAATAGGTTCTGATCCGTACTTGATATGTGCCCGTCGGTTTCGGGACCATATCGCCAGATTTTCAGCCGGGGGACCCCATGCGTCGTTTGATTGCCACGACCGCCATCGCCGCGTCCATATCCATGATGCTTGCCGCAAACACTGCGCAGGCGCGTGACCAGATAAGAATTGTCGGTTCTTCGACCATCTTTCCGCTGACCACCAAGGTCGCCGAATATTTTGGCAAGACCACCGGTGAACCCGCCCCGGTGGTTGAAAGCACCGGTTCTGGTGGCGGTTTTAAACTGTTCTGCGGCGGGATCGGTGCGGAATATCCCGATATTGTCGATGCATCACGCCAGATCACCGGGTCGGAAACCGCCATCTGTGCTGCCAATTCGGTACGCAATATCAGCGAAATAAAAATCGGTTACGACGGCATCGTGCTTATGGGAGGACGTAATGCACCGACCATGTCATTGACTGCACGGCAGCTTTATCTGGCACTGGCCCGTACTGTCCCGGTTCAGGGCGCAAGCGTTCCCAATCCGAATGTCAAATGGTCCGATATCGATGCCGACCTGCCCGATATTCCGATACGCGTCTATGGTCCGCCGCCGACATCGGGTACACGCGACCTTATGGGACAGCTTCTCATGGACAAGGGATGCGCAACTTTCAGTGACATCGCCAGCCTCGAAGCCAGCGACCCCGAAAGCTTCCGCCTTCTGTGCCGCACCATCCGCGAAGACGGTGCCTATATCGCTGCCGGTGAAAATGATCGTCTGGTCATCAGCAAACTTGAGAAAGACCCGAAGTCCTACGGCATTATGGGTTTCAACAACCTGGACCGCAATCGCGACACCATGCAGGGTGTATCGATCAATGGCGTTGCCCCCGATTACGATACGATCCTTGACGGAAGCTATCCTGGATCGCGCGCCCTTTACCTGTATGTTAAAGATGATCACCAACAACTGGTCAGAACGCTTGGCTCGTTCATTTCGACCTATACCTCGGACACGGTGATTGGCGAGGAAGGCCTGCTTGCCGAAAATGGCTTGGTCCCGTTGCCCGATGATGAACGTGCCGACGCCCTTGCCGGGGCAAAGAAATTCGTCGGGAACTAAGCCCGCGCAAAATGGATGAACAAACGGCCGGACATCAGTCCGGTCGTTTTGCCATCCAGACCTGATTGGCAGCATATCGCGGCGGGCTGCCTTTGAAATCCGAAAATTCCGACACCGAAATGAAACCTGAAATCTCTAACATCAGGCGCATTTCACTACGATGAACCCATCGCATGTGATGCCAGCAATCCTCGCATCGCAGAACCTTTCCTGACGGATCGATTTCATCGAACCGCCAATGTTCTTCAAACCGCTGGGTCAGGGGGTCGCTTGTGCGCTCCATTGCGGTGATCCGCAACCTGCTATCTTGTGCTCCAACACCTTCTGGCATCGGAAACAGCGGCAGTTCAACACTTTCCGGATCACCTTCCGGAAGGCAATACCGAAGGTCGGGATCAATCAGATCAAGAACCAGCATCCCGCCAGGCAGCAAATGATCAGAGGCCGTCATCAGGCAGCGTTTCTGGTCCTCGCCATCGGTGATTTCCTGAAACCCACGAAACGGGATGATGATCAGGGCAAATCTCCGTCCCAGATCAAAGTCGCACATATCGCCCTTGTGCCAGACCATATCGGGATATTTCGTCCGTGCCTGGGTCAGCATCGCATCGGAAAGATCAAGTCCTTCAATCGCGATACCGGCCTCGTGAATGGCAGCGGCAACGCGCCCGGTGCCACATCCCAGTTCAAGAACAGGGCCACCGGATTTGACGGCAATATCGCGATAAAACGGGATCGGATCTTCGAATAATTTGCGATCAAGGTCGGCACGAAGGTCGTAGCTGGCGGCGTTAAGGCCACCTTGCGGGTAAAAGCTGTCGACCTTCGACGAACCCGTCATTCAAAATCCAGATCTGCATAATGCGGGGATGGTGGGAAGCTTGCCTGCCGGTCCGCCAGAATATCGCGCATCGCGGGGCGGCTTTTGATCCGCATATACCAATCCTTGGCACGCGGATGTTTCGACCAGTTGATGTCACCCATATAATCAATGACAGAAATCTGTGCCGCAGCAGCAATATCAGCCATGGTCAGATGTTCGCCCGCCAGCCAGTTCCGGCGTTCAAACAGCCAGCCGATATAATCCAGATGATAGGCCGCATTGGTCCGTCCGGCGCGCAGGATTTTGGTATCCGGCGTCCCGGTCGAAAAGAATCTTTTCAACAACTTCTCGCCGAGCAGATGATCGGTGACCTCGCGGTTGAACTTACCATCAAACCACGCAACAAGGCGGCGGATTTCCGCACGTTCCTTGGCATCCGAACCCAAAAGCGGCGTGTCGGTATAAACTTCATCCAGATATTCGCAGATGACGGTTGAATCGCACAACACCGTACCATCTTCTTCTTCCAGAACCGGCACTTCGCCCGCCGGGTTCAGCGACAGAAACGCATCGCGTCGCTCCCAGACAGGTTCTGCCTTAAGCTCGAATTCAAGCTTCTTCTCGGCCAGAACCAGACGCACTTTGCGCGAAAACGGTGATAGCCAGAAATGATGTAATTGACGCATGGAATTGAAGATACCCAACCAAGGATGAACGTTTTGCAAACCGGGCCGCATATGGCAGTTTGATACCATATGGCGTCTGTGCGCCATTCATTACAGGACCGGAATTTCAAATTCTCTCAAACCACGCAAATGCGCCGATGTAAAGGCTTTGTCGCGCCAAACAGCACCAATCTTGCGCTTTTTGTCATCCTGTCATCCTGACCGGCTTTGTGCCAATGCCAAAAGCCCGTCAAGATCAAGGCACGCCCCAACATGATCGGCCAGTTCATCAAGGGCGGCATCAATGCCAGCTTCAAAATCGATGGTACTGTTCCGGTCCCGGTTGACGATCGCGCTCAGATAAGCCGACCGGAACGGATCACTGCCAAACAGGCCATGTAAATAGCATCCCGTAACTCGTCCATCGGCACTTTGCGCACCGTCAATAATTCCGCCATCAAGACAAAGCCAGCTTCGGTCACGATCCGGCCCGGTTGTCTCGCCCATATGGATTTCATAACCACTGACCGGGATATCGGCCATAACCCCACCAAGTCCCGCCAGCCCGGTGGTTTGACGCAGCGTCTTGTCACCGCCCATCACGGTTTCAACGTCAAGCAATCCAAGCCCGGCTTCTGATCCCGCCGCACCTTCTATACCATCGGGATCATGGACCATGCGCCCCAACATCTGATAACCACCGCAAATTCCGACGACATGGCCACCCCGGCGGTAATGCGCCAGAATGTCAATATCCCAGCCCTGCTGTTTCAGGAAACGAAGGTCGGATGTGGTCGATTTGCTGCCAGGCAAAAGTACCAGATCAATATCGGCAGGAATAACTTCGCCCGGTTTAATGATCAGAAGATCAATATCTCGTTCGGCCGCCAGCGGATCAAGGTCATCAAAATTCGCAATCCGCGGCAGGTGCGGCACTGCAATCCTGATCCGGTTCTCATCCACGCCCGACCGCACATAACGCCCGGCTTTTTCAAGCGCCACGCCATCCTCGGCTGGCAGGCGATTGGCCCCCTGCCAATATGTTGCGATACCGTAACTTTCAAGCCCCGTATGATTGTGGATGATCTGCAGGGCAGGCTCGAACAGCGATACATCGCCCCGAAACTTGTTGATGATATAACCACGCAGCCAGTGGCGGTCCCCCTCGGACAGCAGGGCATGCGTACCGACGATTGATGCGATCACCCCGCCCCGATCAATGTCCCCCACCAGAACGACCGGAACTTTGGCCGCCTCGGCAAAGCCCATATTGGCAATATCGGCGGCACGCAAATTAACCTCGGCCGGTGATCCGGCACCTTCGACCAGCACAAGATCGGCATCAGCAGAAACCAGATCAAAGCTTTCCACCACACGCGGCATCAAATCGCGTTTTAACCGATAATAATCCCGTGCCTTGGCACTGGTCAGGACCTTGCCCTGTACCACGACCTGAGCACCAATTTCACTTTGGGGTTTTAACAGAACCGGGTTCATGTGAACCGACGCAGGCACACCGCACGCCCGCGCCTGCAACGCCTGTGCCCGGCCAATTTCGCCGCCATCTTCGGTTACGGCCGCATTATTGGACATGTTTTGCGGTTTGAATGGTCGCACCCGAAGCCCCCGCCGCGCAAAGGCACGGCACAGGCCCGCCACCAGCAAGGATTTTCCAACATCCGAACCGGTACCTTGCAACATCAAAGCAGGAACAGGGCGCGCGCTCATTCCGGTTTCAAAACTTTCTTTTATCTGGCTGTATGCCAAGATCGCAAATCAGAACTCGACACCGATCTGTGCCTTGATGCCCTGTTCGCGGAACGGATGTTTGATCATTGTCATCTCGGTCACAAGGTCTGCCGCCTCGATCAGGGTATCAGGCGCATTACGCCCGGTCAGGACTACATGCTGGTCGGGCAGTTTGTCGGCCAAGGCTGCCAGAACATCATCAAGCGGCAGGAAATCATAGCGCAGAACGATGTTGATCTCGTCGAGGATCACCATGGCAAAGCTTGGATCACGCATCATCTCAAGCGCCTTGTTAAAGGCGTCACGCGCCAAAGCCACATCCTGCGCCCTGTTCTGGGTTTCCCAGGTAAAGCCCGCTCCCATGGCGTGAAATTCGCAAAGATCGGGGAATTTCTTCAAAAGCTTTGCCTCGCCGGTTTCCCAGCCGCCTTTGATGAACTGAACAACGCCAACTTTCATGTCGTGCCCGACACAGCGCATCGCCATGCCAAATGCCGACGATGATTTGCCTTTCCCCTTACCCGTATGAACGATGATCAGGCCCTTTTTGTCGATCTTCTGCGCCATCATCTTGTCGCGCGCGGCCTTGATCTTCTTCATTTTTTCGTCGTGGCGGGTATTGAGATCGGTATCGGGCGTGTTGGTGTCGGTCATTGCTTCATCCCTTTGCATTTCTGCCCGAACAATGCGGCGAAGCGTACGCCGGATCAAGGACAGTTTTCGGGTTTTCGATCCAGTTCGACATGCGCGATGACACCCTGAAAACCGTATTTTCGGGCTTCGGGACAGAACCGGTCCGGATTGACCCCTTCTTCGATATATTCAATTGCAAAGACCGGCTTGTTCATCTGCACATAGGACAAAAACGCATCCATGAAGCCAAACCGATAGGATGATTCAAGCAGGGCGAAATCCATTCTGTCGATCAGATCAGGCACCAGTTCGGCAGCATTTTTCTGCCCAATGGCAAGCCCGCGCGCATGCGCCTGCTCAATCAGCCATCCGATATATCGAACCTGATCGGACCGTGTCAGATTGAACCCGGTTTTCTTGTTGGTTGTATCAGCTTCATAGGCATCAATGTTATCCGGCTCAATAGCCAGAAAACCCTTTTCCCGGCACAGGTCAAGCCGGGCTTCCATAATATGGGCGAATTGGTCAAACCGGCTGATATCAAGCCAGTTTTCGCCTTCCCATCCCCAATAGGGGTTGCCAATCACATCTTTGGGGAATTGCGTATAATCCTCGTTCCATTCCTCGACCGCACCGACATTGATATAGCAAATCGGAAAAATACCGGCCGCGCGCCATTCCCGAACCCGCTCGGCCGTCGTTTCAAACAGATCGCTATCGATTACGCGGATATTGCTGCCGATTTCAATGTCGCCCTGCAACTGCCAGTGCAGCGGCCCGTCCGGCACCGTTGACCAGTCATCCGCCGCCGCAATGCCGACCCCGGCACCAAATTGCAAAACAAAACCGGCAACAGTAAAAAACGCGCGCATCAATACCCCCGGAAAATCAATCTTGCGACTTTGCCCGTCTGAAGGGCGATAGACAACCTCCCAAAAGAAAACGCGACCGTTTCCAGCCGCGCTCTTGCACCCGTAACGGGTGCGATCCCCCGAAACCCGCCGGGCTCGGTCAATCGATATATCTTTTAGCCCTTCAGCCTGACGATAAACCAAGGTCGCCGGTCACCAAATCGGCCCATTTATCAGGCTCACGCATGTCGGTATTACGCAATTCGGGGCGACGCATCCGCGCCTTGTTAAATAACTGCAACCGGTCGCCCGGCGACATCTGACGCAGGCGAAGCAATGCCTTGCGCACCGCATCATTCGGGGCATGAACCGGTTTCTGGAAGCTTTTTTCGATCACTTCAAGCCGACGCTCAAGCCAGTTGCGCGTCGAAACCACATCCGCAATCAGTGACTTCAATTCGCGAACCACCGGGAAATGATTTAACGCCACATGGGCCCTTGAAATGGTTGCACGCCATATCTGGCGTTCAACACCTTGCAGGTAACGCCAGTAAATCCGGACCTTGGCATCAATTTCAATGGTTGTTTGATCCGGCCCCGGCAGATGGCGCGCAAGTTCGTCCAGATCATCACGGAATTCTTCAATACTGACCGGTGCATGAACGCCGTGAAACCGTTCACGCAGGTCAAGAACCGAACGGATCGCACCGCGGGCCGGGCGATAACGGCCCTGGCCGTGCAAATCGGCACGTAACCAATCAGGAAGGTCGGCATCAGCAAGCAGGAAATCGACAATTTCTGCATGTCCGGCATGAACCGGCAGAGGGGTCCGCAGATAGTCAGGCAAACGAACGTGTTTCGTTCTTTCCATAGTGGCCTCCTAACTCTGTTGCCGATCCGTCTTGTGCGGTTATCGGCTCGATAGGTGTGCCCCGTCCCTCAACCAATAGATTAACACTTGGTTAAAAGAGATATGGTGCGAAAACGAAACGTTTCAACTGCCCGGTTTGTTCCGGCCATTCATTTCAACGGTAAAATTCTCGTGATTCGCAATATTGGATAATGCGCTGTTATGGGGCGCCATTCCCCATCAGATCGACTGATACGGAATTCCGGCGCGGCTGCCAAAGGCCACGATCAATCGCCTCGCGCAGGCGGTTGCGAATATCGCGAAGCGCATCGGGATTATGATCCCTGATAAAATCACGCACATCGCGATCGCCAAGATACGCATCATAAACCAGATCAAAATGATGATCGGCGACACACCGCGCCGTCGCGGCAAAGGCAAACAGGTAATCCACCGTTGCCGCCATTTCAAACGCACCCTTATAGCCGTGGCGCATTACGCCTTTGATCCATTTCGGATTGACCACGCGTGCCCGGACAACACGGGCAATTTCTTCTTCCAATGTACGGATTTTCGGGCTTTCCGGGCGGGAATGGTCGCTATGATAAACTGTTGGCTGCTTGCCGGATAAATGCCGGACCGCCGATGTCATTCCGCCTTCGAACTGATAATAATCATCGGAATCCAGCAAATCATGTTCGCGGTTGTCCTGATTATGGACAATCGCATCAACCCGCGACAGCCGTGTTTCAAACATATCACGCGCGGCTTCGCCCTCCGCCCCGTTGCCATAGGCATAACTGCCCCACGCCAGATAGGCATCCGCCAGATCGGCGTCATCTTCCCAAAGCTCTTCATCAATCATTGCCTGTAATCCCGCGCCATAGGCACCGGGTTTGGCACCAAACACGCGATATGCTGCCTGTTTTCTGGCTTGATCAGGACTGGCCCCGGCGTCACACAGCTTTGCCGTTTCTGCCGCCACCCCAACCGCAATCGGGTTCATGTCGGGCGCTTCGTCAGTTTGCGCGGCGACCGCACGTACCGCGCTGTCAAACAGGTCAATCAGGCCGGGGAATGCATCGCGGAAGAACCCCGATATGCGCAACGTCACATCAACGCGCGGTCGCCCCAGCAGAGATGCTGGCATAATCTCGAACCCGGTCACACGGCGCGATGCGCTGTCCCATGTTGGCCGAACCCCCATCAGGGCAAGCGCCTGGGCAATGTCATCACCACCGGTGCGCATATTGCTGGTGCCCCAAACCGAGAGGCCAAGGGCCACGGGCCATTCACCATGATCCTGCACATGCCGTTCCAACAGCAATTCGGCGGATTTCCATCCCAATTGCCATGCTGCCGGGGTCGGGATCGTGCGCGTATCAACCGAATAGAAATTCCGCCCGGTCGGCAACACGTCCGGTCGGCCGCGCGTTGGGGCCCCCGATGGTCCCGGTTCGACAAATTTGCCCGCAAGACCGCGCAGCAATCCGGCAATCTCTGCCTCGCCACAGGCTGTCACTGCCGGACGAATAGATATTTCGATATCGGAAAGAACTTCAATTGTCCGTTGCCATGCCTGATCCGCGACCACCTCCCCACGTACCAGATCACGCGCCAGAAGCTCGATCCGCTCTACCGTATCGCCCGTAGTACGCCACGCCCCAACGTCATATTGCGCAAGAATTTCGGGCTTAATCCCCGGCCAAAACTCGGCAAAGGCACAATCAAGCGGATCAAAACCGGGATCGCCAAGAATATCGGCGGCCAAGGCCCGATGAAGTGATGCCTTTGGCCCCTCGCTCGACCCGCGCGGCAATCTTGCCAGTGCGACCAGAAGATCGGTCAAAAGATCCCCTTCCGGTGCCTTACCAAAGATATGTAAGCCATCGCGGATCTGAAGTTCCTTCAATTCGCACAGGTAATTATCAAGCTTGGCAAGCGCGCTTTCCTCGTCCTCGTCCGGCTCAATCCCGCAATCGCGGTCAAGCCCGATGCGAATAGCAAGCTCAAGGATGTCACGCTTCAGGATGATCAATCTGCGTGGATCAACTGCTGCTGCGTCGTAGTATTCATCAACCAGCGCCTCCAGATCCTTAAGCGGTCCGTAACTTTCTGCCCGCGTCAAAGGCGGGGTCAGATGATCAAGGATCACCGCCTGTGCACGGCGCTTGGCCTGTGTGCCTTCCCCCGGATCATTGACGATAAAGGGATAGAAATGCGGTGTCGGGCCAAACACGGCTTCGGGGAAACATTCTTCCGACAGCGCTAATGACTTGCCCGGCAGCCATTCCATATTGCCGTGTTTGCCGAAATGAATGACGGCATGCGCTCCGAAATGATGGCGCAGCCAGATATAAAACGCGAAATAGTTATGCGGCGGCACCAGATCGGGCGAATGATAGCTTTCAAACGGATCGATATTGTATCCGCGTGCCGGTTGCAGCCCAACTACAACATTGCCCATCGGCAGGATCGAAAGGGCAATCGCCGACCGATCTGGCAGATAAAACGGATCACTCTCCGGCTCTCCCCAAGCATCCGTTACCTGCTGACGGGTGCGTGCGGGCAGGGTGGCAAATGCCGCGCGATAATCGGCAACCGGGATCGTCACACGAACGGTGCGATCAGCCAGCGACTTGAAATCATTCGTCGGTCCGGCCTTGACCGCCGCGATCAGGGCATCGCCATTTTCCGGCAGGTCATCAATCTTGTACCCGGCATCCTTCATCGCCCGAAGGGTTTCAATCATCCCGGCCGGTGTATCAAGCCCCACACCATTGCCAAGGCGCGCATCCTTGTTGGGATAATTGGCCATGATCATCGCGACTTTGCACATCGGGGCGTCCGTCTTGCGCAATTTGACCCAATTGGCTGCCAGTTCGGCAACAAACGCCACCCGATCGCGCACCGGGATATATTTAACCAGATCAATCTGCGTCAGGGCATCCTTGCCCGCCGATCCCTTGAACGACACGGCGCGCGATAAAATACGGCCATCAACTTCGGGAAGTGCGACATTCATCGCAATATCCCGCGCGGCAAGCCCGTTCACCCCATCCCGCCACGATGCTTCTCCACCGCCAGATAGCACCACCTGGAAAACCGGTGCATCGACAACATCAAACGGCCCATCTTTTCGTTCCACACCCGGAACGGAAAGAGAGAAGCCGGTGGTGTTCAGGATCAAATCCGCACGTGTTGACCCCAGCCATTCTTCAACCAAGGCCGCCGCAACCGGGTCTTTGAGGCTGGCAACAAAAACAGGCAATGGATTGAGGCTATTACCCAACAACTCCTCAACCAGCGCATCAATTACATCCAGATTACCAGCCTGAATTAATGCACGGTAGAAGATGATCGAGACAACAGTATGATTTTGTTTCCAATTCTGTTCAATTTCTTCGAGATTTGCGGTGATTTTCCCCGGCCAATAAAGGCCTGCCTTGACCAAGGGTGCCGCCGGCTTCCAGTCCCAACTGACAGACGGGTTCAACTTTTCATATATAAGACGCAGTAAATGTTCAGCATTTCCCGGACCACCTTCGATCAGGTAACGCCAGATTTGCTGATACGTTGCACCCTTTACCGTCGATAACGACAACAGTTCCGCATCGGGTTGATCGTCACCTGGCAACAGTACCAACGGCACGTCGTTGCGACGGGCCAGTTCGACCAGCTGTTCGATCCCGTATTCCCAATATCCCCGCCCGCCCAGAATGCGCACGATGATGAATTTGGCATCGGTCAGAACATCCTCGACATAAAGATCGACCGACATGTTGTGACCCAGCTGCAATAGACTTGCCAATCGCAGCGACGGTGTCGCGTCGCCAAATGCTGAATGCAATCGCGCCTGCGCCCCGGCCAGACAGGCAAGCTCGGACTCTGCTGCCGACAGGATAACGACATCGCCCGGGCTTTGCCCCAGATCGACGGCTTCGCTTCCATCGGTAACAAGCCCAGGCTGGGCGGCAAGCAGATGCATCGGAAATGTCCGTTTCTTTTATCGTGTGCTGGTTCAAGATCATCCGCCCGCACAACGTTGTCGACCGGATGATCTTACAATTTCAAAATGTCACGATGCCTTGATTGCCGCTTCGATGGCACCGCGATCCAAGCCATGCAGGCCGATCACCACCAGTTCCGACCGGCGCGTTTCGGTTTCGGCCCACGGCCGGTCGAAATAACGCTGGAATCTCTCACCAACGCCCTGAACAACCTGGCGCATCGGCTTGCCGGGAATATCAAGAAAACCCTTGATCCGCAGGACATCGAACTGACGCACGACATCAATCAGGCGTTTTTCAAGCACGGCCGCATCGTCAACCGCGTCAAGTGACACGACAAAGCTTTCAAAATCGTCGTGGTCATGTTCGTGACCATCGTCATGATGTGAGGGGCGGCTATCAAGATCGTCTTCGGCCGCCGCTCCAAGTCCCAGCAAAACAGCATTTTCGACCTTCGAATGCGCGGTCGCGATGATCTTGACCGATGGGCGTTTCAGCTCGGCCCGGATATCTGCCTCGACCTTGGCAATTTCAGCTTCTGTAAGCAGGTCGGTTTTGTTCAGAACCACCATATCGGCGCAATGAAGCTGCTCTTCAAACAGTTCCTCAAGCGGGCTTTCATGATCAAGATTATCATCCGCCTCGCGTTGGGCCTGAACCGCATGATGATCATGGGCAAACAGCCCGTCGCGCAATGCCGCCCCGTCCAGAACAGCCACCACACCATCTACCGTGACCCGTGAACGGATTTCCGGCCAGTTGAACGCCTTGACCAACGGTTTTGGCAGTGCCAACCCTGATGTTTCGATAACGATATGATCAGGCGGCGTGTCGCGATCAATCAGGCCCTTGATGGTCGGCAGGAAATCATCGGCCACCGTGCAACAGATGCACCCGTTTGCAAGTTCGACAACGTCGTCCTCGGCACATCCCGAAATGCCACAACCATTTATCACTTCGCGGTCCACGCCCAGATCACCAAATTCGTTAATGATCAGCGCAATCCGCTTACCCCCGGCATTTTCCAGCATATTGCGGATCATCGTGGTTTTGCCTGCACCAAGAAAACCGGTGATCACTGTTGCCGGAATTTTTCCAAGCTGTGCCATATTCAATTACCCTTAAATCTATGAATTCTGATCTATTTAACCGACATCGGAATGCCCGCAACCACAAGCGTCACCTGATCGGCAAGCTCGGCAATCCGTTGATGCAATCGTCCGGCATGATCGCGAAAGCTGCGCGCCATGGCATTTTCCGGCACAATCCCGAAACCGACCTCGTTCGAAACCAGAAGAACTGGGATATCCAGCTCCGGCAAAAGGTCGCAAAGCCGGTCAAACTCGGCCTCGATATCGCGATCTTCCAGCATCAGATTGGTCAGCCAAAGCGTCAGACAATCGACCAGTACCGGTTTGCTGCCGTCGCGATTGCAGGCAGACAGGACACCGAAAAGATCAAGCGGTTCCTCAATCGTTTGCCATATCTCGCCGCGCGATGATTTGTGAAGTTCGATGCGATTTGCCATTTCCTCGTCCCATGCCCGGCCGGTCGCGACATAAATACCGCCGCCTGCATGGTTGATCCGGTTTTCGGCAAACCGGCTTTTGCCCGATCTGGCACCGCCAAGGATCAGATGGATCCCGGCAAGCTGGCTGTTATCAGCCATATTCTGGGTCATAGCCGCTTTCCTTCGCTTTGACCTCCCACCGAGGCCGGATTGCGTTACCCCATATCCTTACGAACAGGGATACCGATGGCTGGTTTCCTGGCTGCGGGCATGAAAGCAATCCGCCTTCCCGGCATGTTGTCTGCAAATCAACATTACCGGTGGCTTGTGACATCACATCACCCGGATCACCCAACCCGTTACAGTTGCGGGGGCAGCACCGGCATCACACCGGTTTCCCATCACCAAACGGCAGCGCCGAACCTAGCAGCTTTGCTCCCACGACCAAAGCCCAAACTCCGACCTAGCCATAAGGTCAGTATTTGTAAGAATTGACTGCTTGTCGGCGGTTATTCTTTAGGAGAACATAATTTTGTCACGATGGATCAGAGCCGACAAAAGCCGCCCGCGTGACCGCCGGACATTACAAAACAAACAAAGTCCGGATGCCGAAACCGCAAAGGGTTTCGGAAAAACTTCTTGGGGTTAATTGGAAATTTGCTGATCAAATGGCAATTCATGAACAAATTCAACGAATTCGGAATCTGAAATCAACAACCTGGCAGACCGTATCACGCGAAGACATGTGGCGCGGGCTGCTGGATAGATTGAGCTATAATGATCAATCCTTTCCCGAATTCCTGCAACATCATGCTGTGAATGGTGAAATATCATTGGCGCGTCGTGATGTTCGAAACATTTATGCCAGCCGTCCGACCTGTGGTGTTGTCGCGACCATCATTTGGTCGCATGCGCGTGGCATCCGCGTAAATGCGCTTTCGCTTCTGGTCCGTGACCTGACGAAACTCGTGGAATTGTTCGAAAATGACGATTTCGACGAAGATCAAATGTCACTGCTTCTGGGCCAGCCTGGGATATCCATCCCGACCGCCAGCAAAATGCTTTCAGCCTGTGGTAAGAAATACAAAGGCAAACCCGCCGCCATCATCGACGACACGATCATTCAGGTTATCGAAGCACCGGAATTTGCATCCGACTTTACGGAAATCAACGAGCTTCGCGGCAAATCGCGCAGCCGGCCTATTCCTTACTACGAAGCCTATCTCGACGATATCGCGTCAATCTGTGGCAGATACGATGTCTCTGCCGATATGGTAGATCGCTTTTTGTCGGAATATGCGCTTGTCGATGCGCAGGAAACCGATCAACGGAAATCCGCCTGAAAACTGATACCCTGTGTGGCATGTCATTCAAGCCCCACAGGGTATCGGCAGATGGGTACTGCCCAGCCCCCCTTTAATCAGTAACGCAGATTAACACCGGCCACCCGCCAGCCCGGCTGATCGACGCCGGTTATATGTTCGATCCGTGTCACGCCAAGCGTATCGATATGAAATGATAAGGCCGCCTCAAGCGACAGACCAAGCGCATTGGCAAGGGCCGCGCGCACCGTCCCGCCGTGAATAACGGCCACAATATCGCGCCCGGCCCAATATCTTGTCAGCCGGTCAAATATTGGCCCAACCCGTTCGACAACGTCGCTGAAACTTTCACCATTCGGAGGATGCTGGCGCGCGAAATCGGCCCAGAAACGGGTGGTTTCCCCTTTGGGCAGATCATTCCAGTGTTTCTTTTCCCATGCGCCAAAATGCTGTTCGGCAAAGCCGGTTTCACGCGTCGGCAGGATGTTTTCATCCATCAGCTCAAGAAGTTTAAGCGCGGTATCAAGCGTGCGCGAAAGGTGGCTCGTAATCCAGACCGCGTCGTTTGGCAAATGGCGCGACAGGGCACGCAATGCCTTTTCATCGGTAAGATCAACCGGCACGTCGCTTCGGCCATAGACAAGCCGTTCCGGGTTGAGAACCGGCGCATGGCGAACAAGCCACCAACGGGTTGTCACTGCTTTGTCCATTCTTCCCCCAAGGAAAAATGCGGTCGAAAAATACGATCCGGGTTTGGGCTCGGTTTTGAACGGTTCTTTTCATGATCTTATCATCAGGCAATCTGAAGTATCGCGATAAATGCAATACCGACAAGCAGCTCGGAGATGATTTGAGTCATGCCCAGCACATCGCCAGTATGGCCGCCAATCTGATGTCGGGCGATCCATCCGACAACCGATGCCCCGACCATCATGGCAATCAGACACATGAACGCGGTCACCGCACCCGCAACAATCACCACCAGAACCAAGGCGATGGCAATACCCGCGCTCACCACTTTAATGTCGGGTCGCCCGGCACTTTTGCCAAGACCATCTTCACGCGCCGGATCAAACACATAGGTCACGATCGGCATCGCCGCACGCGATAGTGTCGCCATCACAATCAGGATGGCGGCCATGCTGCCACTTTCACCCGCAGCATCCAGAAGGGCGATGCGCATCGCTAGGCATAAAACAAGCGCAACAACACCATAAGTCCCGATCCGGCTGTCACGCATGATTTCAAGCTTGCGTTGACGGTCCAATCCACCGCCAAACCCGTCGGCACAATCGGCAATGCCATCCTCATGCATCGCCCCAGTCAACGCGATCAAGGTAAAAGTCGCGACAATGGCCGTAATCATGACATTGCCGGTCAGAATCTCGATGACGTAGGCCGGAATGATCGCAATCCCGGCCATGAACAACCCAACCAGCGGCCAGCACCAAACTGATCGTGCCATCGCATGCGCGCTGAAGTCACATGGAATGAAAACCGGTATCCGGCTTAGCAGGGCAAGAGCACGCCAAAAATCAGCAAGCATCCCCGTGGGGGGTGCTTCAGGCTGAGGTTCTGATTCAGATCTGGTTTCTGGCTTTTTGGCATCAACTTGATCATCATCAAGGTTTTGCAAATTCATTCCGGCTTGATTATGATCATTGTTCACGGGTGTGTTCCGATATTCGAACTGGCATTTCGCACGCAATCAGACTAATCATGGGCGCGACAGAAGCCAAGCAGAAGACGCTTTGCATCCTTGTCCGCCAGCCGGAGATTATCCATGTTCGATCCCAAGCATCCCCCCCAAAGTCTTGATGAAATCCGCACCCTGATGGCCCAATTGCCCGGTGTCGATGCAGAGGCACAGGCAGCCGTAAGTACGCGCGAGCCACAATTGACCAAGCCCGCAGGCGCGCTCGGCAGGATGGAAGATATCAGCCTTTGGCTGGCAGGTTGGCAAGGAAATTCACGACCGAACATGACACGCCCGCGTGTCACGGTCTTTGCCGGAAGCCACGGCGTCTGTGCACAGGGCGTGTCGGCATTCCCGGCCGAGGTCAACCAGCAGATGGTTGAAAACTTCATCAATGGCGGTGCGGCAATCAACCAGATCTGCAAAACGGTTGACGCGGAACTGCGCGTGATGGAAGTCGCCCTTGAAATCCCGACCAACGATTTCTCGCAAGAACCCGCCATGGATGACGAAGGCTGCGCCGAAGCAATGGCCTTTGGCATGAGCGCCATCGAAAAGGGGATTGACCTTTTTGTGCCCGGTGAAATGGGGATCGGCAATACTACCTCGGCCGCCGCCATTGCCTATGCCCTGTTTGGCGGTGAAGCCGCCGACTGGACCGGACGCGGCACCGGCATCGACGATGAAACGCTTAAACGCAAAACACGCGTGGTCGGGGATGCCATCATCCTGCACAAAAATCAGTTCCATGATGCATTCGACGTTCTGCGCTGTGTCGGCGGACGCGAAATTGCCGCGATGGCCGGCGCCATTCTGGCCGCACGTTACCAACGGGTACCGGTTCTTCTTGATGGATATGTTTCCTGTGCAGCCGCGGCAATCCTTGGCACTATTCGCAGCGATGCCCTTGACCATTGTCTGGTCGGGCATGTTTCGGCCGAACCGGGCCATAAACGACTGATCGAAAAGCTTGGAAAACAGGCGCTTCTCGATTTTGGCATGCGCCTTGGCGAAGGATCGGGTGCAGCCCTTGCCATTCCGCTATTGCGGGCATCGGCGGAATGCCACAACGGCATGGCAACCTTTGCCAAGGCAGGTGTCACAAGCCGCGACGCGTAATCGTTTTGATTTCGGAATTAAAAATATACCGGCCGTTTGCTGGCGTTATTTTTTGGTGCGCTCGCTCAGCAGATGCTCGACATGGCGACCCTGGAACATGGTGATATTGATCGAATGACCAAATTTGATCGCCCGCTCATCATCGCAGCGGCACATGATCACGCGCGTATCGCCTGATTGCGCCACAGCTTCGCGCATGGCGTTGCCGTGCTCTTCGTCCAGATTTTCCATTTCCGGATCCCAGATCATCTTGATCATATCAACGCCAAGCTTGTTGCGGTTGATATAGGGCAGCGAAAGATGGCTGATCCCGTCAATACAAATCCGGTAGCCACGATCGCGGCAGAAATCACGCGCAAAGAAGAATGCGCCAAGATCGGCAAAGATATCGATCTTTTGCAGTTCAAGCACGATGGTTCCGCGCTGACCTGCCTTGACGTTGCTGTCAAATGTCAGGAAATCCGGCGACAGCAGGGTCGAAACATTCAGATTGATACTGACCGAACCGGTCACCGATGCGTCATTGCTGCGTGTCAGCAACGACAACATGCGACGATCAAGAATTTCCGTCAGATGCTGAAACAGCCAGCGATTGGACAAAACATTGACATCGGGCAGCAGTGTTTGCTGTAAATCCTTGATCGAAATGAACAATTCGTGAAAAACCGGCGTCGGGTTCGCATCACCGACAACCGCACAAATCGCCTGCCTGCGCATCAGGTTCGAAAGATCAGCCCTGCGCAATGCCTCGTCAATACGCCCCAGTATTTTGGGTGTCAGCGGTGCACGATCATCTTCAAGCATCGGGCTGTCGTTGTGACGCTCGGCCGCCTTGCTGACCTGACGCGGACGGTTGGCGTTTGAGCGCACAAGCGTTTGTGCCAGATGCAGGAAATCCTTGTATTGCTGTGCGACATCGAAATAGTCGGTAAAGGTCGCAGGCGCGCCGCTTTCATCCTTGCCGTCACTGATCAGCGGATCATCATTGAAAAGGAATTTGAGCCGGAATATGACTGCATTGACCTCGTCAATCTCGGCCGCATCAAAGATGAAAATCAGATCCTGATTGGACAGCGTGAAAATACGCCCGGTCACATCAGGAACGATTTCTTCGAATGATGCAATTGCCGTGCGGATATGGTGATCGCGCCGGTTGAACGGCAGCAGCTTTGAAAAATGCACATGAACCGCCCCCACACCATCCTTGCGACGCTCAAGACGGCGCACATAATCGACCAAAAAGGCTTCGGGTGAGGGTAACGTGCTTTCAGACATACAGGATGACCAGATTTTCCAATGTGCAACGCGCGGCGAAAGTCCCGATTGAAATACAATAGTTCGCGGGCCGTTAACAGCTTATGTATTTATCATTGTGACAAATTGAAACCAAACCCGAAAATCAGTCATTTCCTGATGTTCCGATATTTGCCGAAAACACCACTTTTAAAAACGATAAGTCATGGCAATGGATCATCCAAGCTGCTAGTTTCAGGCCGATTTCATCAGCCTCGAACATTCCAGAGATCAAAACATGGATATCAATGCCTTCTTCGATGCCGAATTTGACGAGCATCTTGATCTGGTCGACAAAACCCGCGAAGCAACGCGTGCGCCCTTTGCAAAACTGGTATCGATCTGCACCAATGCGCTGAACGAAGGCAACAAACTCCTGTTCTTTGGCAATGGTGGATCAGCAGCCGACGCGCAGCATATCGCAACCGAATTCACGGTTCGTTACATCAATGACCGGCGTGCATTGCCGGCCATTGCCCTGACAACCGATAGCTCGGCACTGACCGCAATCGGCAATGATTTCGGATTTGATTATCTGTTTTCCCGCCAGATCGAGGCACTGGGTCGGCCAGGAGATGTCGCAATTGGTATTTCGACATCGGGCAACAGCAAAAACGTCAATCTCGGCCTTGAAAAGGCGCGCAAGATGGGGCTGATTTCCACTGGCTGGACCGGTAAAACCGGTGGCGCCATGGTTGATCTGTGTGATCCGTTGATGATCGTGCCAAGCAACACCACCGCCCGTATTCAGGAAATGCATATACAGCTCGGGCAAATGCTTGTTGGCGCACTCGAACATACCCTTGGCCTGACCAAGGCCTGATCCGAGCCACTTTCGATTTAACGAACAGAAGACGATACGCACATGACCGATCTCAGCCATCTGGCCCAACTGGTTGAACAACTGCCCAATGCCAAGGTACTTTGCATCGGCGATGTGATGCTTGACCGGTTTGTCTATGGCTCGGTCACCCGTATTTCGCCCGAGGCACCGATCCCGATCATCCGGGTCGAACGCGAAAGTGCAATGCTGGGTGGTGCGGGCAACGTTGCCCGCAATGCGACGGCCCTTGGCGCATCGGTTCGTTTTCTTTCCCTTGTCGGTGATGATCTTCCAGGCCGGGAGGTGATGGAATATGTCGCCAATGACAAGGGTGTCGAGCCCTATATCCAGATTGAACGCAACCGCCCGACAACGATCAAAACCCGCTATATCGCGGGCGGACAACAATTGTTACGATCTGATAACGAAACCACCGCAACGCTTGCCGCCCCAACCATCAGCAACCTGTCTGCCTTGGCTGCACAACTAGCGCCCGATGTCAGTGCCATTATCCTTTCCGATTATGGTAAGGGCGTTTTGCATGGTGACGTTGTCGCCGCAACCATTGCTGCCGCGCGCAAGGCCGGAAAACCGGTTATTGTCGATCCCAAGGGTACAGATTACAGCATCTATCGCGGTGCGACGGTCGTCACCCCGAACCGAGCCGAAGCCCAGGCCGCAACCGGCATCGACATTCAAAGTGACGAGGATGCAATTGCCGCAGCCACCAAAATCATCACCGAATGCGGTATTGAAAACGTCCTTCTGACCCGAAGCCAGGATGGCATGACGCTTGTCACCAGCAAAGGTGAGGCAACCCACCTTCCGACCGAAGCACGCGAAGTATTTGATGTATCGGGGGCCGGTGACACGGTCGTTGCCTGCCTTGCATCGGCGATTGCCGGGGGCGCATCACTTTCAGACGCTGCGCGTATTGCCAATGTTGCCGCGGGCATCGTGGTTGGCAAGATCGGCACCGCTGTTGTTTATCCGGACGAACTGATTTCTGTTCTGCATCATCACGACCTGATGATCGGCGAAGCCAAACTGATGCCGCTTGACCGCATGGTGGACCGTGTCGAACGCTGGCGCCGCAAGGGTTATAAGGTCGGCTTCACCAATGGCTGTTTCGATCTGCTGCATCCGGGCCATCTCAGCCTGCTGCAACAGGCGCGATCCAACTGTGACCGGCTGATTGTCGGGCTTAATTCCGATGCATCGGTCAAACGCCTTAAGGGCGAAGCACGCCCCGTGCAATCCGAGGCTGCCCGTGCGGCTGTCCTGGGGTCTCTTGAAACCGTCAGCGGTGTGGTGATTTTCGGCGAAGACACCCCGATCACGGTGATCGAGGCCCTCAAACCCGATATTCTGGTCAAGGGTGCCGATTACACCATCGACAAGGTTGTCGGCGCAAATATCGTTCAGGGCTATGGCGGCAAGGTCGTTCTGGCCAATCTCGCCGACGGTTTTTCGACGACCTCCACCATTGCGCGGATCAATCAGGGCAAGAAATAATCCAGATTATTCCGGGTTATCGGGCCATGGCATCACTTTAAGGCAGGGCCACTTTTTCCGCCATCGCATGACTTTGGCCGCATACACATCCCGGATCGGCAGGACGGGGTTCGGAATGATTGTGCCTTCCAAAACCGCTTCAAGCCCAAATGGCGCGTATATACGATACTCGTCATGCAGTTTGCGCAGCCCGATTGCAGTTGTTCGATAAGCAAATCGATCAATCCCGTCGCACGCAGCTGATACATCACCATATTCAATGTCGAATTTCTTCCGGTACCAAATCGGCACCCTTGCTTGATTGCGAATTTCGATCCGAATGGGCAGATCTGAGAACAAATCAGCAACTCGTGCAATCACCTTATCTTCAGCATTCCAACGGATGTCAGGGTCAAAATAGAATAGATCATAGTCATCAATCCGGTCTTCAGCAGGACGGTTTGCTGAAATATTCCATATTGATTGCGCCAGACACCCAGCCGTTAACCACCAGTCATCAATTCCCAAATCACCAAACCGATCAAGGATTGTCCGATTGAAACGGTTACGTAACACCAGATCAAGAAACAGCTGCCCCTGCTCAACCTGATCAACGGCATTCCCTGAGCTCATAGCGAAACCCACATCATCTTCAACACCACCGGCCACGCGGCATTAAGAATGCATGCTGTCGTGTAAAGTTTAAGCGCACGGTCAATATCGCTGGCATCGGCATCCCGCCTGCCATCCCCGATATAGGGGTCTTCAACCAGCTCCGCCCCGTATTGACGCGGTCCGGCAAGCGACAGGTCAAGTGCCCCGGCAAAGGCAGCTTCCTGCCACCCGGCATTGGGCGATTTGTGTTTTGACGCATCGCGCAGCATGATTTTCCAGGCATGCGCGCCGGAAGTTTTGCGGCCCATCACAGCGGCAAGGCAGATCACCCCACCGGCAATCCGTGCAGGGACAAAGTTCGCAACATCATCAAGACGTGCCGCGAACTTGCCGAAATAAAGATAACGGTCACTGCGATGACCGATCATCGAATCAAGCGTATTGATCGCCTTATAGGCACAAAGCCCAATCGGCCCGACCAGCACGTACCAGAACAGCGGCGCGACCACGCCGTCCGAAAAGTTTTCCGCACAGCTTTCAATCGCCGCCCGGCTGACCCCGGCATCATCAAGTGATTGCGGATCGCGTCCGACAATCATCGAAACCGCTGCCCTTCCGCCTGCAAGGCCATCGCGCTTTAACGCGACCGAGACGTCTTTGACATGCTGATAAAGCCCCTTTTGCGCAATCAGGATGGCAAGCAGCAGAATATCGGCAAACCGGAAAACATCGCCAAATGACGATATCAGCTGGATCATGCCGCCAAACGACGCCGCACAGGCAATCACCGCCAGACTGGTGAGGCTTCCGCGTAAAAAGCGATTACTGTTACCATATCGCGGTTTGTTCAGGCGCTTTTCAAACCAGTCAATCAGATTGCCGATCCAGACCACCGGATGCGGCACCCGCCCGAACAGCCACGGGAAATCCCCACAAACCGCATCAAGCACCAGTGCCAGAACCAGCACGGTGAAAAGCGGGCCCATGAAACCGGGCTGCGGAATCAGAAATTCAAGAATCATGGTTTCCATTGCGGCAATGTGCGTCGCAGGCACATGCCCGTCAATCATCATCCGGGATTACATGGGAAAATTACCGAACAAACAGCACGATTTGCCAATCGGTACGGGCTTTGATAAAAGAAATTCATACTTTTATTTTTTTCCTCATACAACACTTCAACATCCAGATCAGGAGGCCTCAAACCTGTTACTTACCCATTCCATCATTTCGGGTAGCAAGATTTGTGACCACAACATCTGCAATCGCCCGTAAAACAAACCACAACAGTTTGTATTTTCTATCCGACCCGCCCTTACGACGATTATCCAATCAGCTGTGGCTTGCATTCCGCAGGCCAATCGGTGAAAACGGGGGTGGCATCGGGTACCGTGGCGGTTTGTGACCGTCGCGCACCAAAACACGAGAGAGACAAAGGAGCAGCCTTTTATGTCCCCCAAAGGCGCCGTAATGATATGCGGACACGGTTCGCGTGATGAGCGCGCTGTTTCACAGTTCAACGCCATGGTTGAAACAATGAAGCAGACCCATCTGGCCGATTATGATGTCGAAAGCGGCTTTCTCGAATTTGCGCACCCGATCCTGCGCGATGGCTTTGAAAAACTCAAAGCCATGGGCCACAAAAAGATTTACGCCCTGCCGGGCATGCTGTTTGCCGCCGGTCACGTCAAAAATGACCTGCCAAGCGAAGTGAACAATTTCGCCCATGAAAACCCGGATATCGACGTTAAATTCGGACGTGATCTGGCGATTGACCCGAAACTTCTGCGTGCCAGTGCTGATCGCATCGAAGAAGCCCTTGCAACCGCTGATGACAGCATCTCGCGCAAGGATACGCTTTTGATGGTCGTCGGGCGTGGCACCAATGACCCGGATGCCAATTCAAACGTCTATAAGGTCGCACGCATGTTACAGGAAGGGCTTGGTTTCGGGCGTACCGAAATCAGCTATTCCGGGGTTGCGCATCCGCGCGTCAATGCCGGTCTGCGCGAAGCCATGAAGCTTGGCTACAAGCGTGTGGTGGTATTCCCGTATTTCCTGTTTGCAGGCATTTTGATCGACCGGATTTACGCCCATACCGACGAAATCGCGGCCGAATTCCAAGATGTTGAATTCATTAAGGCGGAATATCTGCGCGATCATCCGCTGGTGCTGGAAAGCTTTGCCGAACGCCTGGCCGAAATTGACACCGGCGACAACAATATGAACTGCCAGCTGTGCAAATATCGCGAACAGATCATTGGATATGAAGGCGACGTTGCAACCCCGCAGGTCGGCCATCATCATCATGTGATGGGGATTGGCACCGACGGGCATAGTCACGGCCACAGTCATGGCCATGATCACGGGCACCATCATCATGGGCATTCTCATGACCACAGCCATGATCACGGGCACAGCCACGATCACAGCCACGAAACCAATAAAGCGACCGGTTCCTGACCGGTCGCCCTTTGTTCCCTGCGAAAGGTGTGGCGATGTTCGACTATCTGCGGGACCCGCAGGAAATCTATCGGCAAAGCTTTACAACCATCGAAGCCGAAGCCGATCTCGCCCGCTTTCCCGAAGAATTGCGGTCGGTTGCCGTACGGATCATTCATGCCTGTGGCATGGTTGAAAAGGGAGATCTGATTGCTTTTGGCGGCGACGTGGTGACCGCAGCAATCAGGTCCCTGCAAAATGGCAAACCGATCCTGTGTGATGCGGAAATGGTCCGTCACGGGATCATTTACCGCCTTCTGCCCCAACAGAACCCGGTCATTTGCACCCTGAATACAGATGGCAACGCCGAACGCGCAGCCAAGCTTGCTACCACACGGTCGGCTGCCGCCATCGAAGATTGGGCAGATCATATCGATGGTGCAATAATTGCCATCGGCAACGCGCCAACGGCGCTTTTTCATCTGCTTGAGGCCCTGATTTCGAACCGTCTGGCGAAACCGGCATTGATCATCGGCATGCCGGTGGGCTTTGTCGGTGCGGAGGAAAGCAAAGAAGCCCTGATTGCCCATGCCGGTGACATCCCGTTCGTCACATTGCGCGGCCGGTTTGGCGGCAGTGCGGTCACCGCGGCAACGCTTAACGCATTGGCGCGCCTCGCATCGCCGGGGCAGACACCGGATGGCACGGCCACAAAACCCACCGACCCTGACAAGGGGAATGGCAAATGAACGAACAATCGCCCTTGAACGGCAAAATCACCGTGATCGGCATTGGCGAAGACGGTTATGACGGACTAAGCACGATTGCCCGTCAGATTCTGGAAACCGCCAGCGTGATTTTTGGCGGCAAACGCCACATCGCCATGCTGCCCGGATCAAATATTGCCACCCAGAACAGCTGGATCACCCCGTTCGAGGCCAATATGCCCCTGATCGAGGATTGCCTTGATCAGAACCCGGTTATTCTCGCCAGTGGCGACCCAATGTTCTTTGGTGTCGGCAATACACTGGTCAATTATTTCGGATCCAGATCAATTACCGTGATCCCACACCCGTCCAGCATCAGTCTGGCCGCCGCCCGCATGGGTTGGGCGCTTGCCGAATGCGATGTGATCACGCTGCATGGGCGCGAACCGGAAATCCTGCGATCGCACCTGCGATCGCGCGGTAGACTGATCGCGCTTAGTGCCGATGGCAGTACCCCGGCACTGGTTGCCGTCATGCTGTGCGAAGCCGGCTACGATCAAAGCCATATGACGATTTGCGAACGGCTGGGCGGTACAGAAGAACGCATTACCACCCAGACCGCCCAAACATGGCAGTCCACGGCAACCTCAATGCCCGATGTCAAACCGGTTGATCCACTGAACCTGATCATGATTGATCTGGTGGCCGGTCCCAAAAGCCGCGTTCTGGGCAATGGGGCCGGTCTTCCCGATGATGCCTTCATCCATGACGGGATGATCACCAAATCCGAAATCCGTGCCCAAACCTTGTCATCCCTTGCCCCATGGCGCGATGCCATGCTTTGGGATCTGGGGGCGGGATGCGGTTCGGTTTCAATCGAATGGATGCGCGCCGGGGGGCAGGCCATCGCCATAGAGCGCGATGCAAAACGCTGCGACCTGATCGCAAAAAATGCCATCCGCCTTGGTACACCCGATCTGATGATCCGCCAAAAGGGGATCGAGGATGTGATTGCCTTCGCCGATCAACTTCCGACACCCGATGCGATTTTCGTCGGCGGCGGCATCACGACATCCGGTCTGATGGATCGGTGCTGGGATATCCTGCCGATGCATGGGCGGCTGGTGGCCAATACGGTCACGCTGGAAGGCGAAGAACAATTATTACGATTTTACAATAAAAACGGTGGCACCCTGTCGCGCCTGTCGGTTTCCCGGCTGGTTCCACGCGGCAGCTTCAGGGGCTGGAGCAACCTTGCCCCCGTCACCCACTATGTCGGAGTAAAAGCATGAGCGACGCGGCCACAACACCCGCCAGCGCATTACCCGTGGCGGGTACGGCCTATGGCCTTGGCATCGGTCCGGGCGAACCCGACCTGATCACGCTCAAAGCCTATAACATCCTGCAAAAGGCGGATGTGATTGCCTATCCGGCCCTCGAAGACGGTGCCAGTCTGGCCCGCCAGATCGTGGCCCAGCATGTCCCTGATGGCCGGATCGAAATTGCCATTCGCATCACCATGGGCCAACCCGCCGACCCGATCTATGATGCCGCCGCCCTTGAAATCGGCGAATATCTGAAAGCCGGAAAAAACGTTGCCGTCCTGTGCGAAGGCGATCCGTTCTTTTACGGCAGCTTCATGTATCTGTTTGGTCGCCTGGCCGAGGCCGGCCACCCGGTTCAAACCGTGCCGGGTGTCAGTTCGATGATGGCCTGCGCCGCCCAGCTTGGCGCACCGCTTGCCGCCAGAAACGATGTGTTGCAGGTCATTCCGGGACCCTTGTCCGAAGAACGCCTGCGCGCGCAACTTGGCGACACCGATGCGGCCGCCATCATCAAACTTGGCCGTCACTTCGCCAAAGTCCGCAAGGTGATCGAAGAACTTGGCCTGACCGACCGGGCGCGCTATATCGAACGCGCAACACTTGAAACCCAGAAAATGATCCCGCTGGGTGATCTTCCGGCGGATGCAACCGCCCCCTATTTCTCGATGATCCTGATCCACCGTCGCGGAGACGCATGGCGATGACGCCCCCGAATATCCCCACCGCCAGCAACACCAACCCGATCCTGCCGACGGACCCGATTGCGCCAATTGCGGTTGTCTGCCTGACGCAACGCGCCCTTGCCACCGCCAAACGCATCGCTGCCAACCTGCAGGGGGCATCGGTGCATGGGCTGCGCACACGCGTTTCAACAAGTGACGTTGATGTGGCGTTTGACGATACCATTGCACATCTGCAACGAACTTTTTCGGCCGACCATGTGATCATCGGTGTTTGCGCATCGGGCATCCTGATCCGTGCTCTGGCACCGCTTCTGGCCGATAAATGGCAGGACGCCGCCGTCATCGCTGTCGATGAAGCCGGTAGCACCTTCATCCCGCTTCTGGGCGGGCATCACGGTGGCAACCGGCTGGCGCGCGATCTGGCCGAACGACTGGGCGGGCAGGCGGCGATCACCACGCCCGGCGATGCGATGCTGGGACTGGCCCTTGATGAGCCCCCCGTCGGCTGGCATCTTGCCAATCCGCAAGCCGTCAAACCGGCCACCGCCGCCCTTCTGGCCGGTGAAACCGCCCGGTTCGAGATCGAGGCAGGATCGGCCGCCTGGCTGACCAACAGCAATATCGAACGCAGCGACACCGGCACGGTGGTTATTCGCGCTACCGCAAAAGCCACAAATACGATTGGCGACGACAAGAACAATCACGAAATCGTCTATCGCCCGCCGGTCCTGGCGCTTGGCGTCGGTTGCGAACGTCACTGCGCTCCCGACGAGCTGATCAAACTCGCCACCGAAACCCTTGTCGCAAATGGCCTGAGTGCGCAAAGCGTTGCGTGCGTTGTGTCCATCGACCTCAAGGCAGACGAAGCCGCCGTTCACGCACTGGCCGACCATCTCGGCGTCCCGGCACGTTTCTATGACGCCGCCACACTGGAAGCCGAAGCCCCCCGCCTTGCCAATCCCTCCGACATCGTCTTTGCCGAAACCGGCTGTCACGGCGTTGCCGAGGGTGCAGCCCTTGCCACCATCGGCAGCAATGGCACCCTGATCGTTTCGAAACAGAAATCAAAACGGGCCACCTGTGCCATCGGGCTTTCAATCGATGATATTGTCCCGCTGCAATCGGGTCGTCCGCAGGGACGTTTGTCGATTGTCGGCATCGGCCCTGGACAGCCCGGCTGGCGCAGTCCCGAAGCCAGCAGCCTGATTTCGCGTGCGACCGATATTGTCGGTTATCAGATGTATCTTGATCTTCTGGGGCCACTGATTGACGGCAAATCCTGCCATCATTCCGACCTTGGCGCTGAAGAAGCCCGTGCCAGACACGCACTTGAACTGGCCGCCACTGGCAGGGACGTCGCCCTGATCGGGTCTGGCGATGCCGGGATTTATGCGCTGGCAACGCTTGTGTTTGAACTGCTGGATCGCGAAGATCGTTCTGACTGGAACCGGGTTGCGGTTCAGGTATCACCAGGCATTTCCGCCCTGCAAGCCGCCGCATCACGGATCGGTGCGCCTCTGGGCCACGATTTCTGCGCGATATCGCTTTCTGACCTTCTGACCCCGCGCGAGGATATCCTGCTTCGGCTCAAGGCCGCGGGCGAGGGCGACTTTGTCATCGCCTTCTATAACCCGGTATCGAAACGCCGCCGTGATCTTCTGGCACAAGCCCGCGATATCCTGCTTGAACATCGCGGGCCGGAAACGCCGGTCGTGCTGGGTCGGCAGCTTGGCCGCCCGGACGAACAGATAACAGTCGTTCCGCTTGCGAAACTTGAAGTCGATATGGTCGACATGCTGACCACCGTTCTGGTCGGCTCCAGCAACAGCCGCCATATCACACGCGGTGAAAACAGCTGGGTCTATACCCCGCGCGGCTATGCCAAAAAGGGCCCGGACGCTGCAAACGCCCCGGTCCACAGCCTCGATAATCCCAAAAACGACCCCAAAAACGATAAGGCAAACTGATGACCGTTCATTTTATCGGTGCCGGTCCCGGCGCCCCCGATCTGATCACCGTTCGCGGGCTTAAACTGATCGAAAAATGCCAGGTCTGCCTCTATGCCGGATCACTCGTGCCCGAGGAAATCGTCAAATCCGCCCCCGATGGCGCGCGCGTGATTGATACCGCGCCGATGAACCTTGATGAAATTCTGGCCGAGATTGAAATGGCACATGCCGCGGGGCAGGATGTCGCGCGCGTGCATTCCGGCGATCCGTCGATCTATGGCGCAATTGCCGAACAGATCCGCAGGCTTGATGACCTTGGCATCCCCTATGACATCACGCCGGGCGTTTCGGCCTATGCCGCCACTGCCGCCGAACTGGGGGCGGAGCTGACCCTGCCTGATATTTCGCAAACCGTCATCCTGACGCGCACAGCCATGCGATCATCCTGCATGCCCGAAGGTGAAAGTCTGGCCGAATTGGGTCGTTCGCGCGCCACCCTTGCGGTGCATCTGTCGATCAATAATCTGGTCAATGTCGTTCGCGATCTGATCCCGCATTACGGGGAAGATTGCCCGGTTGTTGTCGCCTATCGCGTCACCTGGCCCGATCAGCAATTCATCCACGGGACGCTTGGCGATATCCGCGCCAAGGTCAAAGGTAGTGGTATCACCCGGACGGCTCTCATCATGGTGGGCGGGGTCTTTGGGCGGAAGGATTTCACCGATTCCCGCCTGTATGCTGCCGATCACACCCATGTTTTGCGGCCAGCAAAACCGTAACCGAACTGTAAAACGCCCGTTTTTTGCACAATCAGTTAGACGACCCGGCCCATATTTTCAGCAAATCCTGTTTTTGCTGAAAAAAGAAACATTTCAACCGTGAACATGCTTGACCGCCCCTTGCAGCACCGCCTTTAATCAAAGGATAAGCAAGGGGAGTGTGCATGTTCAACGAAATGATGATGAACGATGAAGTACGCGAACCTTATCGCGCACTGGTTGACTGGATGGAGGCCAGCGGGCCCGAAACCCTCCAGCAGAAGCGACTAGAGGCAGAAACTCTTTTTCGCAAAATCGGCATCACCTTCGCGGTCTATGGCGAAGGTGGCGATCCGGAACGGCTGATTCCGTTCGATCTTATTCCACGTATTTTCACCGCCACGGAATGGCGCAAGCTCGAACGCGGCGTCAAGCAGCGCGCACGCGCTCTCAACACCTTCCTGTATGACGTCTATCACAACGCCGAAATCATCAAGGCCGGGATCATCCCCGCCGATCTGGTGTTCAGGAACGCCGCGTTTGAGCCGGCCGTGATCGGCATCGATCCCCCGCGCAAGGTCTATAGCCACATTGTCGGCGTTGATGTCGTGCGCGTCGGCCCGGATGATTTCTATGTGCTGGAAGATAACTGCCGCACCCCGTCTGGCGTTTCCTATATGTTGGAAAACCGCGAAATCATGATGCGGATGTTCCCGGAACTGTTTTCGAAATTACGGATCGAACCGGTCGAAAGCTATCCGGACATGCTCCATAAGACGCTCAAAAGCATCGCGCCCAAACGGTGCGATCGCGAGCCAAATATCGTGGTCCTTACACCGGGTGCAATGAACAGCGCCTATTACGAACATTCCTTCCTTGCCGACCAGATGGGTGTTGAACTTGTCGAGGGGCAGGATCTGTTCGTGTCCGAAGGCCGCGTCTATATGCGCACAACGCGCGGGCCCGCCCGGGTTGATGTGATTTATCGCCGGATCGACGATGCCTTTATCGATCCGCTCTGTTTCCGGCCCGATTCCGTGCTGGGCGTTCCCGGCCTGATGAATGTCTATCGATCAGGCGGGGTTGCGATCTGTTCGGCACCGGGCGCCGGTGTTGCCGACGATAAGGCAATCTATACCTATGTGCCCGACATGATCCGGTTTTACCTTGGGCAGGAACCGATCCTGAATAACGTACCGACATGGAAATGCGCCAACCCGGACGACCTGAAATATGTTCTGGAAAACCTTGGCGAACTGGTCGTCAAGGAAGTCCATGGTTCGGGCGGTTACGGCATGCTGGTCGGCCCGGCATCGACAAAGGAAGAACAGGCTACCTATGCCGAACGCATCAAGGCCGATCCGGGCGATTTCATCGCCCAGCCGACCCTTGCCCTTTCTGCCTGTCCAACCTTCGTTGAAAGCGGTATCGCCCCGCGCCATGTCGATTTCCGCCCCTTCTGCCTTGTCGGCGATGACATCCGGCTGACGCCGGGCGGCCTGACCCGCGTTGCCATGCGCGAAGGATCACTAGTCGTCAACTCGTCGCAGGGCGGCGGGGTAAAAGACACCTGGATCATGGCCGAGTAGAGAAGAAAGGGAAGTCACATGCTTAGTCGTACAGCAGACAACCTTTTCTGGTTGTCGCGTTATGTGGAACGGGCCGAAAACATGGCCCGACTGATGGAAATGGGCTATCGCATGGCCCTGATGCCGGCCGCCGGCGACGGCAACCGGTCAGAATGGGCGTCGGTTCTCTCGGCCTCGGGCTGCGCACAGGGCTATGATCCCGACATGCCACTCCGTCAGGCCGAAGTTGCCGATTACCTGATCTTCAATCGCGATAATTCGTCTTCGATCCTGAACTGTTTTGAAAATGCACGCGCCAACGCGCGCGCCATGCGTACCGCCATCACCGCCGAAATGTGGGAAGCATTGAACAATGCCCTGATGGAATTGCGCCGAACGGCAATGCATAACCTTGCAAAAACCGATCTGCCTGAATTCATCGACTGGGTCAAACGGCAGGGTGCCTTGTTTCGCGGCGCGACCGACTCAACAATCCTGCGCAACGACGGGTACGATTTCATCCGTCTTGGCATTTTTATCGAACGCGCCGATAACACCGCACGATTGCTTGACGTGAAATATTATGTCCTGCTACCCGAAACCAGTATGGTCGGCGACGGTGTCGATAATTACCAATGGACGACGGTTCTGCGGGCGGCATCATCCCTGCGTGCCTTCCACTGGGTTTATCGCGATGATTATTCACCCTATCACATCGCGCACTTCCTGATCCTCAATCCTTTCAGCCCCCGGTCGCTGGCCCATTGTTCGGAACAGATCACCAACCATCTGGAACATCTGGCCCGCCATTACGGCCAACGAAGCCCGGTGCACAGCCTGGCAGTAGAAACATATTCCCTGCTGACCCAAACCCGCATGGACGAAATTTTCAGCCAGGGCCTTCACGAATTCCTGTCTGATTTTCTCAAACGAAATCAGACCCTGTCATCGGCAATTGCCGAAACCTATTATTTCGGGGGCCAGTAAGATGCGCCTGACTGTTGAACACCGCACCCATTATCGGTTTTCCCCGTCGGCACGCTATGTCGTGCAAAGTCTAAAGCTGACGCCGTCCCTGTTTGACGGACAGAAAATCATCCGCTGGTCGATCAAGGCCGAGGGATGCGTCATCAATTCCGAATTTGTCGATGGCAATGGCGACACCATCAGCACGCTGACCGCAACCGGGCCAGTTGATTCTGTTGATGTCGTTGTGTCCGGAGAAGTCGAAACCACCGATACCACCGGCATGCTTCGCGGGCATAAGGAACGCGCCTTTCCTGCGGTGTTCCTGCGCTCGACCCCGGTCACCAAATCCAGTGCCGCGATCCGCAAACTCGCTGCCAAAGTCGAAAAGAGAACCAGCCCGGATAACCTGCTTGAACGGGCCCACGCCCTTTCGGCAGCCGTGTCCGATGCCGTCGCCTATGTCCCGGGCAGCACCCATGTCCATACCACCGCCGCCGACGCCTTGGCCGATGGTCAGGGCGTCTGTCAGGATCACGCCCATGTCATGATTTCGGCCGCCCGCCATCTTGGCATTCCCGCACGCTATGTATCGGGTTATCTGTTTGCCGATCAGGATGGCAAATCACACGAAGCATCCCATGCGTGGGCGGAACTGCATTTACCCGAACTGGGCTGGGTCGGGTTTGACCCGGCAAACCGCTGCTGCCCAACCGATTATTATATTCGTCTGGGGTCTGGACTTGATGCACAGGGTGCCACACCTATACGGGGTGTACATACTGGTGGTGCAAACGAGGATTTGGATGTAACAGTCATCGTTGCGCAATCACAGCAATAGCCGGACCCGAGAATAGAAGATGACCTACTGCGTGGGCTTGATGCTTGATGAGGGGATGGTGTTCCTCTCCGACACCCGAACCAATGCCGGGCTTGATAACATTTCGCGTTATCGCAAGATGTTCACCTGGGAAGTCCCCGGCGAACGCGCCATCGTGGCTTTGACGGCGGGCAACCTCGCGATCACGCAGGCAGTCATGAGCACCCTGCAGGAAGCCATCGACAACCCGGAAACCGAACCGGGCGACTGTATCCTGAGCGCGCCCAGCATGTTTCGCGTCGCTGAACTGATGGGCGAGGCGATGCAGAAAGTTCAGCACAAATATCAGGACACCCTTGAACAGCGCAAGGAAAGCAGCTCGGCCTCGATCATGGTCGGCGGGCAGCGCAAGGGCGGGGCTCAGCGCCTGTTTCTGGTCTATGCGGCAGGCAACTTTATAGAGGCCACCGAAGACACCCCCTATCTTCAGATCGGCGAACATAAATACGGCAAACCGATCCTTGATCGCGTGATCACCCCGGAAACGCCAATTGCCGATGGCGTCAAAGCCGCATTGCTGTCGATGGATTCAACATTGCGTTCGAACCTTTCAGTAGGCATGCCGCTTGATCTTGCCGTCCTACCCGAAGGATCGTGCCAATTCTCCGAACATCGCCGGATTGATGCCGAAGATGCCGGGTTCAAGGCCCTTTCTGACGCCTGGTCGCAGGCATTGCGCGAAGCATTCGCCGATATGCCCGACGAACATTGTGCGCCGGACTGTTAAACCTGATATCGCGCGATTAATTTACCGGTTACGGATATGCGTGCTCGACAAAATCGGGCGCGCGAATTATCTATAAAATCATGAAAAGTGACATGGACAATACCGTTACAGGCAGGATCACCCGCGAACTGGCTGACCGCATCATCGCCGGGCATATCGCACCGGGTACGAAATTGCGCCAAGACCATTTTGCCGAGGAATTCGGCGCAAGCCACGTGCCGGTCCGCGAAGCCTTTCGCCGCCTCGAAGCACAGGGGCTGGTCGTCAGCGAACCGCGCCGCGGTGTTCGGGTTGCCAGCTTTGATATCGCAGAAGTCCGCGAAGTCGCTGAAATGCGCGCATCCCTCGAAGTCCTCGCCCTTCGCCATTCCGCCCCGCACCTGACCAGCGCCATTCTCGACGAGGCAGAGGCGATCAACCGTGCGGGCGAAAATGCTCCCGATGTCCGGGCATGGGAAGAAGCCAATCGCGCCTTCCACCGCCTCATCCTGACCCCGTGCGGCATGCCCCGCCTGCTGGCAACCATTGACGATCTGCATGCCGCAAGTGCCCGCTTCCTGTTTTCCGGCTTCCGCATGGAATGGGAAGCCCCGACCGATCAGGATCACCGCGCCATCCTGAAGGCGCTCCGCGAACGGCAGTTTGACATTGCTGCCGCCACCCTTGCGCGTCACGTCAAATGGATCGGCACCAAACCGGGGCCTAAAATCCGCCCGCAAACCCTTTCCTGACCCCTTCCAGAACTGTCTCCCGAACCCAAAATCCACGGTTCGAACCTGTTCCTGCCTGCGTTTTGGCAATGCAGGACATCTGCTTATGTGCAGATCTTCAATTTTATAGATAAAAATATAACATATAAATCAATATACTAACGATACATTTCCGCAAATATCGGCCAATTTCATCCAATTATCTATTTTGGGGATTGATTTCACACTCCGATCACGGCGTAATTAATAGATGAGATTCTTTTTTATCTATAATTTTGAATGCGATCCAGAGGAGGATGAAATCACCATGAGCAATGCAGTCTCCAAACCGGCCGAAACCCGCATATCATCGGGAATGAAATACAGCCTGATGGTTCTGGCCGGTGTCGCCATCCTGACCGCCAGCGCCAAAATCACCGTTCCCTCCTGGCCGGTGCCAATGACCCTGCAAACCATGGCGATCATGGCTATTGCACTCGCCACCGGCCCACGCGTCGCCTGTGCCACCATGCTGGGTTATCTGGCGGCGGGTGCGGCTGGCTTGCCGGTCTTTGCCGGAACGCCGGAACGTGGCATCGGGCTTGCCTATATGGTCGGGCCGACCGGCGGCTATCTGCTGGGTTATCTGATTGCCTCATGGCTGGTCGGTGCGCTTGCTCAGGGGCGCGGTATGCTGGCGCGATTTGGCATCATGATGGCCGGTATGATCCCGGTTTATCTTCTGGGTCTGGCATGGCTTGCCGCCTTTGTGCCGCTTGAAAAGGTTGCTGAATATGGCTTCACCCCGTTCATTCTGGGCGACACCATCAAAATCGCCCTCGTTGCCCTTGGCAGTGCGGCCTGCACCCGCTTCATCAAACACAACAAAGGCGGCACCGCCTGATGAACAGCCTTCCCGTACAAAACCCGGCAATCGATCAAACCCTCCGTCACGACTGGACGGTGGACGAGATCGAGGCGATCTATCGCCTGCCCCTGCTTGAACTGATGGGCCGCGCCAGCGCGGTCCATCGTACCCATCACGATCCCAACGAGGTGCAAAAAGCCAGCCTGCTGTCGATCAAAACCGGCGGCTGCCCCGAAGATTGCGCCTATTGCCCGCAATCAGCCCACCACCGCGAGGTCAAGCTGGGCAGGGAACAGTTGATGGACCCCGGTATGGTTTTGAAAATGGCGGCGCGTGCCAAGGCCGCCGGGGCGGATCGTTTCTGCATGGGGGCCGCATGGCGTCGCGTGCGCGATGGTGCGGCCTTTGACGCGGTGATCGAAATGGTACGCGGTGTCCGCAATCTCGGCATGGAGGCCTGCGTGACCCTTGGCATGCTCGAAACCCGCCACGCCGAACGCCTCGCCGGGGCTGGCCTCACCGCCTATAACCACAATCTTGATACCAGCCCGGAATATTACAGCCAGATCATCTCCACCCGGACCTATCAGGACCGGCTCGATACGCTGGCTGCCGTAAGGGGTGCCGGGATCGATCTTTGCTGTGGCGGGATCATCGGCATGGGTGAAAGCATCCGGGACCGCGCATCAATGCTCCATGTCCTCGCCGGTTTCGCGCCGCATCCCGAAAGTGTACCGATCAACGCACTGGTGCCAGTGGCCGGAACACCGCTTGCCGACCGCGAGCCCGTCGATGCCCTTGAACTGGTCCGCATGGTTGCAACCGCGCGCATCACCATGCCGAAATCCACCGTTCGCCTTTCGGCCGGGCGCGCCGACCTTACGCGCGAAGCCCAGATCATGTGCCTGATGGCCGGGGCCAATTCGGTGTTCTACGGCGAAAAACTTTTGACCACACCAAACCCGGAAGAAGATTGCGACACCGCCCTGTTTGCAGCGCTTGGTCCGGTTCCGGCATCGGCGGCCTGAAAATATCCACATCAACCCCCGACCTTGTGCGGCCCACCCGCACAAGGTTCCCCTTGGCGAAGCGCCCCTCAGTCGGGCCTTCGTCTTTTTTATAAACGGGCCAGGAAAGCGGGAAGAGGGAAGCAGGCAGGAAAAGGACGGAAAATCTAGTGGGCTTCGGCGGTTTCGTGTGGCTGATAGATAAAGCCATGCGCCGGATAAACCCGGCCGAACGTGCCGATCGTGTTCATCATCCGCACTTCAGACCAGTCATTATTGGGCGAAACATCGACAACCGGCTGGCGATAATGCACCTTGCCCCGCGTACGCGAATCGCTGCCCCAGTTGGCATGATTGACCATGATCTTGCGACTATCGAGGATGGCGGCAACCACCGCCACATGCCCGTATCTCAACCGCGATGTCTTCTTCAGCGCCAGAACCGCACCGACTTCGGGTTTTTTGCCCCGGTTATAGGTATTTTTCGCCTGATCCCACCATGTCCAGGCATCGCCATAAATTTCAATGCCCGACACAGCACGCGCATAAGGCACGCATTGCAAAAATTCGTCGGTGGGGGCAAATGGCAACAGACGCGATGACGGCAAGCTGACATTGGTCACGGTCGAAACGCCGTCACTTTCAAGGCCGCTATTGGGTTTTGGTGTACTTGCAGATGCAAAGCATCCCGATACAAGCATACAAAATCCGATAACGACCGCCAGCCGCATGCGATATTCCCCCAAGAAATGCAAAATGATCCGTCACCCTAACCCGACGAGTTTTAAACAAGCGTTTACAAAGAGCCCCGAAAAACAAGATCATTTTGCCGTTTCTGTGGCAGGTTTCGAACTATTTGTCGCAATGCGATACAAGCGCCAAAACCCGAAAACCGCCGCGCACAAAATCAATATCCCTGATCCACGTGCGGTATATTGAATGTTTCCGGCCTCCGATATCGCACCCAGCATCGTGCCGCCCAAGGCAATCCCGCCAAAGCTTGTCGCACTCCAGAAGCTCATCACCCGACCGCGCAGCTTGTTATCCACCGTCAATTGCAATGCGGTTTGCGACCCAACCCCGACCGCCGTCAAACCAAAACCGGTAATCGCAACCAGAACCACGGCAAGCTCGTACCACGGTGCAAAACCAAGCCCCAGCATGCCGCATCCGGCGGCAAAGGCCCCGATAATCGTCACCCGCTGAAAGGCGGCCGGATCGGATCTGACCCGCGACAACATGAATGTCGATGCAACTGCGCCAACCCCGCTTGCCGATGCCAGCATGCCAAGCCCGGTGACGCCGCGGTCATAAACCGCCTCGGCGAAGACCGGCATCAGTTCAACCATCCCGGTTCCGACCAGTGCGACAAAACACGATAGCGCCAGAACAGACCGGATCATCGGATGATGAAGGGCGTAATTGGCCCCGTCGACAAGGGCCGCCAGAACCCTCTTGCTTTTGGCATCGGGTGCCCGTTCTACATGGATTTTGACAGTCGCCAGAACAAAGATCATCGGGATATAGGACGCCGCATTGATCATGAATGCCGCCCCGGTTCCCCATGTCGCGATCACGACACCGCCAATGGCGGGACCGACCAGACGTGAAATATTGAAATTCATCGCCGCATAGGCCACCGCCCGGCTCATGAATTCACGTTGAACAATCACCGGCACCAGTGAAAGCCGAATAGGCGTCATCGCACTGGCCAGAACCCCGTTCGCCCCTGCCAGAACCACCATCCAGAACAGGTTGATTTGCCCTGCCATCGACAGCATCATCAACAGAAATGCCGTCGCCGCCATCATAAGGTTCAATGTCACAGCCGTTTTGCGCAGATTGACCCGATCCGCCATCACGCCGAAAACCGGCCCCAGAATAAAAGCCGGGGCGAAATTAAGTGCCGCAATCAACCCTGTCCAGAATGCCGACCCGGTCAATGACCATGCCAACCACGACATGGCGATTTTCTGCACCCAAAGTCCTTGTGTGGTGATGCATTGCCCGATCAGAAACAGGACAAAGTTGCGATCCTGAAAGATCGATTTCCGGGATGGCTCGGCGGTTGGTGGCAGCACGGATTTTCCAGTTTTCATGACGGGGCGGGATCATGGTGCACCGGACGGTTGCATTTGACGGCCATATTTGGGGCGAAATGGCCTGCTATCCGGACAGAACAGTAATTTAACGTATCGTAACGATTATAGGGATACGCAAAGATACGTGCCACAGATTGTTCGCCTGATGCGTGTATCTGGCCTTCTCAAACCCGTTGGGAAAACACATATCTGTTTCAGGCATCAGGACCTAAAGGAAACAACAGCAGTTAATTATAACGCCGATCAACACGGCATTCATGCCTTCGGGGCGGAAACACCCATGCATCAGAACTTTCGGGAAATCGAGCGCGAAAAATTCGCGATCCGCAACCAGACTTGCGAATGGACCCTCAGGGCCATGACCGCACTGCGCGCCAAGGTCGACATCAACATCAAGATGCATGGCGACCGCGATCACCTGGCCCAGGGCGACATTTTCATGTTCAACCATTTCGCCCGGTTTGAAACCTTTATCCCGCAATATCTGATCGCGCTTGAAACCGGGGTGTTTTGCCGGTCCATCGCGTCGGGCGAGTTTTTCGTCGAAGACAACAAATTTTCTCGGTACTTGCGGGCTCTTGGCGGTGTGCCAAATGATTACGAACGTCTGCTGCCGTTCCTTGCCGAAGAAATCCTGCGCGGCGGTAAGGTCGTGATCTTTCCCGAAGGCGGCATGGTCAAGGACCGGCGCGTTCTGGCCGCCGAACGCCCGCATCCCAAACGCCCGGATTACAGCATCTATTCCCGCTCCGCCGATCAACGGCGCGCCCATCACACCGGCGCGGCCCTGCTCGCACTTTGCATCGATGGTTTTAAAACCGGTTTGTCGATGCTGCTGGACAAAGGCAAACACGATGAACTTGATCGCTGGGCGACTGCGATTGATACCACGCCCGAAATTCTCAAAGCCGCCCTTGCCAAGCCGACCCTGATGTTTCCCGCCAACATCACCTTCCATCCGCTCCGCGTTGATCAGAACCTGCTGGCGCGCGGTGCCGATCTTTTCGCCGGCGGGCTTAGCCCCAAGATGGCCGAAGAACTGATCATCGAAGGCAATCTTCTGTTCAAACGCACGGATATGGATATCCGGCTTGGCGATCCGGTTGATCCACGCCATCAATTCAACTGGATTGACCGGCGTCTGCTGGCCCATCGGGTTGAAACCGCGACCTGCATCGATGATCTGTTCCGCCCGGCCAAGACGCTTGAAAAAATCCCGGATCGCATCACGCAATACGCCATTACCCGCCATATCAGCCCGCTTCGCGATCATTGCATGGCGGTGATGTATTCGAACCTCACGCTCAATGTCAGTCATCTGGCATCGCGCCTGATCATGATGTGGCTGGCCGATGGCGTGACCGAGGTCGATATCGCCCATTTCGACCGCACCCTTTATCTGGCGATCAAAAATGTCCAGCAGGCCGAAGGCGTTCATCTGCATCGCGGCATGCGCAACCCGGCAGATTATATTGGCATTTTTGATCTGAAATGCCCGCAGATCCGCGAATATATCGATGCCGCTGTACAACTTGGCCTGATCGAACGCGCTGATGGCAAATATTGCTTCCTGCCGAAATTGCAGGAAGAAGCCACTTTTGACCAGATCCGCATGGACAATCCGGTGATGGTCTATGCCAATGAAATGGCCCCGATCAATGCGGCCTGGACTGCGCTTGAAAAGGCGCGGGACGAAGTCGATCACCTGACACTGCGCGATTTTGCCAAACGCCGGTTTGATGATGAAATCCGCGCATGGCAATGGAACCGCGCGAAATATCAAAAACCGAAATATGCCTCAATCAACGATCAGGAAACCGCCACCGCCGATAGCCGCCCCTATCTGTTGCTGCCCAATGGCAACGAACATTTTACCACCGGCGTTCTGGTCGTGCATGGCTTCCTTGCCTCTCCGGCCGAACTTCGCAATCTTGGGGATCGGCTGGCCGCGCGCGATTATGCCGTAATGGGGGTGCGCCTTGCCGGGCACGGCACATCACCGCATGAATTGCAAAAACGCACATGGGGTGACTGGCTGGCATCGGTTCGGCGCGGCTATGAAATCCTGTCGGCCTTTTGCGACAACATCATTATTGTCGGCTTTTCAACCGGCGGGGCGCTGTCGACCATTCTGGCAGCCGACCGGCCCGAAAAACTGACCGGGCTCGTCGTGGCATCAACACCGCTTAAATTCCGAAACCGCAACCTGATGTTTGTGCCGTTGCTTTATGGTGCCAACAAACTGATGGGCTGGGTACCTTCGGCACAGGAAATGCTCAGTTTCCGGCTTAACGAATCCGAACATCCCGATATCAATTACCGCAACATCCCGATTGGCGGCCTGCACAATCTGCGTCAGGCGGTTGCCGAAATGCAAAACCGTCTGCCCGATATCGCCTGTCCGATCCTGATTTTGCAGGGCGACGGCGATCAGGTGGTTGACCCCGCCAGTGCCACCCTGATCAAACGCCACGCCACAGGATGCAGCAAACTGGATATCCAGATGCTCGCATCCGACCGGCACGGCATCCTGAACGAGGATATCGACAATGCGGTCAATCGCGTGATCGACTTCATCTCCAAAACCGCCCCGGCCGACAGCACCTTGACCGCAGCCATCCCGGCCCAATAACTCGAGGGAATGCCCGCCGAAACCGCCGCCCCCTTAGCCCCCGGAGCCCTTGAGCATCCCTCGGGCAAACGCCCAACGTCCACACCACCTCGACAATGCCCCAGGTTAAATCCTCATACAAATAAAATGCGACCGGGATTTACGATGCTGTCGCATCAAATTTCGGGTGAATTCATCCCAACGGAACCCACTTGACTCTTTGGCAAATTTGCACGAATTTGGATCCATGGATCCAAATAAAATTACAGAAACGCTTCAAAGCGAAATCGAAAACGGCACCCTTTCGCCCGGCACAATCCTGAAACAGGAACGGCTGGCCGAACGATTTGGCGTCAGCCGCCAGCCGGTGCGTCAAGCGCTGGAACGCTTGCTGGCAAACGGGTTGCTAACCAAACGTTCCGACCGCAGCCTCGCGGTAAACGGTTTAAGCGCCAACGAGGCCCACGAACTGTCGCAAATTCGTATTTCACTTGAATCAACCGCTCTTATCCTTTCGATCCCGCATCTGACACAACGCGACCTGCGCAAGGGGATCCGCCTGAACGACGATCTTTTTGAAGAAGAAGACCCGGCGATCATCGAGGAGCTCGATATCGCCTTTCACCGGACCCTGTATGCCCCGTGTGGTAATAGTCGCCTGTTGCAGATGATTGACGAATTACGCGGCGAAGCGCGCCGTTCCTATCACCGGCAACCCGCAGGATCGCAGGCGCGCAAAGCGTTTTATGAAGAACATAATGACTTGCTAGCCGTATGCAGCCTTGGCGATGTCAACAAAGCCGTCGAAATCATTGAAAAACACATCGGCATCACATCACGACAACTTGTCGTCCACCCCGGAAACGGAGCCCCTCAATGAGCAGTTTCGGTGCAGAAGTCACTTGGCAACGCGACGGCGCAAACTTTGCCGACCGCCGCTATAGCCGTGGTCATCTCTGGCGGTTTGACGGTGGGGTCGAAGTCCCCGCATCCTCATCCCCGCATGTCGTGCCACTGCCCTGTTCCGTCGCCGAAAATGTCGACCCCGAAGAAGCCTATGTGGCGGCCCTTTCAAGCTGCCACATGCTGTTCTTCCTTGACTTCGCATCACGCCGGAAAATCGTCGTCGACAGTTATGTCGATGCTGCAACCGGTGTCATGGAAAAGCAGGACGGCAAAACAGTCATCACCAAAGTCGAACTTTGCCCCAAGGTCACCTATGCCGCCGCAGCGCCGACGGCCGAGGTCGAGGCCGAACTGCATCACGCGGCCCACGAGGCCTGCTTTCTTGCCAATTCGGTCAAAACCGAAATCAGCATCAAACTTAATTAGGGTAATTACCTGACGGTTAAGCTGGGCACGGAAGATGCGCAACTTGCGCTACTTCACCCGTTGCTGGATGCGATGCGCCACGACATCGCAATGTTTTCCGGTCGCCTGCAATCAGCCAATTCTGTGTGACCTTCTACGGCTTGGTCGCGCAGATGGCATAACGGTGCTGTGCTCCCCGTTCCAAACCCTTGGCAAGCGTAAGGTGTTTTGACTGGGCGCGGTGAATCTGGCGCATGTTGAAATCGGCAACAACCGGATCAAATCCGGCGGTTTTCAACATCGATGTCACTTCATCGGCCCGCGCACCTTGCGAAAAATGAACGCGCGACAGAATATCGCGATGGGTTTCGAGTTGCGGTATTTCGGCTGCTTCGCGCTTCAAACCAAGGGATTTCAGGAAACCTGCCATCACCTTGTTTAAGCTGCTGATCCAGGTCGGGGAAACAAAATCACCATCAACCACCAAAAGCTTACCCCCCGGTTTCAAAACCCGGAACCATTCGGCAAAGGCTGCCGCCGGATCAACCAGCGTCCAGACCAGATGCCGGGTGACGATGACGTCATAGCTGTTATCGTCTTCAAGCGTGTTTTCCGCATCGCCCAGAAGGAAACGGATATTGGACTGACGCTGTTTCGATTTGGCGCGCGCCTTTTCCAGCATCGCTTCGGACCAATCAAGCCCGGTAACCTCAAACCCGATGTCATGCATCAAATGGCTGATAACGCCGGTGCCACTGGCAAGGTCAAGCGCACGTTTGCCGGACCCGTCGCCCAGATGACGGCGAAACAGGTCGTGCCACGCCAGACGTTCCTGATCTGAAAAAATCTCGTGCCCAGGCTGTTGATCGAACGTGTCGGCGCGCATTGACCAGTATTCCTTGATCTCGTCACGCAGATTGAAATTGCTTGAATGCGTCGTCATCGTTCGAAGAATCCCCAATAGCCTGTCTCTGCAAAAGGCCGCGCGATCTTGCGGGGATCACACGGCGGCAGATACCGCGCCAAATATCACCAAATCCATAAAAAAATCAATTATTGCGAAAAGTATTGATTTGCATTCTCAATAAATGATAATGCGGCGGTCAGGCAATCCTAAATAAGGGTACGGGGATGAAAATTTTTGGCGCTATTGCTGCCGTTGCGTTAATGGTCGCGGGGACCGTTCACGCAGCAGAAACCGTCACGATCACCGATGTGGCAGGCCGCGAAGTTTCGGTCAAAGTTCCGGCAGAAAAGCTTATTCTTGGCGAAGGTCGTCTGATTTATGGCCTCGCGACGCTTGATACCGACGCGCCGTTCAAGCGAGTCGTTGGCTGGCGCGATGATCTTAAAAAAGCCGATCCGCAAGGTTACGGCATATATGCAGCAAAGTATCCGGAAATTGATAGCTTGCCGACGTTTGGCGGTATCAAGGATGGAACATTCGATGTCGAACAGGCCATATCGCTTAAACCTGATGTCATTGTGATGAACCTTGAAGCAAAAGGTGCGACCGATGATGCCAGCCTTGACAAAAAACTCGCTGCTGTAGGTATTCCGCTGGTCTATATCGACTTCCGTGAATCACCGATGAAGAACACGGAAACCAGTATGCGCATTCTTGGTCAGTTAACCGGTCTGGAAGCGCGCGCCGAGGAATTCATCAAATTCCGCGCCGATCATATCAAACTGGTCACTGATCGCCTTGCCAAGGCCAACCCCAAAATACCCGACGTCTTCATCGAACGTGCTGCAGGTTATTCCGACGAATGCTGCATGTCGTTTGGTAATGAGAACTTCGGTAAAATGGTTGAACTTGCCGGTGGCAAAAACATTGCAGCCGATATCATTCCGGGCACTTTCGGTACAATTAACCCGGAACAGGTTGTTGCCAGCAACCCCGACCAATTTGTCGGTACTGGCGGTGACTGGGAAGCATATGCACCCGGCATGGGCTGGGTTCCTGTTGGTCCCGGAGCTGACATGAAAGAAGCCAAACGCAAATTGATTGGCCTGACAGAACGCCCGGCATTCCGGGATATCAAGGCGACCAAAAACAACAATATCCACATCGTTTGGCATCAATTCTATAACAGCCCCTATCAGTTCGTGGTGATCGAACAAATGGCAAAATGGTTCCACCCGGATTTGTTTGCCGATATCGAACCGGAGGCATCATTCCGCGAACTGCATGAAAGATTTCTACCGATCGATTATCAGCCGGGTTACTTCATTTCCATCAGCGATCAGAACTGATTTCCATGATCTCCGATCAAACCACCGTTATGGCAGGGAGCGCGCATTACAAGGCGCGTTCCCTGCGTCGTATCCTGATCCTGAGCGGCATGACAATTGCGCTGTTCCTGTCATTTGCTGTTGATCTGGCAACCGGCCCGGCCAATTATCCGATGGCTGATGTGATTTTCGCACTGCTGAACCCGTCGGATGCCAGCGATCAGTTGCGCGTCGTGATCTGGGAAATTCGCATGCCGGTCGCCCTGATGGCGCTGACCGTGGGTGCGGCCCTTTCGACCGCGGGCGCGCAAATGCAAACCATCCTGGCCAACCCGCTCGCCAGCCCGTTTACGCTGGGTATCTCGGCTGCGGCCGGTTTCGGTGCAGCCTTGGCACTGGTTCTCGGGGTCGCGATCCTGCCGGCTTTTGTCGAATTCATTATTCCGATCAATGCCTTTCTCATGGCGATGGCGACCGCGTTGATCATTCATTTCTTCAGCCGGATGCGCGGTGTCACGGTTGAAACCATAGTCCTTCTGGGGATCGCGCTGGTCTTTACCTTCAACGCGCTTTTGGCGTTGCTGCAATATCTCGCCAGCGAACAGGCATTGGCCGCGGTCGTATTCTGGACCATGGGCAGTCTGGTCAAGGCGACCTGGTCCAAGGTTGCCATCACGGCCATAGCGGTTGCCATCGCCCTTCCGCTGTTTACCCGCCAGGCGTGGGCACTGACCGCTCTTCGGTTAGGCGATGCAAAGGCGGAAAGTTTCGGCGTCAATGTCCAGTCGTTGCGCCTGAAGACGATGTTGCTGGTCAGTATGCTGGCGGCAATCCCGGTTTCCTTTGTCGGGACCATCGGGTTCATCGGTCTGGTCGGGCCGCATATCGCCCGCATGCTGGTGGGCGAGGATCAGCGTTTTTTCCTGCCGGCATCCGTCCTGTGCGGGGCGTTGATCCTGTCGGCGACGTCGGTTCTGTCAAAACTTCTGGTCCCCGGCGCGATCCTGCCCATTGGGGTAATTACCGCGCTTGTCGGCGTGCCGTTCTTCTTCTCGCTGATTTTCGCAAGCCGGAGAAAATCATGGTAACAACACTTCGTCTTGAAGACCTTGGCACCCGTTATGGCCGCGCCGAGGTGGTTTCCGGTGTTAGTACACCGGTTCTGACGGGGGGCGACGTAATTGCCGTCATCGGCCCGAATGCAGCGGGCAAATCGAGCCTGTTCAAACGGGTCGCCGGTCTTGCCAAGGGTGGCGGAAAAGTGCATGTCGAAACGGCGAATTATAGCCGCAACACGATTTGCTACATGCCGCAGGACACAGGATCAAACGCGGTTCTTTCTGTTTACGAGTCGGTTATCCTTGCCGCCAAACAGGGATCGTCATTGCGCGTTCAGACCGATGAACTGGCCCGGATTGACGATATTCTGGCCGCCCTTCGGATTTCTGATCTGGCCGCCCGCAATCTGGGCGAACTTAGTGGTGGTCAACGCCAACTGGTTGCCATTGCCCAGACGCTGGTGCGTGAACCCGAAATCCTGCTGATGGACGAGCCGACCTCAGCCCTTGATCTGCATCGTCAGATGGAGGTCCTGTCTTTCATGCGCGATATCGCCAAGCGCCAGAAAATAATCGTCCTGATCGCGATCCACGATCTGAACCATGCGCTGCAATATTGCGATCACGCCATGGCGATTCGCGATGGCCGCATGGTGGCATTTGGCGAATGCGCCAATGTGATTGATCGTGATCTTTTGCGTGATGTGTACCAGGTTGATGGGCATGTCGAACGCAATTCGCTTGGTCATCCGCATGTTGTTTTGCGCGGACCGATCACCGGCAATAGCCACACCGCCGAATACCTTTCAGAACGGATTGCGGCTCAATAAAAAGTCCGCTCAGCCCGATCAGCCTGCATCTGCTTCTATCCTGTCGATGATATCGGCCATTAAGCCATGCAGCTGATCGCGGTATCCGGTTCGGGCCGAGGGTTTTGTTTCGTCCGATGTCATCGCCACGGTCAATTCAAGGCTAGGAACGATGTAAAGCATCTGCCCACCATATCCCCACGCATAGACCACATCCTGCCCGGCAAGATCGCGCATAAACCAACCATAACCGTATTCATCGCCGGTAAAGCGTGAATTTGTCCGATGCTGCCAGCTTTGATCGATCCAGTTTTGCGTGATGATCTGTCTGCCATCCGCGGTACGCCCGCCATTCCGGTAAAGTTCGCCAAAAGCCAGAAGCGATCTGGTGCTCATCGCCATCTGATTCCCACCAAAGTAAATACCCTGAGGGTCGCGATCCCAAGCGGTAATAGCAAAACCGTCCAATGGCCCCAGCCATTCACGCGCCAGTTCCAGCGTCGATTTTCCGGTTTGGCGCGTCAGGATGGCCGACAGCAGGTGGCTTGAGCCGGTAGAATACAGCATGTCACCACCCGGATCGTCGGCAAACGGGCGGGCAAGAGCAGCACGCACCCAGTTCGATTGCGCGACCCACTGACCGTAATATTGCCCCGATGTCCGCCCCAGGCCGGCCTGCATCGACAAAAGATGCCCGATGGTAATATCAAACAGTCGGGGGTCGGGATCGGCAGGTAACTGATCCCGCAGCAAGGGGGCGATTTTCTGATCCGTACCGGTCAAAACATCACGTTCTATGGCAATGCCAACCAATGCCGAAATAATCGATTTCGATGCGGATTTGATATTGGCCGCCTGATCGGGGAAACTACCATGGTAGCCCTGCGTCGCGATCACGTCACCACGGTGGGCGATCATCACGGCCTGCAAGGGCTCCAAACGCCCCGCATGGGTCAGGATATCGTCAAGGTCCACCGACGATTGTGCCTTGGCCGCAAGCGGTGCCATTAACATCACCAGAAGCAGAAAGGCGCTATTTCTGTAAAGGCATCGTCGGATTGTCTTCAACCTTATTCCACCGGTTCGGAAACAGTCCCAAAAGATGCCAGGGCGCGTTCCATTCGGGCGGCATGGGCATCTTCGACACGCGCAAGGCTTTCAAACCAGTCGGCAATATCGTTAAAACCTTCTTCGCGCGCAATACGGGCCATTTCGGGATATCGGGATCTGGCATCGTTCTGTTCATCGGCAAATGCGGCTTCAAGATTAAGCCTGGTGGTACCAATCGGCTGCCCGGTTGCAGGGTCCCCGACCTGTTCAAGAAATTCGAGATGGCCAAAGGCATGGCCGGTTTCGGCTTCGGCGGTGGCGCGGAACATTTCGGCAATTTCCGGATGGCCTTCGATATCGGCCTGCTGCGCGAAATAAAGATAACGACGATTGACCTGTGCTTCAGATGCGAATGCCGCACGCAGAAGTTCCTCGGTCCGTGTTCCCTTGAGCACCATTACGGGCTTCCTTTTTTGTCGTTGAAGTCTGAAATATGCGGTGTTGCTGTCACACACATAGGTAAAAAAAGGGCGACCGTTCCATATGGAACCGTCGCCTCTGTATTTGTCTTGAAAACCCTGCCCGTCAAGCACTGAAGGGACGTTTCGCGCCATTTCAGGCGGTTTTCATCGACGCGTCATTTCGCTGTCACCGCACCGCTATATTTGCGACACAGCCCTGCCGAATAAACCGACCCAATAGCAATCAGGCAGCGTTGCGGGCCGACTGGCGCCGCAAACGAAACACCAGATCAACCGATGCCAATTCCGTACCACGGGGCATATTGGGGACGCGTGCAAGCTGCACCGCATCAGCGGGTATGTCGCTGAGCATGCCGTCTTCTTCGCAATAGAAGTGGTAATGCGGGGCGGTATTGGTATCGAAATAGGATCGACCGGAATCAATCACGATTTCATTCAGAAGCGCTGCCTCGGTGAACTGGTGCAACGTATTGTATACGGTCGCCAGTGATACCTTGATATTCTGGCTCATGGCTTCGGAATGAAGCTGTTCGGCGGTGATGTGCCGATGACCATTATCAAACAGCAGGCGGGCCAATGCCAAGCGCTGACGGGTCGGGCGCAACCCGGCCTCTTTCAGGCGGTTCAGAGCATGGGTGTAAGGACGCGGGTTCGTCGTCATGAAATTGTCCCTTCATACGCTTTTCAGGACCGGCCAATGCCCGGTTCCCGATCAAATCCAAGCGTATATTAAGGAACCAAGACGCACCTTTCTTTGATTTTGATCAACTCCAATCATACCGATTTTCAATGGCCCATAGGGGATCAAACAACAAAAAGGGGTCGGAAACCCGACCCCTTTTTGATCCGTAAAAGACCAGTGTCTGATTTGTTGTCCAACCTAATCGCCCGTGGCGATCCGGTCGACCAACTGTTTGACCGTCGGGACAAAGCCGTTGGCGTAGAACGGATCTTCACCAAATTTATAGGCATTATGACCGGCAAACATCAGCTCGTTTTCAACCATCGCACCATGTGCAATGTTCTGGAGCGTTTTCTGGATGCAGAATGAACGCGGATCGGCACGCTTGCCGGTGGTGCCGCTATGCTGTTCCCAGTTCGAGAACTGGCACTGTGACAGGCACCCCATGCAATCGATCTGGTCTTTCTTGATCGTCAGCGCACTGTCAGGCGTGACAAACACCATGGTTTCATCGGGTGTCGGCATGCCTTCAGTATAACCAGCATCAAGCCATGCCCGAACCTTGTCGGCATCATCTTCGCGGACATAGATTGGACGACCGCGACGGCCCAGCGGAATACCGACATGCAGATCGGCCTCTGCGGTGCGCGAATAACGGACCTGACGATCGGAACGCTGATGCAGGTCTTCAAGAAAGTCGTTCCGAACAGCCGAGCTGTAAAAACCGGTCGGGCTGAATTTATGCAACGACACGTCGCCGTTCTGCAGCGTCAGAAGACGGTTTTTCCATTCTTCGGAAATTTCGCTTTCCTTGGTCAGCAGCGGACGGGTTCCAAACTGGAACGCCACCGGGGCAACCTCCGGATTATCAAGCCAGTCTTCGTAGTCACGCAGGAACCAGACGCCACCCGCCATAATGATCGGAACTTCATTCAGGCCGACCGAATTCATGTATTCGCGAAGGGCTGCAACCCGCGGGAACGGGTCTTCGGGCACAAGCGGGTCTTCGGAATTTGACAGGCCATTGTGGCCACCGGCACGCCATGGATCTTCGTAGACCACGCCGCCAAGCCATTCCGGGGTGTTTTTATACGACCGCAGCCACAAGGCACGGAATGCGCGCGCCGACGAGACGATCGGGTAATAATGCACGCCATACTGGGCTGCGATCTGCGATACCTTGTAAGGCATACCCGCACCACAGGTCACACCATGGACAAGACCCTTGGTGCCCTCAAGCACGCCACGCAGAATTTCTTCCGCACCGCCCATTTCCCACAGAACGTTCATATGCAGGCGGCCTTCACCGCCGCGCATTTCGTGTGCGATCTGTGCCTGGGCGATACCGCCGCGGATGCCATAGGCGATCAGTTCCTGATGGCGCTCACCGCGGGTTTTTCCGGCATATTCGACCGGAACCAGATTGCCATTTTCGTCATAAGAATCGGCATTGACGGCGGAAAACGTCCCGATGCCACCAGCAGCTGCCCATGCGCCGGAACTTTTACCCGTCGAAACAGCGATACCTTTGCCACCTTCAATCAGTGGCAAGACCTCTTTTCCCGACATGACGAGCGGTTTAAGGGCTTTCAAATTCGTCTCTCCCATTCGGCTTTTCATCGCCAGCGATGCCCCGGCATCGCATTTGGAAAACCGGACGGCGTGTTGTTGTTATCGCCGTCCGGTCTATCAGATCGGATTATTCAGCGTCGCCGGCGTCGAGATCGGCACCGGTTTCCTGGTCAACGCGTTTCATCGACAATTTGATCTTGCCGCGATCATCAAAGCCAATGACCTTGACCTTGACCGCGTCGCCTTCCTTGACGATATCCGAAACCTGTTTGACGCGTTCCTGCGCCAGTTCGGAGATATGGACCAGACCGTCGCGCGCGCCAAAGAAATTGACGAATGCACCAAAGTCGACAGCCTTAACAACCTTACCATCATAGATATGGTTCAATTCAGGTTCCGCAACGATCGATTTGATCCAATCGACTGCCTGTTTGCCTTTTGCACCGTCGGTATGTGCAACAGTGATCGAGCCATCGTCTTCGATATCGACCTTCGCACCGGTTTCTTCGCAGATTTCGCGAATGACCTTGCCGCCCGACCCGATAACGTCACGGATTTTGTCACGCGGGATCGAGAACTGGGTGATGGTCGGTGCATTGCCCGAAACTTCACCACGTGCTTCCGGAAGTGCTTTGGACATTTCGCCAAGGATGTGCAGACGGCCGTCACGGGCCTGGCCCAGTGCGATCTGCATGATATCCGGAGTCACCGAGGTGATCTTGATATCCATCTGTAGCGAGGTGATACCTTTTTCGGTACCGGCAACCTTGAAGTCCATATCGCCAAGGTGATCTTCATCACCCATGATGTCGGACAGAACGGCAAAATCATCGCCTTCCTTGATCAGCCCCATAGCAATACCGGCAACCGGACGTGCCAGCGGAACACCGGCATCCATCATCGCAAGCGAGGTTGCGCAAACGGTCGCCATCGAGGACGAACCATTCGATTCGGTTACTTCAGAAACGATCCGAATGGTGTAAGGGAACGCGTCCTTGCCCGGCATCAGCGGGTGCAGGGCACGCCATGCCAGTTTACCATGACCGATTTCACGACGGCCTGGCGAACCCATACGACCAGCTTCACCAACCGAGTAGGGCGGGAAGTTATAGTGCAGCATGAAGTTTTCGCGATATTCGCCGTCAAGCGCGTCAACGATCTGTTCATCCTGACCGGTGCCAAGGGTGGCAACGGCAAGTGCCTGGGTTTCACCACGGGTGAAAATCGCGGAACCGTGTGCACGCGGCAGAACCGAAACTTCGCCAAGGATCGGGCGAACGTCAGCACCTGTACGGCCATCAATACGTTTGCCGGTTTTCAGGATCGCACCGCGAACGATGTCTTTTTCCAGATCCTTGATGATCGACGAAACTTTGCCTTTCAGGGCATCGGCAATTTCTTCTTCGGCCAGTTTTTCCGCAATCGCGGCTTTGGCGTCAGAAACAGCAGCTGAACGCTCCTGCTTGACGACATGGCTGTATGCTTTGGTCAGTCCGTCGGTGCCAAGGGCAGCGACTTTTTCGACCAGCTCATCATAGCCTTCCGGCAGTTCTGCAATGTCGCGCGGCTCTTTCGCGGCGTCTTCGGCCAGCGAAATGATCAGATCAAGAACCGACTGGAACTGCTCGTGACCGAATTTAACGGCGCCAAGCATGATTTCTTCCGAAAGCTCGCTGGCTTCGGATTCAACCATCATCACACCGTCACGGGTACCGGCAACAACCAGATCAAGGTCGCTTTCCTTAACCGACTCGGTTGCCGGGTTCAGGATATATTCCCCGTCTTTGTAACCGACGCGCGCAGCACCGATCGGGCCGAGGAACGGCAGACCGGAAATGGTCAGCGCCGCAGACGCACCGATCATCGCAACCACGTCCGGATCATTTTCCATGTCATGGGACAGAACGGTACAAACGATCTGGGTTTCGTTACGATAAAGCGGGTGAAACAGCGGACGGATCGGACGGTCGATCAGACGCGAAACCAGAGTTTCCTTTTCCGAAGGACGGCCTTCACGCTTGAAGAAACCACCCGGGATTTTACCGGCAGCAAATGCTTTTTCCTGATAGTTCACGGTCAGCGGGAAAAAGTCGATATCCGGGCGCGGTGATTTCGCGCCAACAGCGGTACAAAGCACAACGGTCTCGCCGTAGGTGACCATGACGGCACCATCGGCCTGGCGCGCGACCTTACCGGTTTCGAGAACCAGCTTGGCATTGCCCCACTGCATTTCCTTGCGGACGACATTAAACATTATTTTCTCTTCCTCTTACAAACCTTCAGCGGACCCGGATAGTCATACACGAGTTCCGAACACATTAATTATGAGGCTTTCATAAAAGCTGCATAATTAATGGGTCCGGACCAAGCAAAGAGGTCGGCCCATCCGACCCTGCTTCCCCGTGTTTCCCGATCCGCTCGGGACATTAAAAAAACGACGGCGGAGGGGATCAACCACCTCCGCCGCAGTTCGATATCAGCGGCGAATACCGAGGCGTTCGATAACGGTCTCGTAACGCGACTGGTCTTTGCGCTGCAGGTACTTCAGCAGACGACGGCGCTGGCCAACCATCATAAGAAGACCACGACGGCTATGGAAGTCGTGGTTATGTTCTTTCATGTGTTCGGTCAGGTTCTTGATCCGCTCGGTCAGGATTGCAACCTGGACTTCGGGGGAACCGGTGTCACCGTCTTTCTGAGCGTATTCTTTGATCAGCTCAGCTTTGCGTTCAGCAGTAATCGACATCAGGCATCCTTTCGCCTTTAGAGATTAAAAACACGTACAGGCCGGATTTCGCCGCCACTTATCTCCGCCAACGCAACCGCGCGGTCATGGAGCATGGCGCAGACGATATCGTCCTGCACGACGGGGGTTTCGAGGGCACTGCGTTTTGCCACCGGCAACAACCCGACAGGTTGCCCACTCGATAGACGCTGCGCCTCGACTTCGGTCAGGGCCAGCGCCGGGATGTCGTCCAGCGCGGTCTCGACCGGAAGCAATTTCTCCAACACCGCATCCGGATCCATTTCAAGCAACTCCGCAAGCGGAATGGAACTCGTTTCAGGAAACGGCCCCGCCGACGTGCGGCGAAGGGCGGATATATGGCCGACAGAACCCAGGCGCAGCGCAATATCGCGCGCCAAAGACCGCATATATGCCCCTTTGCCCGAAACAACTTCGAGAACAGCATGATCGCGATCCGGCATATCGACCAGTCGAAGATCCTTGATCAGAATCGGACGCGGTTTAAGCACCACGTCTTCATCGCGACGGGCAAGATCATAGGCACGCTTGCCATTAACCTTGATCGCCGAAAACTTTGGCGGCACCTGCTGGATTTCGCCAATAAACTCACCCAGCACGGCCTTTATTTCGTCTGCATCCGGACGATGATCCGAGGTGGCAGTAACCTCGCCCTCGGCATCGTCGGTGCTGCGTGCTTCGCCGAATTTAAGCGTCACACGATAACTTTTGCTGCCATCCATGACATAGGCAACCGTTTTTGTCGCCTCGCCAAATGCAATAGGCAGGACACCACTCGCCAATGGGTCAAGTGTCCCGCCGTGACCGGCCTTTGCCGCATCAAGCAGACGACGCACCTGATTGACCACCGTCGAAGAGGTGATTTCCAAGGGTTTGTCGACTGCCAGCCAGCCATTGATGCTTCTACCGCGACGCCGACGCGCCATCAGTCGTCCTCATTCTCATGGTCGTCCGACCGGTCCGCCGCAAGATCCTGTGCGACATGAGGGTCACGCAGGAGGGCACCGATATGGTCGGCGACATCGAAACTTTTGTCTTCCACAAAACGCAACGCCGGTACGTATTTCATATGAACCGTACGCGCCACATGGGTACGCAAATGGCCCTTCTGCCGCGTTAGCGCCTTAAGCGAGGTTTCCGCCTCGCCCCCGCCAAGCGGCGTAAAGGATACCATGGCATTGCGCATATCCGGGCTCAAACTGACGCCGGTAATGGTTACCGGGCGCCGGGTCAGGTCCGGGTCATAAATATCTCCGCGCTCAAGTGCCTGCGACAGGGCTTGGCGGATTTCCTCCGCCACGCGCAACTGTCGCTGACTTGGTGCTTTGGCCGGTTGCTTCGCCATATCGTCAATCCACCGTCTTAAAGTTCGACGGCGATTTCCTCCTGCTCGAAGCACTCGATCATATCGCCGACCTGCAGGTCATTATACTTGGCGAATGACATGCCACATTCATAGCCCTCGCGGACTTCTTTTACTTCATCCTTGAAGCGACGCAGTGTCGACAGCTCGCCCGAATGGATCACGACGTTGTCGCGAAGCAGGCGAACGCCCGCACCACGCTTGACGGTACCCTCGGTAACCATACAACCGGCAATCTTGTTGCCTGAGATGGTAAAGATGTCGCGTATTTCTGCGTACCCCAGGAACTTCTCGCGAACTTCCGGCGACAGCATGCCCGACAGCATCTTTTTGATGTCGTCTGCAACATCATAGATGATCGAATAATAACGAATGTCGACATTGTCGCGACGGGACTGTTCACGGGCCTGCTGATTGGCACGCACGTTAAAGCCGATGATCAGCGCATTCGACGCGCGCGCCAGCGTGACATCGGACTCGTTGATTCCGCCAACGCCGCTATGCAGGACGCGTACACTGACTTCCTCGTTACCCAGCTTCTGCAGGGTACCGATAAGCGCTTCGACAGAACCCTGCACGTCACCTTTGATAAGGATCGGCAGTTCCTTGACGTCGCCCGAGCTCGAGAACATGTTCTCAAGTGCCGATTTCTTCATCGCAGCAGCCTGCGTTTCGCGGATGCGACGCTGACGATAGTCGGAAATCTCACGCGCTTTGGCTTCGTTTTCGACAACAACGAAGTCATCACCGGCAGACGGCACGCCGTTCAGACCGGTTACTTCGACCGGCATGCCCGGAATGGCTTCTTCGATGCGAACACCATGATCGTTGACCAACGCACGAACGCGGCCCCACTCGGCACCCGTAACAAAGATATCACCGTTTTTAAGCGTACCGCGCTGAACCAGAACCGTGGCAACCGGGCCGCGACCTTTTTCCATGCGGGCTTCAACGACAACACCGTCAGCAACACGTGCTGGGTTGGCTTTAAGGTCAAGAACCTCGGCCTGAAGCAGAATGGCTTCTTCCAGCTCGGTCAGGCCAAGGCCCTGTTTGGCGGAAACTTCAAGACACTGAACTTCACCGCCCATTTCCTCGACGACGACTTCGTGCTGAAGCAGTTCGGTTTTAACCTTCGACGGGTTTGCACCCGGTTTGTCGATCTTGTTGATCGCAATGATCATCGGCACACCGGCTGCTTTCGCATGGCTGATGGCTTCGATCGTCTGCGGCATGACCGAGTCGTCAGCAGCAACAACCAGAACGACGATGTCGGTAACCTTGGCACCGCGCGAACGCATTTCCGTGAAGGCAGCGTGGCCCGGGGTATCGATGAAGGTAATCTTCGATCCTGTTTCCATCGTCACCTGATAGGCACCGATATGCTGGGTGATGCCGCCGGCTTCGCCACTGACAACGTCCGTTTTGCGCAGGGCATCGAGCAACGAGGTTTTACCATGGTCAACGTGACCCATGACGGTCACAACCGGCGGACGACCGATCAGCTGATCTTCGTTGTCAACGGCACTGACCAGCGCTTCTTCAACATCGGCATCCGAAACGCGTTTCATCTTGTGGCCGAATTCCTCGACAACCAGCTGTGCGGTATCGGGATCAAGGCTTTGGTTGATGGTTGCCATAACGCCAAGGCCCATCAGGCACTTGATGACGTCGGCAGCACGTTCAGCCATACGGTTGGCAAGTTCCTGAACGGTAATAACGTCCGGAACGATAACATCACGCACGATTTTCTCTTTCGGCTTCTGCTGGCCCTGCATACGGGCCTTTGCTTTTGCCTGCTGACGCTTGATCGAGGCCATCGAACGACGACGGCCACCTTCGTCACCGGTCATCGCATTATTGATCGAAAGCTTGCCACGACGGCGACCTTCGTCACCCTTCGTGCGCGCGGCACGGCCAAGAGCTTCCTCTTCGGCGCGTTTGCGTGCGGCTGCGGTACGGGCTTCTTCCTCGTCCAGTTCCTTGCGGCTTTTCGGCTTGACGGTGGACGGATCGGCACGACGGCGTTCTTCCGGAACCAGCGGTTCTGCCGGTTCGCCAGGAATGATTTCTTCCTGTTTCTTGGCAACAGCAGCAGGCTTCGGTTTGGATTTGCCTTTGGTCGTCGATGCTTCAAGGGCTTTCTCGACTTCTTCTACAGAAACCGGGGCATCCTTTTCTAGCACAGGGGTTTCTGCCGCAGCAGCTTTTGCTACTTCGGCCTCTTCCTGTTTACGACGTTCGGCTTCTTCTGCCTTGCGCTTGCTTTCCTCAGCGGCACGTAGGGCTGCTTCGGCTTCTTCCTGCTTGCGGCGCTCTTCGGCTGCTTTCAGGGCAGCCATGCGTGCTGCACGCTCGCTATCGGTAAGATTGCCGTGGTCTTCAACCGGTTCCGGTTTGGCAACCGGTTCGGGTTTTGCTGCCGGCGCCGGTGCGGCAGGTTGCTGTTCAGCAACCGCATCCTTCTTCACTTCACGGAAGCGGCCGGATTCGTTCTTTTCGAAAGTCCGCTTCTTGCGCACTTCGACAGTCACAGATTTGGACCGTCCATGCGAGAAGCTTTGCCGTACCTGCCCAGCCTCGACCGTCTTGCTCAGTTCAAGTTTCGATCTGTTGAGGCTCAGCGGTTTCTTCTCCTGATCGCGATCACTCATAATCCGTCCAACTTCCTCATTTCCTGCGGGACCGGCATCCTTTGCCTGTCCTGTCCTGTCCGTTCTGCGCAAGCCTGCCTTCAGACCGCGCGAAATCCTTCTAGCCGCCTAAGCGAGCGACTTAACTGTTTTGCCAGTCCACCTGGCGCAACAGCCACATGTACTGCTTTTTCGCGGCCAAAGGCCGCGCCAATCTCGGCAGCATCCAGAACGGTATAAATCGGCAGATCCCGGGCTTTCGCCTCGATCTTGGATTTTCCGTCCGCAGCACCATCTCGGGCTGCCAATATCATTGCCGCGCCCTCGTCAATCTGGGCCCTGACTTTTTCGTAACCGGCAACCGCCTGACCGGCTCTGCGCGCAAGCGACAGCAGATCGAGACTTTTCTGAAGCAAAAGCTTCTCGATCCGGTCTGCCAGCGCAGGATCAATCACGACTTTTTGCCGCGCCGCCTTGGCAAAGGCATTTTTTGCACAGGCGGTATTTATCACATCCCGCGACGGGCACAACCATAATCCCCGTCCAGGCAACCGTTCCTCAAGGTCGGGAACAACCGAATCATCCGGTCCGATCACAACCCTAAGAAGGTCTTCCTTGGGCCGGACTTCGCCGGTGACGATACACCGGCGTTCCGGAACCTCGGCTACCTTGCCGCCTTTACGGTGCGACATGGCGTCCTCCGATCAGCCCTCAGGCGTCTTCGCCTTCTTCGGCATCTTCGGAAACTTCTTCTTCAAGTCCTTCGAACCAGCCAAGCTGACGACGCGCGTCCATGATCAGGTCATTGGCCTGATCCATGGTCATGTTGTCCGCATCACCGACATATTCGATCAGCTCGTCGCTTGCGAGATCCGCAAAGTCCTCAAGGGTTTTGACATCGTTCTCGCCTAGGCGAACAACAACGGCCAGCGACAGTCCGCCAAATTCGACGAGGTCATCGGCAACCTTAAGCTCTTCACGACGCTTCTGAAGACGTTCGGCTTCTTCGGCAAGGAAGTTACGAGCGCGCGTGCGCAGCTCTTCGGCGATTTCTTCTTCGAAACCTTCGATCTCTGCCAGTTCGGCCAACGGCACGTAACCGACTTCCTCGATCGAGGTAAAGCCTTCGGCGACCAGAAGATGGGCAATGACTTCATCAACATCAAGTGCCTTGATGAACATCTCCGCCCGTTTACGGGCTTCTTCCTGGCGACGTTCGCTTTCGTCTTCCTCGGTCAGGATATCGATATCCCATCCGGTCAGCTGGGACGCCAGACGCACATTCTGACCGCGACGGCCAATGGCCAGGCTCAGCTGATCGTCGGGGACGACAACCTCAATACGATTGGTTTCTTCATCAAGAACAACCTTGGTGACCTCGGCCGGAGCCAATGCGTTCACAACGAAGGTTGCCGGGTCTTCCGACCACTGGATGATGTCGATTTTTTCGCCCTGAAGTTCGCCAACAACAGCCTGCACGCGCGAACCACGCATACCGACACATGCCCCGACCGGGTCGATCGAGTTATCCGACGACTGAACGGAAATCTTGGCGCGCGAACCCGGATCACGGGCAACCGATTTGATTTCGATAATACCGTCGTAGATTTCCGGAACTTCCTGGGCAAACAGTTTTGCCATGAAAGTCGGATGGGTACGCGACAGGAAGATCTGCGGCCCACGCTGTTCGCGACGCACATCAAGGATCAGCGCACGAACGCGATCACCCTGACGGACAGTTTCACGCGGGATCAGTTCTTCGCGGCGCAGAATGGCTTCTGCACGGCCCATATCGACCAGAACATTACCAAACTCGACTCGTTTGACGACGCCGTTGATCACTTCACCGGCACGGTCTTTATATTCTTCGAACTGACGCTCACGTTCCGCATCACGGACCTTCTGCACGATAACCTGTTTTGCGGTCTGCGCAGCAATACGTCCGAAATCGATCGGCGGCAGCGGATCAATCAGGAATTCACCAAGCTGGATATTTTCGTTGCGAATACGCGCCTGTTCCAGCGACATCTGGGTGAAGTCGTTTTCGATATCATCCGTGACCTCGATGAAACGGGCCAGCTTGATTTCACCGGTTTTACGGTCGATATGGGCACGGATGTCATGCTCGTGGCCATATCTGGAACGGCCGGCCTTTTGGATGGCCTGTTCCATTGCGCCAAGAACTTCATCACGATCAATGCCCTTTTCACGGGCAACGGCATCTGCAACCTGCAAAAGTTCCGGCCGCGGCATTCCCGAAGTTGCTTCCATATCCAACCTCTATTCTGCGTTTTCGTCAGACCGGCCCTTGCCGGTGACATGCGCGATCAATTCATCCGTCAGCACCAATTTCGACTTTGCGATATCGGCCAACGGCAACAATTCACGTTCGCCATCGACAATCAGGGCGACCGCATCATCCTCAACTCCATCCAGCTTTCCGCTGAAACGGCGACGGCCACTCTGGGCCATCACCAGCTCGACCTTTGCCTCGAACCCGCGCCAGACATCAAAGTCCTTGGCACGGGTCAGCGGGCGGTCAATACCCGGTGAACTGACTTCAAGGTGATAAGCCCCGGAAATCGGGTCCTCGACATCCATCAGGGCAGAGACGGTACGGCTGATTTCGGCGCAATCTTCTACATTGATGCTGCCGTTGCCATCCGCACGATCTGCCATGATCTGCAAGACATTACTGTCCTTGCCCATCATGGACACACGTACCAGTTCGAAACCCAGCGCATTGATCGACGGCTCGATAATCTCCGTGATCCGCATCATCAGCGGGTCTTTCAACTGTTGTCCGATCAGCTCAGCCATATAGCGATGCCATACCCCAAAAAGCACAAAAGAGCGGGCGAAGGGCCCACTCTTTGTCAGAATTTACAAAAAGCTTGGCGGCTTTATACAGCCGACTTTGCCAGAAATCAAGTCACGATCCTGTCTCTGCAAGCCTTTCAACCAAGGGATTTGCGCCTATGCGGCAAGCTTGCGATCTTCGATCAAAAGGGTTCGGAAAAAGTCAAAGGCAGCAATAGCACCATCAATCACTTCCTGTTCTTGTTTAGCGCTTAAAGCCAAGCCATTGACCTGATCAACAAATTCGCGCCAATGCTTGCCGCGACCGTCTTCGTGCCCAGCCAGGTGACGGGCACCAAACTCGGCATTCAGCCCGATATTTCCGGCTGCTTTCAGCAAAAATGCCGCCCCAAGCGACGAACCTTCACAAACATATAACCATCCCAGACGACCCATTCCGGTTTGGGGAACAGGAAATGGTTTGGTATTTTCAGGTAGGCTGCATTGCAGGTCTGCAAGATCTGCACAGACATGATTGAACCGACTGCGCATCGAAAGCCCGGGTATCAGGTCGTTCAGGTCACTGGCGTCATAAAGCGGTTTTACAGCGCGGTGAAACACATACTGCATCCCGACAAACCGGGCGTAGTTATCGCGGCTTTCAAACGGTGCCATTTCCATCACCATGTCATCGATGTGCTGATGGTCGCGGGTTGTTGCCTGTTTGAGGTTCTGAAGGCGGGTTTTTATCACACCGTCTGCTGTTATATCCAAAGTCATCCCGATTACCTTTCGTCCCTGTCCGCAAATGCCGCATGAATTCGCAGCCCTTCAAAGCAGAAACGATTCGGGGCGTTCGATATCCGAAACCGGTGAAAAATTATTCTTCGCGGAATGCGCGGGCAAACTGATCGGTAAGCGGTTTGGCAAGATAGCTAAGTGCGGTGCGATCCCCCGTTGCGATAAAGGTTTCAACCGGCATGCCGGGCATCAGACCTTGCCCATCAAGTTTTTCCATCTCGCCACCGGCAATTTTCACCCGGACATTATAGTAGGTTTCGCCTGTCAGTTCATCGCGTGAAAGGTCCGCTGCCACAAAGGACACCGTCCCGGAAAGTTCCGGCGTTGTGCGCTGATTAAAGGCAGTAAAACGCAGCATCGCCTTTTGCCCTGGATGGACCTGGTCAATATCGCGCGGGTTGGTTCGGGCTTCGATCACCAGCTCATCCTGATCAGGCACAATCCCCATGATCCGGTCCCCGCCCGCAACCACGCCGCCAATCGTATGTACCGTCATCTGATAGACCGTCCCGTCATAGGGGGCACGGATGTCGACACGACGCAGTTGATCGCGCAACGCAACCTGCTTTTGCATCAATTCAGCCAATTGTTGATCAATGTCACCCAGTTCCGTCAGGACTTCGGTTTGGCGGTTCCGGTCAAGCTGCAGGATCGACATTTCTGTTTCCGAGATTTGCATGCCGGTCGCGGCAATCTGTGCCGTCAACTCCCCGTGTTTGCCCCTCAGACTGGCGCGTTCACGACGCAATGCCGCAACACGGGTAATCGGTACAAGCTGCTTTTTGTAAAGCATTTCAAGCCCGTCAAGTTCATCGCGAATATGGCGGCTTTCTTCTTCATTGGCAGCTTTCTGGGCCTCAAGCCCGATGATCGTCTCCGAAAGCTGCAACAGTTTTTGCTCAAGCTGGGCCTTTTCACCCTCCAGACTTTTACGCCTTGCTTCGAATAGTTTTGTCTCGGCCGCAACCAGCTCAACGATTGCCAGGTCCTGCATACGGGCCGCGAACAAATCGGGCACGGCAACGATTTTCGCTTCGTTCCGTTCAGCAACCAGACGCATTTTGCGCGCCCGCAAGGCATCGATCTGGCTATCGACAATGCCAAGGCTTGCGCGTGCCATCGTATCGTCCAGCCGGATCAGAAGATCACCGGCCTGCACCCGATCCCCGTCACGCACGTGGATTTCACCAATAATGCCTCCGTCAGGGTGCTGCACATCCTTGACATTGCTTTCGACCACCAGTTTGCCGGTGGCAACCACCGCCCCGGAAAGATTGGCCAACGCCATCCAGCTTCCCAGACCAGCAAACAATGCCAGCATCACGGATACGCCAAACAGGGTATGTCGACGCAAACTATGCATTGCAGGGCTGGCGAATGGAGTTTTTGACGACGTGTGCGACTTTTTTCGGCTCATGCGCTTTCTCCGACCTGACGCATGGTTTTGCGCAGAATGTCGTCACGCGCACCAAAGGCAATCTGGCGTCCATCCTTAATAACCATCGCCAGATTGACCGTTGCCAGTGCGCCGGGGCGATGGGCAATCATGACAACAATCGCCCCGCGTTGCCGGGCCAGACGGACCGCTTCGATCAGGGCCTGTTCCCCGGCACTGTCGAGACTGGAATTGGGTTCATCAAGGACAATCAGGAACGGATCACCAAACAGGGCACGCGCCAGCCCGATCCGTTGGCGTTGCCCACCCGACAAAATAAGCCCGCCACTTCCGATCGGCGTGTCATATCCCTTGGGCAGAGACAGGACCATGTCATGCACCCCGGCCAATTGCGCGGCCTTAACGATTGCCGCAGAGTCCACATCGCTACGTAGCCTCGCAATATTGCGGGCAACAGTATCGTCAAACAGATCGACGTCCTGCGGCAAATAACCGACATGCACCCCCAGCCGATCCGGCTCCCAGTGGTCAAGCTCCGCCCCATCCAGGCGGATGGTGCCATTATGGATCGCACCAATCCCGACCAGTGCGCGACCGAATGTCGATTTCCCCGATCCGCTTGGCCCAATAATGCCAAGCCCGTCGCCTGCTTTCAGGAGCACGTCGTTGATGCGCAGCAATACGCGCCCCGGTGCGGCCAGCTTTCCTTCCACCCGCTTTGCAGGGGCCCGAACGATCAGATTGGAAACATGCAGGCTTTGTTGCGGGGCAGGCAGTTCGAGGCGTTCAGACGTTTTTTGTGTGTCGGCAAAGCAGCGTTCAAGACGTTGTCGCGATTGACGGGCACCAACAAATCCGCGCCAGTTGCCAATCGCCTGTTCGACCGGGGACAATGCTCGTGCTGTCAGGATTGAGGCGGCAACCATCACACCCGGTGTGACTTCCTGCAGGATCGCCAGATACGCACCAAGTGCCAGAACGCCGGACTGCATCGCAAGGCGAATGACCTTGATATAGGCCGAGAAGGTCGAATTGACGTCACCGACACCGGTATTGTCGCGTAAATACCTGTCATTCAGACGTGCCCAATAGTCCGTGAAACTCGCCAGCATGCCCATCGCGCGAATGGCTTCGGCATTTCGACGCCCAGCTTCGACAAGATTTGCACGTGAAACGGCTTGGCGGTTCATCCGTTCAACCTGGCGACGGGTGGCAAGCTCGCTGATCAATGTCAAAATCACCAGAATGATACCGCCAATAAGGGCAAGAAAACCAAGCCAGGGATGAAAAGCAAAAACGATCCCCAGAAACAGCGGCATCCAAGGCATATCGCAAATCGCAATAGGGCCCGCACCACCCAGAAACTGTCGGATTTGATCAAGATCGTTGAGCGGCCTTAAGGTTGCATTATCATTTCGCAGCGCCTGATCGAGTGTAGTTGCCAGTGCCATAGGCCCAACTTGCTCATCCACCCGCCAGCCAATCCGCACCAGCATCCGCGCCCGAAGCGCATCGACAGTTCCCAGAAACATGTATAGCGCCAGCATCAGAACAACGAGCGCGACCAGCGTCGGCACACTGCGGCTCGCCAGAACCCGATCATAAACCTGCAGCATGAAAAGCGGCCCAGTCAGCATCAGGATATTTGACACGCCGCTTAACGCCGCGACCGACAGGAACGCTCCGCGCACGGATCGAATGGCGGCCGCCAACGGCGAGAATACGGACGATTTGGACAAATGTTGCGAATGGACCTGTTCGAACACGCTGTTTCCATTCCGGAAAAGAAAAAGATAGGATGAGGTGGGCACCGCTGTTCCGCGGTGCCCTGCAATCAAAGACCTTGTGCCCGTTCCGCCGCCTGCGGAGCGGGCCGTCTTCGTTAAACGAAGTCGCTTGCGTCAAGGTCGTTGAAGTCAACACCAGTCAGGGTGATGGTGCCGGTGGCATGGGTAATGAGCGCATTGCCAGCACCATCATCTCCAATCGTGACCGAGTTGTAATCGATATCGAGAAGATCGGTGCCATCGGTGAAGTCGGTAACGGTGTCATCACCGAACGATGCCGAAGTATCGAACTCGAAAGTGTCTGCCCCGCCATTGCCAGTCAGGACGTCGTCACCTGCAAAACCGCCGATCACATCCGCGCCGGAACTGCCGTTGATTTCGACACCTTCGGAGGCAAAAACAGACTGCAATTCTGAACTGTCACCACCAAAAAGCGCGGTCAGGACCATACCAGTCTTGCTGCTGCTGAGGTCAAGGCCAGAAATATCGACCGACGAGTCGCTAAGATTGTAATCGCCGCTAGAATCCTGAACCAACGTTTCCCCGAATGAAAGCTGATCAAGATTTCCGACAATCTGATGGGTGCTGATGTCATAGGTGAAGTCATCTCCGCCACCGGTCGTTGCAAGGAAGCCATCGGTGTAGCTTGATGAACTGTCTTCATCGCTGAGATAGTATTGCGGACCGTCAAAGAGCCCACCATTCAGAAACTCGCCGTAGTTGAACAATCCCTTGGAAAAGTTGGCGTCGAAATCTTCCAACAGACCATGCAGATCAACACCATTTCCGGAACCATCTGCGTTCAGATCAATTGTAATAGTCATTTAGACATCTCCTGGTTTGTTTCCGCCCCAACCATTGGAGCAACATGATGAGGATGACTATTATTATCATCATGAGTCAACAAAATAATGTTTAAAATCAAATACTTAATTGAAAGAAAGACAAACCTATCCGGTCAGGTCGATGACCTGACCGGTGATTGGCATTTTTCCTTTTAAGCGGCCTAGAAGTTGCCGCTGAGACTGATGATCGCGGTACGTCCCGGTGCCGGGGCATACGTTCCCCCGCTTCCTTGAACATATCCCTCATCGAACAGGTTATTGACGGCGAACCGCAGTTTCACGGCATCGTTGATGTCATAGGAACTGTAAAAGTCGAATACGCGGTACTTGTAATATTCGCCACCAACGGTCGAGAGACTTACCGACCCGACCTGGGAACCATAGTTTTCTTCCGGATAAACGAATGTCGCCCGCATTCCCAAGACAAGATCCTGATCGAAAAGACGGAACCCGCCGTCAAGCGTGTATTTGCGTTTGGGCGGCGCATAAATGCCAAACAATCCGCCAACTGTACCGTAAGTAGCTGCGTTCTGCGCTGCAGTAGAATAGGTGGTATCAAGAATGAACTGGTTATAATTCCCGATCAGATCAATGTCCGATGTCGTCAATGTACCGCCAAAATAGTACTCACCAGCATCATAGAAGGCCTCGAGCTCCGTACCGGTCATATAGACAGGGTCACTAAGGTTGACCATGCCCGCCCCAACCGATGGCCAGTTCACTGACGGCAGTGACGGCAAAGGCACAAAACCAACAGTCGTATAATTGTCGATTGTTGAACGGTAGTAGGACAGTTTGGCTCTGAATCCGTCGCCCTGCTTTATGACGTTGTCGAACATGAAGTTGACACCAACTTCTTTGGTTTCAACTTCCTCAGCCTTGAGATTGGCGTTCGAAAAATAGGTAACCGGCTGATCACCGATATGCATCCCCTTGAACATGGCTTCCATAACTGTCGGCGCCCGCAGGTTTTCGCGGTAATTGGCAAAGAGTTGCAGACCGGGGAATGGCGTCACGCTTGCACCAAAAGACGGCGAAACCCGGTCCTCCGACAAATCAACGTCCAAAGGTACGTCATTGCCGCTTCCGCACTGCTGTGATGTAAAACCACCGGGTAACGCTTCACACCAATACGAGTCACCTGTCAATTCGTAACGGTCGTAGCGAAAACCACCACTGATTTGAAACACGTCGTTCCAGCCATATGTCGCCGTTACATGCCCACCATAGACATCACGCTCCCCGGATGGGGTTGTTCCTTCTGCCTGATAGGCAGAACCTGATCCTCCAAGGTCCTCGACCTCAGAGGTTGTCTTTGCCCTGTCGTGAAAGAACTCGGTACCATAGTCAAAGCTAACCTTGCTCAGGCCATCACCCACTGAATATAGCTCGAACTTGCTACTGTTGGCCAAATCAAGCCCTGTCGTATCAAGCGTATAGTCCGTGTCGTAGGGGTTCTGGCTAACTGATCCACTGGTGTTAAATCTGGTTGGCCTGTATTGGTTACTTTCTGTTCGGGTCCAATAAACGTGCGTATCCAGATCGACCAAATCAGTCGACGGATTCCAGTTGTGCTTGGCGGTCAGGGTATGGGTTTTGGTTTCGTTCAGATCCGGTCTTGTATTCGTGACGTCGTTGGTTTTGGTGTAATTGCTTTTTGAGCCAACATACCCAAGATTCAGTTCCTGATCATCTGTAAGATGGACATTGGCTTTCACCAAACCGGATGTCTGGCGAAGGAAAGTGTATTCAGGTCTGGAACTGTGTACATCGTGATAATTGCCGTTTCCGTCAGTAAACAGGGCTGGATTGCGTTTCCCCGGACTATAGTCACCAATGACCTTCCGGCTTACCGCGGCTGAGATGTCAAACCTTGGCGCAAGCCTAACACCTCCAGCAGCATCGCCCGCAAATTCGTAATCATTCGTGCCGTGGCTGACATTTACCTTGCCGCCCCATTTTTCGCCATCATCAAGAATGTCTTGTGTATTGAGGGTACGCATTGTGACGATACCTGCAGAAGACCCGGCACCACCATTCTGGTTGAGATTGGATTTCTCGATCTCCACTTCTGCCAACAAAGCAGGGTCCAGATACACACGAGAAGATGTGCCATGTGTCATCTGATTATAGTTCTGACGCGCGCCGTCGATATTGACGTTCACACGCCCCATTTCCTGCTGACCGCGAACGTTGACTGTCAAACCGGGGTCACGCGCGTCATTGGAAATATCCACACCGGCAACATTGTTGAAAATCTCGCGCGCTTCGCGTACGGGCGACTTTCGCATACTTTCCTGGGTAATTACCGCTACCGAGCCCGGCGTTTCATACACTTTGTCCGGTACCCCATTAGGACCAAGCGCCCTTTCAGTCGCCGTTACGGTGACCGGAACAGTTATGATTGAGGCGTTACCGGCATCTTCCCGTACAGGATCAATGATGGAAATGGTTGTCGGATTGACGGCATTCCAGATCAAACCGCTTTGCGACAACATGCGATCAAGGGCTGCGCCAGCCGTCATATTCCCCTGGACGGCAACGCTTTGTGTACCGTCGGGCAATGTCCCGTCCACGGCAACATCGATCCCCGATACACGCGAAAAATTGACCAATGCCATGGCAAGCGGTTGTGCGGATATATCAAATGAGAGCATATCATTTGACAAGGTCACGCCCTCTTCAGCGACCTGCGCAATTTCAGCCTTGTTAGCCTGTTGCAATATTTCTGCGCCCCGGGTTTGAGCCCCCACGGCAAGCGGCATCAAAGCAATCATGCCACTGCCAACGGCTGTCAGGGCAATTGTGCGAACACCCCCAATAGGTGTACTGGATTTACGAATTATTTTGTTGGTGTCGACAATGCGACCCACCCCGTTCGAGAGCATTCTTTTTGTCTCCTGAGTCACGAATGCATATATAAATGAGATTGCGTCTCATTCATTATTTCGTTACTCAGTTAGACGAGGCTGAAATTCAGATATCTGATATTCATTGCATTTTTTTGATAATAATTTTTATTATCAAAATATTCTGACCGAACCGAAGGATCATATCGATTGGTGATTTTGGAGTTTGAGAGGGTCAGGCGGCGCGAATGACCGTCAGGTAATCTGTAAACCGATGCACATTGATCGACAGAACACGAGCCAGAACCGGCAGAACATCCTTTGACCGTTCAAGGTCGACCACAAGGGTTACCGGGCGGGATTTGAGTTCTTCGCCGATGATCATGATCTTGCCATTCTGCCAGCGCTGCAAAACGCGAACGACTTCCCCGAGCGGCCTCCCCATAAAGACGAGCTGGCCGTTCCGCCAGGCCAGCTCTGCCGAAAGATCAACCTCGTAAGGCCGCCCGATTTGCACATCTCGATAGCGCACGGCATTTCCCGCAGCCACTTGGGTTTGCGCGCCGCCAACACGAACAATCAACGGATTTTGTTCGGCAATTACCGTGACATCCCCATCATAAGCAGCCACGTCGAGCCTTCCGCCCCACGACCAGCTTGCGCCATGGGCAGCAGCAACAAAAAAGGCGTTACCTGTTGCCGAATGATTGAACCATGCTTCGCCGCTATGGAGTTCGACACCGTTTATCCCGTCACGCGCGACGTAGGACATAACGGTATCGCTCGCCAGTTCGGCCTCAACACCGCCGGGAAGGGAAAAACTATGCCGTTCGCCGGTTACAGTCCGGATATCGGCAAAAGGGTGACGCGGGGAGAATGCCCAACCCGCACTGATGACAAGCGCTGCCGCCGTTCCCGTCATAAAGGCACGTCGACCGACCTTATTGCCTGTTGAAAGATTAAGGCTAGTACTGCCACTCCAAAGCCTTTCTATCTCGCCAAAGGCCTCAAGATGCGCCGCATCAGCCTCGACCCAGCGGGCGAATGCACGACGGTCTTCTTCGGTTTCACTGCCATCAAGCAACAGTGCAAACCAATAGATCGCCTGCTCCGACACCGTATCGGGCAGATTTGCAAGGTGATTTTCACCTGTCATAGCCATGAATGCCGGGTTCCGTGCGTCATTGATCAGATGGTGTTTGGGCGTATCACACAAACACCCTCACTATTGGGACGAACCTGAAGCGCATATTTCTGATCTGACATTCAAATTTTTTCCGATTTATCCATTGCCTCTTTGACAAGTGTCAGGGCACGGACCATGCGGCTAAACGCGGTTTGTGTTGGAATGCCAAGTTGTTCACCGATTTCGACGTATGTTTTGCCTTCAAGCCGGGCAAGAATGAAAACAGTCCGAAGGTTTTTTGGCAAAGCATTCAGTGAGGCCTGTAGATGGCGCAATTCCTGCCGAGACCATGCGATCTGTTCGGGGGACGGAGCGTCATCGGCAACGAATTCAAATGCTTTATCGGGTTCCTGAACGAAGGTCAGTATTCGTTCCCGCCGGAAATGATCGATCACCAGATTTTGGGCCGTCCTAAAAAGATAGGACTGGGCAAATTGCGGATCGGGTAGCGATGGTGTGGTCACAACCCGAAGGAAGGTGTCCTGCACGATGTCGTCGGCCATGTGCCACGACAACTTTCGCCGCTGCACAAAATGCAGCAACCGGGAGCGATAGGTTCGGAAGAGTATGTTGACATCCCAGTGTGTCACGGTTCGGACCTTTGGAATTATGCACAAAAATTGTTGTTACCGGCATTTGGCACAAGCGATTTTGCGACAATGTCATATCAGTGGAACAACATGAATATCGCACATGACAATCATTCTCAATTAAAATTTCAACTTATTGAAATTGTGCCGTTATGTTGTTCACGCAAAAGAAAACCCGCACACAACGAAAAGCCTTTGGTGCGGGTCAGATAACAATAGAAAACCGTGCAGATCAGGAACGCTTTTTACGACGAAACCGCAAATAGTTGCACTTTTTGCCCTGACGGAGTGCTTTTTGTTCATAACGGGTTTTGACCCAATCAACGGGCGGATTGCGCCAATCTTCGGGGCTTTCAGCAAGCCATTCGAAATCCGGATGATTGTGCATATGTTGCAGTGTCCAGGAAATATACTGCATATCGTCGCTGGCCACCCGGAACTCGGCCCCATCTTTGAGAATACGCGCCAGCAATGCAAGGTTTTTGGGGCCAATGAATCGACGTTCGGCATGACGCTTTTTAGGCCACGGATCCGGGAACAGCAGGAATGCGCGATCAAAGCAGGCATCAACCAGCTTATAAAGCAGTGGTCGGGAATCGTCCGCAATGACCCGAACATTGTTCAGTCCGCGCTCATCGATATGGCGCAACAGGCTGCCAACCCCGTCCATAAACGGTTCAGCCCCGATAATCCCAGTCTGCGGGTTGGCCTGAGCCTGGCCCGCCAGATGTTCCCCCCCGCCAAAGCCGATCTCGAGCCAAAGCTGTTCCGGTTTCTCCGCGAAATAGCTGTTCGGATCGACATCAGCCTGATCTGGATAGGTAATCCCGATTTTCGGCAACAGTTCGTCGACCAGCGCCCGGCGCGAATCCTTAAGAGGACGGCTGCCACGACGGCCATAAAAATTTGGACGATCCGGAGTTGGTAGCGGGCGGTTGCTGTTGCGCATTGTCTTATCTGTCAGGACGGGTTCGAAAAGGGGTTCAAAATCAAACGGGCGGCCCCGGAACTGTATCGGGGCCGCCCGCCTCATATCATGCCACACGATTTTGGCAAATCGCGCGCTGGCTTTTAAGCCAATCAGGCACCGAATGCCGACTTAAGATCACCCACCAGATCGGTACGTTCCCAAGAGAAGTGACCATCTTCCTGCGGCTGACGACCAAAATGACCGTACGCAGAAGTCGGGGTGTAAATCGGACGACACAGCGAAAGATGTTCGCGAATGCCACGTGGGCTGAGATCCATCAACTGACGCAGCACACTGCCCAGCTTGATTTCATCCACATTACCGGTGCCATGGTTATTCACATAAAGAGCCAGCGGCTTGGAAATACCGATCGCATAAGCAACCTGAATGGTGCAACGTTCAGCAAGACCAGCGGCAACAACGTTTTTCGCAAGATAACGCGCAGCATAAGCAGCCGAGCGGTCAACCTTGGTCGGATCTTTGCCCGAGAACGCACCACCGCCATGCGGTGCAGCGCCACCATAGGTATCAACGATGATTTTACGACCGGTCAGACCGGCGTCGCCATCAGGGCCACCAATAACAAAACGACCCGTCGGGTTGATGTAAATCTCGTCTTCGGCTGGCATCCAGCCTTCCGGCAGAATGTTCTGGATATAGGGCATGACAAGCGAGCGCACATCGGCCTGATTAAGGCCATCTGCGTGCTGGGTCGAAACAACAACCGACGTCGCCCCAACCGGCTTGCCATCTACATAGCGCAAGGTAACCTGGCTTTTTGCATCCGGACCGAACTCGGCTGATTTTCCAGAATGGCGGTCTTCGGCCATTTTGCGCAGGATACGGTGCGAGAACTGGATCGGAGCTGGCATCAGCTCGTCCGTCTCGTTGCAAGCATAACCGAACATAATGCCCTGATCACCCGCACCGAGGTCTTTCTCACCAGCGGAATCAACACCTTGGGCAATATCAGCAGACTGCTCGTGGACGTGGCACTCGATTTCGGCCGTTTTCCAGTGGAAGCCTTCCTGCTCATAACCGATGGCACGGATAGCTTCACGTGCCTTTTCGATCATGACTTCCTTGGAAACGCTCTCAGGACCGCGAACTTCGCCAGCAAGAACCACACGATTGGTGGTTGCCAGAGTCTCAACGGCAACGCGAGAATCTTCATCGGCGGCCAGAAACGCATCAACGATGGAATCGGAAATGCGGTCACAGACCTTGTCCGGGTGACCCTCGGAAACCGACTCACTGGTAAAAAGATATTCGGAAAGAGACATTCAAACCTTCTCCGGTAAAAAAGGAGTTCCACAACTGGACCGGAGGGCATCGGTACAAGTTTGCACCAATTGCGCCCACTTAGCCTTTTTTAACGTGGTGGCAAGCGGTCCAAATCCGTCCACGTATTCAATTGGGCTTATCACCCAAGCTGCGGTTTTGCCTCAATGACATTTTCGGGTCAAGAAAGATCGACGCATAAGCGTAACGCGCCTGACGCATTTCGGCCAGAAACTCGAAGGAAACAAAGAAAAAACGCATCTGCAACTTTCTGGCAAATGCGCTTTTTGAAATCATAATTTCGGGTGTCTTCTATTTCGCATTTTCGTTATCGGCAACAAGAATGCCCATCGACTTAACCAACTCGAAAACACGCTTTCGCTGGGTCGGATCGGTGATTCGATAATATGCGCGTACCAGTTCAAGGGTTTCACGGCGGTTCATCGGATCATTATCGAACGGATCCGGGCTTTCCGACATTTCGCGACGCTCATGCACGGATTTCGTCGAAATCTCGTCAGGCATATCATCAAAGAAGAATGAAACCGGTACTTCCAGAACGCGCGACAAATCATAAAGGCGCGAAGCCCCGACACGGTTTGCACCGCGTTCGTATTTCTGGACCTGCTGGAATGTCAGCCCAATGGCCTCACCCAGTTTTTCCTGGCTCATACCAAGAAGGGTTCTGCGCAACCGAACACGTGCACCGACATGAATGTCGACGGGATTCGGCTTGCCATTTGCGGTCCGGCCCCGACCTCTACCACGAGTATTCTTGACCATCGTGTTTTCATCCTTAGGCGACATTTTGTGTTGTCCTTCTCTCACTCCGACCTACCCGCTCTTATTTTTGCTGGGACAATCAGGGAGCGGTTCGGTGCTTCACACAGCCGCTTTAAGGGATTTGAATAACCTACTATATCCCAAAACGAGAACGGCTAGAAAGGTTACAATACCGTAAAATAGAATATCGCGCCACAAATAATATACTGTGGTATGGTTATACACCCCCGAAAGGGGGTGAACCATGATCTCCTCTGTTCTTAAGGGGAGTTTTGCCAGTTCCCGACCATAGGCGTCATACATTCCCGATACGCCGGTATAGGCCGCGCGCACCAGCGGTCGGCCTTCTTCGATGCTGCGGAACCGTGCGGCTGCCAGATGCTGATACGGACCAGCACTTTTGCCAAACCACCCGTCATTGGTAACATTGAGCAGCCAGTCAGGCTGATTTGCATCGTCAATAACAGCGCCCGGGAAAATGACCTCGTAGCATATCAACGGCGAGAAGCTTGGCATCCCGGCCACTTCAAGGGTCTGTGGCCCTTCACCAAATGAAAAATCTGTGCGGCCAGCAGTCAGCTTAGGGATCGGAATCCATTCTCTGAGAGGTACATATTCGCCAAATGGCACAAGATGAAACTTGTCAAAACTCGCAACAATTTCCCCGTTGCTGTCAAGAACCTGAACGGCGTTCCAAACCTTGAATTCATTCGTATCCCGCGGATAGGTCCTAGGTGCCCCGGTAATCAGGATATCATCAGGTCCAAGAACCGATGCCATTTGCAACCTACGAACAGGTTGGGCTTCCACAAAGAATGTTGCAGCCGTTTCTGGCCAAATCACGATACGTTTTCGATCTGGTGCCATATCAACCGGGCGACGCGACAATCGCAGCAATTTTGCGAAATGCTGATCCTGAAGTTCGGGAATCCACTTTTCACGTTGGGGAATATTGGGTTGAACAACCTGAATGACGGGCAGATAGTCAGAAACCGTTGCGTCGGCTGTCGCGGGACCAACCAGCGACAAACGAATGGCACCACCGCCCCACAGCAGAACCGCAATCATAATGCCGGCAATGGCACTTATTCTGCCCACGCGCCCGGCAATAAACGTTGCCGGCAGGGTCGCAAACAAAGCCGTGAATACGGATAGACCGTAAACACCGACAATCGAGGCAAACTGCATTGGTGCTGGATCAAAAGCCCAGACATGCGCCAGCAAATTCCACGGAAATCCGGTCAATACATGGCCCCGCAGGAATTCCGCCACAGCCCAAAGAGTTGCCAGCATTATGGCACGACCAATGATTTGCCGCGTCAACCGCCAGCTTGCCCAAACGGCGACCATCGGGAAAATTGCCAGCCCGCCGCCTAGCCCCAAAAGAGCAAATGGAATCATCCATCCATAGATTTCCGGCTGAACCAGAAACGCATGACTGATCCAATAGAACCCAGCGGCAAAATGCCCGGCACCAAACCACCAACCGGCGGACAGCGCCCCCTTGTTGCACTTAACCCCCTCAAGCGACCAGAGCAGTATGGCAAAAGCCACTGGCAAGGCCGGCAAAAAGAAGAAAGGCGGTAACGCCAAAACCGCAACCGCCCCAGACACCAACCACAGGAAGCGCCTGCGCCAACCCGAAAGGTTGGCGAGGCGCGCCGCTAGTCTGTCAATCATTCGATGATCCCTGTTTGGAACTTTCGTCACTAATCTCGGCCGGTTCGGTCCGGACCAGATGAATACGCAAACGCCGAATTCGGCGCGGGTCGGCATCAAGGACTTCGAACTGGATACCGGACGGATGTTCGATCAGTTCCCCACGCGCAGGCACACGCCCCGCAAGCGAGAAGACCAGCCCGCCCAATGTATCGATATCTTCGTCCTCGTCTTCATCCAACAGGCCGAAGCCCAGCTTTTCCTCAAGGTCTTCGACCTCGTAGCGGGCATCGGCGATATAACAGCCATCGGAAAGCCGGATCAGTTTCGGTGTCTGATCAATGTCATGTTCGTCATCAATCTCGCCGACGATTTCCTCGACCAGATCCTCGATCGTGATCAGCCCGTCAATGCCGCCAAACTCGTCGACGACCAATGCCATATGCGTTCGCGACAAACGCATTTCGGACAGAAGATCAAGCACCCGAATGGCGGGCGATACGAACAACACCCGACGCAAAAGGGATTGCAGCTTGAATTCCTTGCCGGCAGCAACACAGCCCAGCACATCCTTGATATGAACCATACCGGCAATTTCATCGAGGGACTCGCCATAAACCGGTAGGCGTGAATGAGCTTTTTTCACCATCACGTCAACAAGCTCGTCAAGCGTGATGCTTTTTTCGACCGCAACGATATCGGCCCGCGGGATCATGACATCCTCAGCCGTCATATCGCGGAGTGCGATGATATTTTCAAAAAGTGACCGTTCGTGAAGCGAGACGGGCTCGTCATCTTCTTCACTACGCTCGGCAAGTTCTTCAAGTGTGTCTGAAAGCGATGCCTCGCCATTCCTTGGCTTGCCGCGCTTAAGGCCTAATGCCGATGCGACATTTCCCCACAAGGATCCGTTATCGGAATCCTGACCATTCTCCCCGCCCTGGCGAGGGCTCGTACTCTCGTGGTCGTCGTCGCGCTGACTATTCTCGTTCATTGTCCTGTTTCGATATCTTGATCTTCAATCGGTTCATAGGGATCATCGATCCCCAGTGCGGCAAGAATTTGCCGTTCAAGTTCTTCCATCTCTTCGGCTTCATCATCAACCATATGATCATAGCCGACAAGATGCAGCGTGCCATGTACAGTCAGATGAACAAGATGATTTATCAGCGTCTTGTTCTGTTCAACGGCTTCACGTTCGCATGTTTCACGTGCAATGACGATATCACCCAGCATCAGGGGCATATCGGATGACATCATGAAAGCTGCTGTATCATCCGCACTTTCGAGGGCTGCGAACGATAAAACGTTGGTCGGACTATCCTTGCCGCGATAATCACGGTTCAATATCCGGACAGACGCATCATCGGATAACCGAACACCGACCTCAACCACCGGCGCAATACTTAAAAGCGATGCACCATCTCCTTGGTCGGGTGTGCCATCGGCTGGAGCCGCATCTTCTTCCCAAAGCGCACCGTCACGCACAGCGCCATCAAGGGCGGCACGCACAGCATTTTCAATCGCATCAATGTCGGCCTTGGTCCAATTACCCGCTTCAACATCAAGGTCCAGATCAAGCGGTGCTGTCATCGCCCTGACCCTCGTCCTTGATTCCGCGATAGCCTTTTTTCAGTCTGTCCCGCAATGCATCTGCCGCGTCATAAGCCTGAACAATCTTGGTGACAAGCGCATGGCGAACAACGTCGCGCTGATCAAACTTGATCGTCGCGACACCTTTGACATCCGCGATGGTTTCAAGCGCATCCCGCAGACCCGATTTGGTGCCATCGGGCAAATCGACCTGAGTCAGGTCACCCGTCACCACCATCCGCGATCCTTCGCCGAGACGGGTCAGGAACATTTTCATCTGCATGGCTGTCGTATTCTGTGCTTCGTCCAGAATGACAAAGGCATGGGCCAAAGTACGGCCACGCATAAAAGCAAGCGGGGCAACTTCGATCTCGCCACTTTCCATTCGCTTGATCACGACGTCGCCAGGCAAGGTGTCATGCAGCGCATCATAAAGCGGACGCAGATACGGATCGACCTTGTCCTTCAGATCACCCGGCAGGAAACCAAGCCGTTCGCCGGCCTCGACCGCAGGACGTGACAAGACTATACGATCAACCTGACCCTGAATAAGCGATTGGACCGCCATGGCGACCGCCAGATAGGTCTTGCCGGTTCCGGCCGGACCAATGCCAAAGACCAGCTCGTGATCAAGCATGGCCTCGACATAATCCTTCTGGCGTTTGGATCTCGGCGAAATCCGGCGTTTTTTGGTCTGGATGGTCAGACGCGACCCGCCAAACATATCTTTGGTCTGCCCGGTCCAGGGGTCAGCTTCGTCGGGTTCGGACAAACGGATGGCACCATCAACCGTTTCGACATCGACATGATCTATTTCCTTGTCGCGCAAGCGCGCATAAAGCTGACCAAGAACCTTTTTGGCCTGGGCTACTTTGGGACCTTGCCCGGCAAGGGTCACAACCGATCCACGACTGGAAACCTGAACCCCGGTACCTTCGGAAAGGCGGGTCAGGTTTTCGGCCTGCGGCCCATATAAAAGCTGGGCAAGTGCATTATCTGCAAATTCGATCTGGTCGGTGTCTTTGGTCGAAGACTTGGCTTTTGCCGTGTTTTTTGCCTTGGCTGAAGTGGCAGTCACGCAATTTTCCTTTCAGAATCCCGGTTTTGAACCGGGGCATCGACCAGTTCACCGCCAAGGGAATTAGGCAGTGCTTCGGTGATTTTCAACCTTACGATCTGTCCCAATGCGGATTCTGGCAAACCGCTGACATGAACCGGCTGCATATAAGGGCTTTTTCCGACAAGTTGTCCTTCAAGTTTGCCGTGGCGTTCCAGCAGGACATCCATTTCCCGACCAAGACAGTTTCGGTTGAATTCAAGCTGCTGCTCGGCGAGAAGCGCCTGAATACGCATGATCCGTTCGGTCTTTACCGGCTCGGGAACCTGCAGTTCCATGGCCGATGCCGGAGTGCCGGGGCGCGGGCTGTATTTAAAGCTGAAAGCCTGAATGAAGGTGATATCGCGCACCATTTGCATCGTGTCTTCGAAATCCTTGTCGGATTCGCCGGGAAAACCCACGATAAAATCAGACGACAGCGCAAGATCAGGGCAGGCATCTTTGAGTTTTGTAACGATTTCGCGATAAGATGCGCCATCATGCTTGCGGTTCATCGCCTGCAACACACGATCCGATCCTGCCTGAATGGGAAGATGCAAAAACGGCATCAGTTTGGGAAGGTCACGATGGGCTGCAATCAGGTCATCATCAACATCGCGCGGGTGCGAGGTTGTGTAACGAATGCGATCAAGTCCATCAATCTCGGACAATTCGCGTAACAGACGACCAAGCGTCCATTCGCCGCCATTTGGGCCGTCGCCGTGATACGCATTGACGTTCTGACCCAACAAAGTGATTTCACGGGTGCCCTTTTCAACGAGCTGGCGGGCTTCATTGATGATATCCATGCCCGGTCGGGAATATTCGGCACCACGGGTATAAGGCACAACACAGAAGGTACAGAATTTATCGCAACCTTCCTGAATCGCCAGAAAGGCCGAATAACCCTGTCTTGAAACCTGTTGTGGCAGGTGGTCAAACTTTTCCTCGGCCGGGAAATCGGTATCAATGATGCGATCACGCCCGACTGCGCGATTGGCGCGCGCTACCATTTCCGGCAAACGATGATAGGTCTGCGGCCCGAACACCATATCGACCATCGGTTCGCGACGCATCAATTCCGCACCTTCGGCCTGCGCAACACAACCGGCAACAGCGACAATCATCTTGTCCGTGCCATTGGCTTCCTTGGCTTTTTTGTGTTTACGAATACGGCCAAGATCGGAAAAGACCTTCTCAGCAGCTTTTTCGCGGATGTGGCAAGTATTGAGGATAACCATATCGGCACCTGCGGCATCGTCGACCGGCTGGTAACCCAGCGGCGCCAATACGTCCTGCATGCGCTGGCTGTCATAAACATTCATCTGACAGCCATAGGTTTTTACAAAAAGCTTTTTCGTCACACTCACTTCTGGATCCGTTTTTTGCTTTCTCGAATACGCCGAAAAGCGGTGTGAAAGCTCACACCGCAGACCGGACATCTTCGATATCTGAAATTCCGGTTACATGAAACCCAATTCACGCAATCGGATCATACGGCAAAACGGTCAGGAGCCGAACTGACGATCCGGTCCGAACAGACGAAAATCTTCGGAAACAATGGCCAGCGGCGAAAAGCCAATCAGGTCACCGGTACGTCCATTATCAATCAGCGGAACCGGAACCCCCTGATGCATGCCGGTCAGTGCTGCATGATGTCCACGCGCAACAGCTGTTTCACACATCCGGGAAAGTTCCTTGCGCGACCCGGCATCGGCCAAGGTCACAGGCGGGTGAACAACCAGCTCAACCGTTACTTTGCCAAGAGCCAGAAACTGCCACAAATGCGGCGCCAAGTCCATATCGCCATACCAGGAATAGAAAGCTCTCAGATCGCGTCCGATCGGTGCTCCATCAAGACGGGTAGCCGCAATCGAAACCGGCTGGACTTTTACCTGCGATCCATCGGGCAGGGTGCGTTCGGCAACACCGAACAAAGTCGACTTGAACGGCAGCACACGGTTGCCGTCGTTGCTGGTGCCTTCCGGGAACAGGATCAGTTTGTGCCCATCAGCAAGACGCCGGGAAATCTGATCATTCTGCTCGCGAGCGCGGACTGGGCGACGTTCGACAAAGGTGGATCGCTGCAACTTGGCAAGCGTTCCGAAGATCGGCCAGCTGGCGACCTCGGTCTTGGCAATGAAACTGCCGCGAACCAAGGCCCCCAGCACCGGAATATCGAGATAGGATGCGTGGTTGGCCACAATAATACCCGGCCCATCCATCAACTCTACCCCGGAAACGCGAAGCTCGATATGAAGGATTTTCAGGCAAAGCGCATGATAAAACCGCGGCAGATCATCGGCCAATCGCAGTCGAAATGCAATTGCCATCACCTGAACCGGGATCAGGATCAAAGTCAGCAGGGCATAGGCCAACAGCCGGATGGCTGCACACGCATAACAGTTCACGATACCCTCGCGGTCCGCTCATAATGCTTGTAGTAACGATCCGTTACCTTTTCCGTCGGTAACACGATGCAAATGTCGGTGGTATTAAACTGATGATCAACCACCGCACCATCACCGACGAAACCACCCAATCGCAGATAGCCCTTGATCAATGGCGGCAGATCGCGAAGCGCCTGTCGTGCATCAATTGCATCAATCGTCGTGCGCGCCATCGGCTCGTACCGGCCTTCGACTGCGCGAGGTCGCATTTCTTCGGGTGCCAGATGATTGTGATGCAGATAGGTCAAAACATCACCAAAGGCATCCGGATCGGTGCCATGGAAAGATGCGCAGCCAAACATCAGCTTGATATCGTATTTGAAAACATAGGCAGCAATTCCCTGCCAGAGAAGTTGCAGGGTCGGCATCGTGCGATAGGCTTCTTCAACGCAGGAACGACCAAGTTCCATGATCTCGCCGCTGCCTTGTGCCGCATCAAGCATTGACTGGATGTGGTATTCATCAGCGCTGTAAAAGCCGCCATGCTGATTTGCAACCGACTGACGCAGCAGGCGATAGGTTCCGACAACACCGTCTGGTCCCTGACCGCGATTGTGATCGATTACCAGCAGGTGGTCACATAAAGGATCATAATTGTCAAAGTCGCGCTCGGCCGCAGCCATTTCCGCGCTGGGCTTTGCCCCGCGTTCCTCATAGAACACCTTGTAGCGAAGTTTCTGACTGGCGAGGATTTCATCCTCGGTTTCGGCGAGGCGCACCTCTAACCGCTGCTGTCGATCGTCGCTCATCGCAACTCCCTTTCGTTCATCTGCGCAGATTTTGCGCAAGTTTCGCGTCAGGGGCGAGTGAAGGCTTTGTTAAGAACGCGTAACAGGAATATGAAAAACCACCCGCTCGGCATGAACGGGTGGCTTGAAATCTGCGATTTTCGCAACCGTATTGTCAGAAATCGGTTACTTTTCGTCCTTCATCGGAACGCCGTAAAGCTCCAGTCGATGACCGACAAGCTTGTAACCAAGCTCTCTGGCGATCTCTTCCTGCAACTTTTCGATTTTTTCGTTCGAAAACTCGATCACGTTACCTGATCGCATATCAATCAGGTGGTCGTGGTGTTCCTCGGTCAATTCCTCGTAACGTGCACGGCCATCACCGAAATCGTGTTTTTCAAGAATATCCGCCTCTTCAAACAGGCGAACGGTCCGATAAACGGTTGCAATCGAAATCTTCGGGTCAATTTCGGTCGCCCGGCGATAAACGAGCTCCACATCGGGATGATCTTCTGATTCCGACAGGACCCGGGCAATCACCCGGCGTTGGCCGGTCATTTTCAAACCCGCGTCGATGCACTTCTGCTCGATGGTTGATTCTGTAAGCATAGTCTTGTTTCTCGTTTCCGGTTCCGCCTGTCCCCAGCCAGGATGCTCCCAGGCTTTTGCTCTCATGTGGGCTAAATATCGAGAAAACTGTCACATATCGCAAGGTACAAATAGCGATAATTTGTTCTCTCCAGCTTGCCTCCAGCCCGATGAAACGCTACTTCACGTTTCCGGTGCCCAATCAGGAGACAGCATATGGACGACATCACGCCCGATCATAAGATCGACATCACAAAGGATGTCTGCCCGATGACATTTGTTCGCACCCGACTGAAACTTGAAACCATGACACAGGGTCAGGTTCTCGAAGTAACACTAGGCGCTGGCGAACCGTTAAAAAACGTTCCGCGTTCTGTCACCGAAATGGGCGACACCGTCATTGACCTTGTCGAACTTGCCGACGCACCGAACACATACCGTTTAACGATACGAAAAGGTTGAACAAATCCCGCGCGTCGTCATCAAGGCCTAGACTATAACAGCTTGACGGTCAAAACCACACATTTGATGTGGATATAGCGAAATAGAATACATCCAGCTTGCATTAATCGCCCCAGCCCAAAACACAAGCACCAAGATCACGCTCCATAACCAGTGCATCGACCTCACGCCCGGACTTCCGGCGATAGTATCTCTTGCGCCGCCCGATCTCGGCAAAGCCGCAATCACGATAAAGCGCAATCGCCGGTGCGTTATCATCGGCCACTTCCAGTAAAACCCGCCCGACACCGGTTTCGCGCAAGCGATCAAAGGTCGCAGACAACAGTTTTCTGGCAACGCCGCGTTTACGCGCTTCCTTTGCGACAACGATGGTATTGATTTCCGCCTCGTCCAGCACTGCCTGCATCTGGATAAAACCAAGTGGGATATCAAGGCGGTTTTCCGCCTCATTCCCCGGTGCAAAGGCCAGAAACCCGAAGGCCCCAGGCACATCAAGCAGTGCGATCATTTCATCCGCCGACCAGCAATCCTGATCTTCGAACCCTTCAGCATGAAGCGCACTTGCAACATTGCAAAACGCCGCAGTCAGGGGAACGACTTCAATCCCGTCTTCAACTTCCGGCTGGTGGGATGAAGCACTCATTCCTCATGTACCGGCTTGTTTTTTGCCGGTCCCTGATCTTCGATCCGGCGCGCATCGGGTGCACGCAGATACATTGGCACAGGCGGCAGGTTTTCATCCGTTCCCCAGCGCGCCGCTGCAATACGCGCCACATTTCCGGCTCGCGGTAGCCCCGGCGCCGTGCAATCATAAAATGCATCCGGCGCGTGGGCAGCCGCAGTCAAAAGGCGTGGGGTAGCATCGCCGGCCAGAAGCGTATCGCCCGGTGGGGCCATCATCAGAGCCTGTCGGGGTGCGACACATTCCGGCGCACTGAGCGGGCGCTTCTTGCCATCAAAGGCCTGGGCAAAAATTTCGTTCCGCTTGCTGTCGAGTGCCACCAGAATATTTCGTCCCTGCTGATCACGTTCGGAAACGCCATAGGCCACCGCCTCAAGCGAACTGACACCAACCACCGGAATTTTACGTGCTAGCCCAAGCGCACGCGCGGTCGCAAGGCCGATCCGCATACCGGTAAAAGCGCCCGGTCCGACGGTGACGGCGACACCATCAACCTCGTCAAAGGTGATTCCCGCCTGATCCAGACTTTTGGCAATAAACCTCATCAGGTTTTCTGCCTGCCCGCGTTCCATATCCTCATAAAGCTCGCTCTTGACCTCGCCATTGACCAGTACAGCTGTTGAAAGTGACGTTGACGCGGTGTCGATAGCCAAAAGCGTTGGGCCCGTTTTTTCAATGGCCCCGGATGACGTTTGCGGTGCGGTCCGATCTGCGCTATGGGGATTGTGACGCAACTGACCAGTCAGCATTTTTTTGATGTAATCGGTAAACGACAAGAACAGGGGGCCTCCGGCAATGGCGCTGGTCGAAATTACGCCACAAGAATATGATGTCGAAATTGATATTGTTTATGCCACGGATCGCAATTTCACCGGGGCACCGATCTATTCACGGCCTGCCTGCTATCTTCATCGTGATGCGGCGGACTGCCTGAAAAAGGCTGTCGCCATGGCACGACGTCACGGTAAACGCATTCGCATTCTGGATGCCTTCCGCCCACAAGAAGCCCAGCGGGCTCTTTGGAACCATACACCCAATCCCGATTTCATCGCCAATCCCGATCTTGGATCGCCACATGGCCGTGGTGTTGCCATTGATCTAACGCTGTTGGACGCAAACGGCAAGGAACTGGATATGGGGGCAGGGTTTGATGAAATGCATATCCGGTCCTATCATGGAGCGGACGGGCTTTCAAAAGACGCCGAGGCCAACCGTTTGCTGCTTCTGGGCATCATGGTTAGTGCGGGTTTCGAATATTACAGCCACGAATGGTGGCATTATCAACTGCCTAACGCACGCAGCAATTATCCCCTGTTTTCCGACAGTTCCCTGCCGCAAAGCATGATGAAATAATTGATTGGGCAACAAAGTTGCCGGGCCAACCGCAATAAGCACGCGGTTGGCCCGGTTTCTATAGAACGGCCTGACCACTTTCCGGATCAAACAGCGATACACGCGCACCATCAATCATGATCCGGGCATCACTGCCGGAACTGAAATGCTGTTCGGGGCCTGTACGGGCCGTAACCTCCGCCCCGGCGACGGCAAGACGGACATATTGATCAGGCCCGGTCGGCTCTGCCAGAAGCACCCGGGCATTTGCACCAAAGTCATCAAATACAAGATGTTCCGGCCGCGCGCCCAATGTCATGGGGCAGCCGATAAATTCACGGGCGCGGCCGGGCAAATCTACCAATGGCAATTGGCCCGATCCCCCGTCAAACGCAATTCCGTCACCCACCTGAACCAGTTTGCCATCAATGAAATTCATGGTCGGGGCACCGACGAAGCTGGCGACAAACCTGTTGGCCGGTCGGCGATAAACATTTTCCGGTGTGTCGGCCTGCTGGATAGACCCTTTGTCCAGCACCACAACCTTGGTTGCCAGCGTCATGGCTTCGATCTGATCGTGGGTGACATAGACAATGGTCCGGCCAAGCCGTTCATGAAGGCGTTTCAATTCGACACGCATATCGGCACGCAATTTGGCATCAAGGTTCGATAGAGGCTCGTCAAACAGGAAAACCGATGGTTCGCGCACCAGCGCACGGCCGATCGCCACGCGTTGCTGCTGCCCACCGGACAATTGCGACGGTTTACGATCCAGAAGCGGGGTAATTTGCAGAAGTTCACCAATGTCATCGACACGCTTTTCGATATCGGCCTTGGGCATGCCACGCATTTTAAGGCCAAAACCGATATTCCTGCGCACCGACATGGTCGGATAGAGCGCATAGGACTGAAACACCATCGCGATATCGCGTTCATCAGGCTCCAGTTCCGAGACATCTCGCCCGGCGATGTGGATTGATCCGCCGGTGACGGGTTCCAGACCGGCAATCATGTTCAAGATCGTCGATTTGCCGCACCCCGACGGCCCTAACAGGACCAGAAACGCACCATCCTCGATTTCGAGATTGATATCCTTCATCACGGTCAGACCGGCATAGGCCTTGGTCACACCACGTAATTCAACGCCGTTCATGTCCGTTATCCTTTCACTGCACCAGCCGCAATTCCGCGAACAAACAACCGCCCCGACAGCAGATAAACAGCCAATGTCGGAAGCGCCGTCAGCATGGTGGCAGCCATATCCACGTTATATTCCTTCTCGCCGAACTGCGATCCGACAAGGTTATTGAGCGCAACCGTCATCGGTTGTCCGGATCGCCCACCAAAGGTCAGGCCCAACAGAAAATCGTTCCAGATATATGTGAACTGCAAAATCATCGCGACACCGAGGATCGGCAACGAAAGGGGCAACATGACATGCCAGAACAAGGGCCAGAAACCGGCTCCGTCAATGCGGGCGGCTTTCAGCAGATCCTGTGGAACGGTTTTGAAAAAGTTACGAAACATCATGGTGGTAAAGGCAACGCCCCATATGACATGCACCAGAACCAATCCCGGAATGGATCCAAATATTCCCAGTTCGCGCACCATGATGATCAGGGGATAAAGTGTTACCTGTGGCGGGATGAACATGCCAACCAGAAGGGCGGCAAACATCAGATTGGCCCCGCGCATTTTCCACGCTGCCAAGGCATAACCGGTAACCGCACCAAGTCCGACCGAAAGGAAAAGCGCCGGAATGACGATTTTGACTGATGTCAGGAAGGAGGATGACAGACCACCGCAATTTCCGCCTGCGGTTTGGCTACAATCGCCAGACCATGCTTCGCGCCACGCGTCAAAACTTGGTTCCACCGGCAGGGCAAAGATGCTGCCATCACGAATTTCATCCATCGGTTTAAGCGATGTCGACACCATAATAAAAACCGGCGCCAAAATCATCAGGGCAGCAATGCCCAGCAGTCCATAAAGCGCAAGACGGTTAAATCGCATGGTCAATGCCCCCCACCGTCGCGTGCTTTGCGCAGTTCAAAATGGATATAGGGCGAAATGACTGCAATCACGGTACACAGCAATACAAATGCACCGGCCGCACCAAGGCCAAGTTCCTGCCGGTTCAGGATATGATCGACAACAAATTTCGCCGGCAAATCCGATGAAAAGCCGGGCCCGCCGCCGGTCAGGGCAACGACAAGGTCATAGGCCTTCATGACAATCGCGCTCATCAGGATGAATACGGTAAAGAATACGGTGCGCATCATCGGCGTAATCACATGCAGATAGACCCGCCAGATCGGAATGCCATCCACCCGTGATGCCTTCCAGATATTGGGGTCGACATTACGTAGCCCTGCGAGAAACAGTGCCATGCACAGCCCGACCTGCTGCCAGATTCCGGCAATGGCAAGGGTATAGATCGCCCGATCCTGACGTACGATCCAGTTGAACTCAAATGTAGTCCAGCCCAGTTCGCGCACAGCATCCTGAAGCCCCAAACCCGGATTCATCACCCATTGCCAGATGACACCTGTCACGATGAAAGACATCGAAAGCGGCAGCATGAAAACCGTGCGAAACATGCCCTCGGCCTTGATCCCGCGATCAATCAGAATCGCCAGCAAATAACCGAAAACGATACATCCACCGATAAACAGGAAGCCATGAATGGCAATATTCTGCATTGCCGTCCACCAACGTTCATTGGCGAACAGGCGCACATATTGGTCAAAGCCGGTAAATTTATAGACCGGCAACAGACGCGACCGCGTCAGCGAAATCACAAAGGTCCAGATAATAAAGCCATAAAAGCAGACGATGGTAATCGTCATGGCAGGGATCAGCGCCATTCTTGCCGTCCATTGCGGACGCCAGCGCCGTCTGCCGTTGTGCGAAGTTTTCAACGCACCCTGTGCCGGTTCGGCCATAAGTAATCTCGCTTCTTTGTAAAGGTGCCGCTGCATCAAGCAGCGGCACACCTGCAAAGCCGTGTCATTCCATCTGCCTTACTTGGCATAGGAAATCGCCTGACGGAATTCTTCCTGCCCCTGTTCCGGACTCATGTCAGCACTGTTCCAGAAATTGGAGATACTGTCATCAATTGCCCCGGAAACGGCACTTGGAACACCAAACAGACCGGTACTGACCAGATGGGTTTTCTTGTCCTGCAATGTCGCCATGGCCTTTTGTGCACAGACATCAAAACTATCACCCGGCACATCAAGAAGGGCAGGGATCGAACCCTTTTTCTTATTGAACGCAATCTGGACATCAGGCTCCAGCATCACATGCGCCATTTTTTCCTGGGCCGCCTGTGCTTCTTCGCTGTCCATCGCGGAAAAAGCAAAGGCATCAACCGTCATGATATAGGCGGTATCGATGGCCGGGGCGAAGGCACAGCCGACCGTTGTGCCCGGTTCGACACCGGCCGCAATAATTTCACCCTTGGCCCAGTCACCCATAAACTGAAACGCGGCGTCGCCGCGGATGACCATATTGGTCGCTTCGTTCCAGTTACGACCCGGGCTCGCTTCATCGACAAAGGGTTTGAGCGCTGCAAAGGTTTCAAACACCTTGCGCATGGTGTCGGATGCCAGAAGTTCATCATCCAGCGTGCTGTATAGCTTGGCGTAGAATTCACGCCCGCCAACGCCGAGAAGGACACTGTTAAACAGGATGCGTTCCTGCCACGGCTGCCCGCCAAGGCCGATCGGAATCACACCGGCATCTTCAAGCTTTTTCGCCGCATCAACGAATTCCGGCCAGCTTTTCGGCACCTCGATCCCGGCTTTTTCAAGCGCGTCCTTGTTGTAGAACATCCAGTTTTCACCATGGATGTTGATCGGGGCGGCGATATAATCACCATCATATTTTGCAGCCTGAACGATAAGTGGCGGCAGCTTTTCATCCCAGTTTTCTTCCTCGGCCACCGCATTCACATCGGCCAGAAGCCCCTGATCGGCCAATTCACGCAATTGCTGCCCGATGGAAAACTGGAAAACAGTCGCCGGGTCGCCGCCCAGCATGCGGTTGACCGCAGCCGCGCGGGCATTGCCGCCACCCGCAATCGGTGTATCGACCCATTTACCGCCCTGTGCTTCGAAAGCGGTACGGATTTCGCCCAAAGCAGCCTGCTCGCTGCCCGATGTCCACCAATGCAGAACTTCGGCAGTCTGGGCGTGAAGCGCACCCGCAGAAACACCGGCGCTCAGAAATGTCGCAAGTGCTGCGACCCTTGAAAATTTCTTCATAACGGATGTCCTCCCTAATGGATACGTTCGCGCCCGACTTCTTAAATGGTCGAAAATTCGTAACGTTTCGATTTTTTGATAAGCGGTTTATTCACTCTTGTCAATCAAGAAAACCCGGCCATAATAAGGCGAAATCGATCCGGCATTATTTTTTTGCCGAAATTTCCGAAACGTTACGATTTTGGATCTGCCAACGAATGCGATCCGCGACAGGGCAAGGAAACAATCATGATCAAACCTTTTCCCAACGGTTTCCGCTGGGGTGTCTCGACCTCAAGCTACCAGATTGAAGGCGGCGCGAGCGACGACGGGCGCGGCGCCAGCATCTGGGACACCTACTGTGCAACACCCGGCCGGGTTGCCAATGGCGACAACGGCAGCGTCGCCTGCGATCATTACCATCGCTGGGCCGAGGATCTTGACCTGATCCGTCGGCTTGGCGCGAAACATTATCGATTTTCGGTAATGTGGCCGCGTGTCATACCGAATGGCACCGGCGAAGTTAATGAAACCGGCATGGCGTTTTACGACCGGCTGATTGACGGAATGTGCGAACGCGATCTTGATCCTTGGCTTTGTCTTTATCACTGGGATTTGCCACAGGCGTTGCAGGATCGCGGGGGCTGGGCGAATCGCGATATCGTTGACTGGTTTGGCGATTACACCGAATTGCTTGTGAAACGGTTTGGCGACCGGGTCAAATCATGGGTTACATTTAACGAACCCAACGTGGTTGCATGGGTCGGTCACGAAGAAGGCCGCCACGCACCGGGTATTACCGATCCACGCGCAGCGATGCGCGTCGCCCATCATCTGAATATGTGCCATGCGCGGGCGACCCGCGTGATCAAGCATCATTATCCGGATGCACCGGTCGGATTCGTTTTGCCGATGCACAAGGCCTATACACTGCCGCATCGGCGCGAACAGGACGCCCATCTGGTCGATCTGTTCGAAGCCAAATGGAATGGCACCTTCCTTGATCCGGTCTATTTCGGCCGCTATCCCGAGCTGATTATTGATCGCATGGAACCCCATATTCAGGATGGCGACCTTGAAGCGATCAAAACCAAAGTCGATTTTCAGGGCCTGAACCAGTATTTTCCAAGCTATATCGAAGCTACTGAAGGACGCGCATGGCCGTTCAAACACGCCGAACCGCCAAAATATTTCCGTCGCACAGAAATGGGGTGGGCGATTGATGGTGACTGCTTCTATCGCACCATGAAAATCCTGCAGGAGAACTACAGCAATCCGCCGGTTTTCGTGACCGAGAATGGCGGTGCCTTCATCGATCTTCCCGGTCATGACGGCTATATCGAAGATCAGGATCGCATTGCCTACTACAGTGAATATCTCTCGGCTCTTTTGCGCGCCGTTGACGAAGGCGCAAATGTGCAAGGATATATGCCCTGGTCCCTGCTTGATAATTTCGAATGGGCATATGGCTATGAAAAGCGGTTCGGGTTGGTGCATGTCGATTACAACACGCAGAAACGGACGCCAAAGGCGTCTTATGACTTCATGCGGCGCGTGATCGAAAGCAACGCATTGCCTTAACCACAGACGGGCGATTAGATTGTCCGCCAAAGAATAGATGAACGGACCTGTATATGTCAGCCTCCCGCCCGAACCTTCGCACTATTGCTGACCGTCTTGGCCTGTCGGTCACAACGGTTTCTCGTGCATTGAAAGACGGGCCGGAGGTCAAACCTGATACGGTCGCACGCGTCAAGGCCGCGGCGGCCGAAATCGGTTATCACCCCGATGCCCGTGGCGTCATGCTGCGCACCGGCAAAACCATGCAGGTCTGTTCGATCCTGTATTCCCCCGAAGTTGGTGATTATGGCGACCCGGGCTTTCTGGCCCAGGTTGAAAGCCTGGCAAAAGGTTTGGAGGCCGATCACTATTCACTGGTTGTCCTGGCCCAGACCAGCAGCGAAGATCCACTTGAACCCGTTCGCCGCGTACATACGCAACACATGGCCGATGCGGTTGTCTTTTCGCGCACCACATTGCAGGACAGCCGCGCCAAATACTGCCTGCAACATGACTTTCCCTTTGTCAGCTTTGGTCGGACCGAACTTTTAACTCCGCATGCCTTTGTCGATCACGATGATGAACAGGCGGCATATGATGCGGTCAAACGCCTGATTGATGACGGCCACCGCAAAATCGGCATGATTGATCCGCCTGAAGACCTGACCTTTTTCGGATATCGCAAACGCGGTGCGCGCCGCGCCATGATCGAGGCAGGGCTTGATCCAGAAAGCCTGATCTGGATGACTTCGGATGTTTCCGTCCGCGCGGCCCGCGAAGCCACCATCCGCCTGCTGACCGATCAGCGCGATGCTACTGCCGTGGTCTGCGCAAGTCAGATGACAATGATTGGCGCACTCGAAGCATTACTGGAACTGGGCATGGATACGATCCGTGACGGAATCGGTGTTGTCGGCTTTGGCGGCATGCCGTTCCGTATGCTCTCAAAACAGAAACTTGCCTATTACTACCAGCCGCAACGCAAGGTTGGAAAAGTCCTGTCGGAACATTTGCACAGCCTGATGACCGGCACACCCGCCGAAAAACTGCAAACGCTGCTGCCTTATCGGCGGATTGATGACCTCGCCGCCTTCCGGGAAGGGGAGGATTTCTGATCCATGGCAATCAGCCTTCGTTGTCTTTCCTGATATCTTCCACCGTTTCGTCGCTACCCAGAAGCCGAACCAGCATTAGTTCGACCGGTTTTAAAACAATCAGGACAATCAACGTCAACACCGTCGCGATCACCACGATATGCCAGGCCGCAAGGGCGCATGCGATGCCAAGTGCCGCCGTGATCCAGACGGTTGCCGCCGTCGTCAGGCCGCTGACTGACATATCCTTTGGATGGCGCAGAATAACACCCGCCCCGATAAAGCCGATGCCGGTCAAAACGCCCTGCAAAATCCCCTGCACGACGCGCGATAGTGCATCAGGGTGATCGATCAAATCCTCGAAATGTACTGCAACCACCGACACAACCGCGGCACCAAGTGCTACCAATGCCAATGTCCGCATGCCGGTCGGCTTGCCATTCACATCCCGGTTTAACCCGATCAGCATGCCAATGACCGTTGCCGCGCAGAGCCGCAGGATCATGTCGACCACCGCAATATCGAAATAGCCTTCGACGGTTGCAAGATAGGAAAGGTTTGTCATGCCGCATCCAGTTCGCGCTTAATCTGTTTGATATACAGACCGAAACGCGCCCTGTTCGTGCATTGTTCCGCCAACGGTCAATCGGGCAACCCGATATCAATCAGTCTTGCGGCACGACTCCGCTTTCAATTCCCTTGGCTTCGGCCATCAGCCAGTCAAAGAATCGCAAAATCCGCGGGTCGCGCCCCGGTCTATCCAATGTAATCAGGACATAGTCATAGCCGGTAGGCGCCATACCGTACGGCGCAACCAATCGGCCAGCCAACAGATCATCATAAACCAGCGGCAAAGGCCCGATTGCAGTCCCCAAACGATTGACGGCGGCTTGAAGTGTAAAAAAGAAATGGTCGAAATATTGCTCGCTTGCCGGGCTGCTATTACTCCCACTCGCCCGCCTCCAGATATCCCAGGCATCCGGCCGCGTACGACTATGCAACCATCGCGCATTGGACAAATCGCGAACCAGAATATCTTCCCAGCAATTCGGGTCACAAACCGGCCCGGCAAATTCCGGCCAAAGGCGGGTTACCTCGTAATCCTCGGCAATGCCGAAATCAGCCCGCCGGATCGCCAGATCGCATCCCTCAACCAGCAGATCAACCGGCCCACCAGCCAGCCTTAGATCGATATTCAAGTCAGGATTGGCTTCGCGAAAAGCACCCAGCCTTGGCATCAACCAGCGCATGGCGAGGCTTGGTTCGCACGATACTGACAGGATCGGCGATGCACTGTCATGGCGGTGAATTTCCTCGACCGTGCCATCAAGCCCGTCCAGCGCTGTTACGACCGACTTGAAAAGCCTTTCGCCTGCCGGGGTCAACCAGACACGCCGGTTGCGACGAACAAACAGATCAATACCCAGCCGTTCCTCGATCTGCGCGACTGCACGGCTAATCGCACCATGCGTCAGGTGCAATTCTTCGGCGGCGCGCGAAAAGCTTTGATGCCGTGCGGCCGCCTCAAAGGCAGGTAACGCAGCAAGTGGCGGCAGATTGCGCTTTCTGTGAAAATTACTCACGAAATTTCCCACGAATTTTCGATTTTCTGGTGATCTTTTCAATTTGATACTGAATAAGCTCACAGATCAAGGACCACGAACATGCCAGCCATTGCCCAGATCGAAGTCATTGCCGTCGCCATCATCACCATTCTTGCCGTTATCAGCCCCGGACCGGATTTCGCCATGGTGACGCGTATTGCACTTACACGGGGTCGTCGCGCTGGTGTTCTGTGCGCTATCGGGATCGGCAGCGGTGTTTCAGTACATCTGGCCTATACGCTGATCGGGCTTGGCGTTGTATTTGCCAGTAATGTCTGGGTTCTGACCAGCTTGCGCTATCTGGGTGCTGCCTATCTGATATGGCTGGGGATATCCGCACTTTGGCCAGATATTCGGGCTTTATTTTCGCCAAGACCCGCGGCACTTCAGACCCGAATGACAAACAAAAGCACCAACAGGCCGGAAGAAAATCAAAAACGGAACGGATCCGCTTTCTGGATCGGTTTTGCCTGCAATGCCCTTAACCCCAAGACGATGCTGTTCATAGTTTCATTGTTCAGTCAGATGATTTCACCCGATACACCGGTTTTGATGGAAATCGGTTACGGTTTGTATATCGCGGCATGCCACATGATCTGGTTTGCACTGGTCGCGGTCGCGTTGACACTGCCTTCGGTGCAAGCGCGCATCGCAGCTATTAAAATCTGGATTGAACGTGGTGTGGGCCTGTGTCTTGCCGGACTTGGCATCAAACTACTGACAAGCACCAACTGAATTCTTCAACGTCTTAGATAAACAGCATTTCGCCCTGTTGATGGGCATCATTCAGAAACGTTACCACGCCGCCCGTTTCGATTTTAAGCTCTTCGCGCTTTGCTTCGTTTTCAAGGCCAAGCGCACGAAGACCCATATCGCAGACCATGAACTTGCCATCCAGTGCCACACAGGCCGACAGCAATTCCTCGAAAGTGCCAATTCCGCGCATCGAATAACTAAGGTCAATCGAGGTTGCAGTTGCCCCCTCGGCCTCGGTCCGAAGATGACGCCAGCCCGACGGCGCAAGGACCGCACGACTGGCTTCCATAGTGAAAAACAGGGTGGCCTCACGCCCGGATGCAAGGGCAGCCGACGCCAATACGAGTGCGTAATGAACCTTTTCAAAGCTTCCTGAAAACACCACCAGTGACAATTTCCTTGGGCTTTCCGACTGTTTCGCGTTTTCAGTGCTCATGAATGGACAGGTCCTTGATACTGGCATTTTCGGAACAAAGCGGGCAGCCCGGATCACGCGGGACTTTAATCTTTCGGAAGGATGCACCAAGTGCATCGACAATCACAAGCCTGCCAGACAAACCATCGCCAATCCCCATCAGTTCCTTGAGAATTTCGGTTGCCTGAATCCCGCCAATCATGCCCACGACCGAGCCCAGAACACCGCCCTGCGCACAGGACGGAATGGCGTCCTCGGGCGGTGGGCTGTGATAGATGCAGCGATAACAGGGATGCGGATCGCCCAGATGCGCCTTGAATGTCGAAACCTGCCCGTCAAACCGAAGGGCCGCACCCGACACTAGTGTTTTGCCCGCAAAATAGCATGCATCGTTTAGCAGGAATCGTGTTTCGAAATTGTCCGACCCGTCGGCAATCACATCATAATCCGCAATCAGGTCCATAACATTGGACGCATCAAGCCGCACATTATGCGTCTGCACGGTGATTTCCGGGTTCATATCAAGCATGGTTGATTTGGCGCTTTCGACCTTGGGCGTACCAAGGTCTTTCATGCCATGCGCGATCTGGCGCTGCAGATTGGAAAGTTCGACCGTATCCGCATCGACGATCCCGATGCTGCCAACCCCGGCCGCGGCCAGATACATCGCCAATGGCGATCCAAGTCCACCCGCGCCGACAATCAGCACCCGCCCGCGCTTCAGCTTCATTTGCCCTGTGCCGCCAACATCCTTCAGAACGATATGCCGGGCGTAGCGCTGCACTTCATTTTCGCTGAAATCAAAATCACTCACAGGCGGTTTCTTTCATTCATGCCAAACGGGTCTGCCATTGCATATAGCGCGCATGGCACAGACAAGAAAGGCCCGGGAAAATCCGGGCCTTCTTAAGATGCGTCGGTCAGCAAAACCGGATTACTGCAGACCTTCGAACAGCGGGGTCGACAGATAACGTTCGGCAAAGCTCGGAATGATGATCACGATACGTTTGCCTTCGTTTTCCGGCAACTGGCCAAGCTCGATACCGGCAGCAACGGCCGCACCGGACGAAATCCCGGTCGGCAGACCTTCGATGCTGGCAAGTTTGCGTGCGGTGGCAAAGGCGGTTTCATTGCCAATCGTCATGACCTTGTCAATCACATCGGTATGAAGGTTACCTGGAATGAAACCGGCACCAATGCCCTGGATTTTATGCGGTCCAGGTGCGCCACCGGAAATAACCGGGCTGTCTTCGGGCTCGACCGCGACGATCTGGATATTCGGATTATGTTTTTTCAGGACTTCACCAACACCGGTCAATGTCCCGCCAGTACCGACACCGGCAACAAAGATATCGATCTTGCCTGCGGTATCCTTGATGATTTCCTCGGCCGTCGTATTGCGATGAATTTCCGGGTTTGCCGGGTTTTCAAACTGCTGAAGCATGATCGCGCCATCAATCTCGGCGACCAGTTCCTCGGCGCGGGCAACAGCACCCTTCATGCCTTTGGCTGCCGGGGTCAGGTCAATCTGCGCGCCCAAAAGCATCAGCATCTTGCGGCGTTCCAGCGACATGCTTTCGGGCATGGTCAGGATCAGTTTATAACCCTTGGCCGCCGCAACAAAAGCAAGCGCGATACCGGTATTGCCAGATGTCGGTTCGACCAGTGTTGCACCCGGCTTGATCCGACCGGACTTTTCGGCATCCTCGATCATTGCGAGACCGATACGGTCTTTGACCGAGGCCAGCGGGTTGAAGAATTCAAGCTTGCCAATCAGGTCGGCCTTCACACCCTCGGCCGCTGCCAGACGTGAAAGACGAACCAGCGGCGTCGCACCAATGGTGTCGATGATGCTGTCGTAAATCTTGCCGCGAAACTCAGTCATGTTTTCCTCGCAATTTCTTGTAATTTAAAACCAACCACATTCTTGATTTGTATTTATCCCGTTTAATACCCAAGTCAATTGGGCTTAAACAGTTTTTACGCAAAATCTGGTTTGGCCGGTTTCCGATGCCTGTGTATTGGATATGAACCGCAGAGGATTCTTGTGGTTTAACGATACAACAATCCGCAGCCCGTTCCGACGACTAAATAATGAAATCCGGTGATTCCTCAATCCCGCTGCGCAGACCTGCGTCACGCGCACGGTTGCAAAGATCCTCGACCGTGATCCGGGTCAGCGCCACCATCATTTCGTCCTGCAATTCCCGCCAAAGCGGACGGACAACTTCCTTACCCAACGGCGATCCTGCCGGATCCTCGATCGGGTCATCGGATGTTTCCATTGACCGGATGACGGATACAATATCGGCAAGGGTAATGCGCCGACGTTCACGTGCCAGACGATACCCGCCGCGCGGACCGCGCACACCGACCAGAATGTCGGCACGCACTAACTGTTGCAGGGTCTGTTCAAGATAACGTTTCGGAATGCCCTGACGTGCGGTGATATCGCGACTTTGCACCGGTTCACCCGCAGCGTTATAGGCGATGTCCACCACCGCCTCTATGGCGAACAGCATCTTCTTTGACAGTTTTAACATCGTCTCTTTCATGCTCCCCTTGCAGTCCCGCTGATCCCCCCGGAAATATCGGGACTGGCGATTATCAGAGTTCACAACGCAGCAACATCATCAGATAACCCAAATGCTTTCGATGATATTGCTGCTGTATTTACGGCAATCAGACCGTTTTTACCGCCGGTGCAGCAACACCGGTCGATCCAAAGCCACCGGCACCACGCGCCGTTTCATCCAGATCGGCAACCGCATTCCACGCCACCTGGGTTACCGGTGCGACCACAAGCTGGGCGATGCGCATACCCCGCTCGATGGTGAATGCCGCGTCACCGTGATTGATCAGGATTACTTTGATTTCACCGCGATAATCCGCGTCGATCGTCCCCGGGCTGTTCAGAACCGTGACGCCATTTTTCGCAGCCAGCCCCGAACGCGGGCGAACCTGTGCTTCGAACCCGGCGGGCAGGGCAATCGCAATACCAGTTGCAACCATGGCCCGTTTGCCCGGTGCAATCACAAGCGTATCGTCAATCGCTGCCTGCAAATCGACGGCCGCCGACTGTGCGGTGGCATAATCGGGCAGCGGAAAATCCGCACCATGGGGCAGCTGTTTCAGATCGACAGTCAAACGCGTCATAAACAATCCTTGTCTTCACTTTTCTGGTCAGATGCGTTGCAATGCCACACAAACACTGACCGGGTTAAATCCATAATATCATGCAAAATGCTGGATAATTCGTTCTGCCAGCGCCCGCGCCACACCGTTCTTGCCCTGGCGAGGCCAGGTTTCGTCACTGGTGGCATCCACCCCGGAAATCAGGAAAATTTCATTATGATCACCGCCAAAGGTCCCGGTTCCAGGGGCGACATCATTTGCAAGAATCCAGTCACACCCCTTGCGCGCGCGCTTGGCGCGGGCATGTTCGATGACATTTTCCGTTTCGGCAGCGAAACCAATAACCAATTGCGGGCGTTTAGGACCTTTCTGGCTGAGTGTCGCCAAAATATCCGGATTTTCCGAAAGCTTCAGGTCTGCAATCACACCAGAGCCATCTTTTTTAAGCTTCTGACCTGCTTCTTCGGCAACGCGCCAATCTGCAACTGCGGCAGCACAAACCGCGATATCGGCGGGCAGGGCGGCCAGCACCGCATCAAGCATCTGGCGGGCTGTTTCAATACGCACAACTTTGACACCCATCGGATCAGGCAGGCTTACCGGGCCGCTAACCAGCGTCACATCTGCACCCGCCGCAGCAAGAGCCGCGGCAATCGCATGCCCTTGCTTGCCCGAAGACCGGTTGGCGATGTAGCGCACCGGATCAATCGGCTCGTATGTCGGGCCACTGGTTACAACAGCCTTTTTCCCTGAAAGCGGTTTTGAAACCGGCTGTCCTTCAAGAAAATCAACAACCGCTGCGATGATTTCAGCAGGTTCTGCCAAACGACCCGATCCGGTTTCACCACAAGCCAGATCACCCGCCGCCGGCCCGACACGCATCACGCCACGCCCTTCAAGGGTCGCGATATTTGCCTGTGTCGCGGCATGGTTCCACATTTCGACATTCATCGCCGGAACGACCATCACCGGCTTGTTGGTAGCCAACAGGGCCGTCGTTGCAAGATCACCCGCCTGTCCGGTGGCCATTTTCGCAAGGATATCGGCACTTGCCGGAGCGACCAGAACAAGGTCGGCCTCACGCGACAGGCGGATATGGCCCATTTCGGCCTCATCGGTCAGAGAAAAAAGATCCTGATAAACCTTGTTCTCGGTCAGGGCGGCCACCGACAGCGGTGTAACGAACTCTGCACCGCCTTTGGTCAGGATCGCGCGGATATTAATATCTCGGTCGCGCAACCGCCGGATCACCTCAAGAACCTTATAGGCGGCAATGCCGCCCGAGATGATCAGAAGGATATTTTTTCCTGCCTGCACTGTGGTTACCAGCTATTTACGTTGAATAAGTGTGATTAACCTACCTTCTCCGTTGATTACGCGCAAGCGTCCAAAGTGATCAGAAAAAACGCCACAGGTTCGTAAAACCCATGGCGCCATTTCATTGTTGATTTTCAATTACTTATCAGGGAACAGTATAAAGCATTCCAAACCAGCGCCACCGTCCATTCGGCCCCATCGAAGTACAGTTGATCCGCCACCGCCCCGATGAAACCGGGGCATCCAGACGGATTTCAACCCGCTCATCGCCCAGCCGATTCATGGTCGGTTCGCCCTCGGAAGGGTAACAGGCTATGTGGGCTGCCTTCTGCTTGAGGGTGAAGCCGAATGCTGGCGGATTACGTTCAAGCGTGTAATTTGGCGGTGTCACATCGCTGACCGATAACGGGAGGGAATTTGCCGCCAGAATAAAGCGGTCCATTTCGCCGTAATTCTCGTTCATGGCAAAGCGCGGCAAATACATCATATCCGATTCCGTACTCATCGCGCCGCTTTGCTGGCCAAATGCCGCCTTATAACCGGCTTCCTTGACCGCTGCGACAACTTCGTCGCTGGCCTCGCCATACGGATATGCAAAGATGTCCGGGACAAAGCCCAGTTCTTCCTTGAAACGCTGCGCCGAATGCGCAAGTTCGGCCTTCACTTCCTCGATTGGCAAGCTTGGCAAGTGCGAATGATGCTGGCTGTGGCCGCCAATGGTTACCCCGTCTTTGACCAGTACGCGCAACATATCCCAGGTCATGTAGTTCTCGTACCCGGCATCAACCTGCTCGGTCGCGACGAATACCGTCATCGGGATATTGTGCTTTTTAAAGGCTGGCCACGCAACGTCATAAACCGAACGGTAGGCGTCATCTACCGTAATACCGACGGCATAATCTGGAAGTCCTTTGCCATTTTGCATGGCATCAATGATTTCCGGGATGCCCATGACCGTATATTTGCCACTTGTCAGTTCGCGGATATGGGCTTCGAACTGCGGACCACGAATATTGGTCGACGGGAAATCGGTTTCCGCGAACCGATGATACATAAACACAACGGCCGACGTCGCATCACCCGATGGTGCCTGTACGTCACCGGAGGCATCATTGTTGCTTTGGCGATTATCAGACTGCAACACATCAGCAGCAGGAGGTTGGATTTCCGTTGCAGTACCGCTTGTATCGGCATTCTGAGCCATGCCCGGCGAGACACCAAATGTCAGACCGACCGCAAAGGCCGTGCCGAATACCATACAACGAAACATATTTGCGCGTTTGGCTCGCGCAACAGCATCAGAAGTTTGCTGCCCATTGGTCTGTGCTTGCATTGCCACATCCATCTTTTTGCGACCCCACTCATTGGTCACTGCAGCCCCCAAAACCACAGTCTTCATTTTATGGTTTCCGGTAATTATGTTTTTTGTGAACCTACCAGCGAACCAATTGTTTTTCCACAATTTCGTCACTCGGCTTGTGTATAGTTCACTGCAACCTACCTGAAAGGCACTCAATTCAACCGCAGTATTAACGGAGATTCGCATGCTGGATTCAGACGCACTGGACATTCTTTTCAATGAAGCTCGAACCCACAATGGCTGGCAGGATCGCGATGTCGATACAGCGCTTCTGAAAAAGGCGTGGGACCTCACGGTTATGGGCCCGACCAGCGCCAACTGCGAGCCGATGCGCATCAAGTTTGTTAAATCACAGGACGCCAAACAACGTCTCGAACCGGCACTTTCCGAAGGAAATCGGGAAAAAACCCTGGCAGCTCCGGTCACAGCCATCATTGCCTATGACATCGAATTCCATGAAAAATTACCGAAACTGTTCCCGCACACAGATGCAAAATCGTGGTTTTCAGGAAATGATGACCTGATTGCCACCACTGCGTTTCGTAACGGAACATTACAGGCAGCCTACTTCATTCTGGCGTTACGTGCCCTTGGACTTGATTGCGGCCCGATGTCAGGCTTTGACAATGCCAAGGTTGATGGAGAATTCTTCGCGGGCACGTCGGTCAAAAGCAATTTCCTGATCAATATCGGCTATGGCGACCCCTCAAAACTGTTTGATCGCAGCCCTCGCCTAGCGTTTGACGAAGGTGCCGAAATTATCTGATTTCTATCTGAAGTCGAAACCGACGCGGGATGGCCGTGCTGGCGCATTCGCAGATTTTTTGGCAAAATCGGATTATACACCTGTATGATCAGGGTTCAGACGACGTATTTTTTCAAGCTTTTCCAATACTTGAAAACTGTCATCTAACTTTTATTTGATCTTTACCGGCGCATAATCATTTTAGTCGAAATTTTTTGCATGCGTTAATGCGTACCCTCTGGGGTACCCGACATCAGGAGCATCCGTTGGGCTTTCGCCAGTTGTTAATGACCGCATTTGCGGTTGCATTCCCGAATGCTGCGATCTTTATCGTACTGGCATCGATGGAATTGCTTGGCTGGGGCACAGCGATTCTGTGTGCGGTCTTGGCGTGGGTCGGTGTCGCCGGGGTTTTACGTATCTATTTCGATGATCTGCGCCGTGTTGCGCGTTACGCCACCGCATTGCGTGACAAGTTCCGCGGCACCCCGCCACAGCATCTTTTTTTCGGTGCGGCGTCCGAGCTGTCGTCCCTTTATACCCAGATCACCAACGCATTTCGCGAACGCATCGCCCATCTTGAAGCCCAGACCAGCACCGATGCCGAAATCCTTGATCACCTGCCGAACCCGGTTGTGATGGTCAACCGGCAACGCGTTGTGACCGGTTTTAACCAGGCGGCACGCGGCCTGTTCCACAATCTGGAAATCGGTCGCGATCTGACACGCTATATCCGCGATCCGATCCTGCTTGATGCCTTTGATGATGTCGCGGGCGAACGCGAACAGATGAAACATGCCGAATTCGTTCTGGCAAGCGACGCCCATCGTCATTTCGATGTTCTGACCGCGCGCTTGCCAGCCGCAACCGGGGACCGGAACTTTGTTCTGTCCTTCTCGGACCTAACAGAGCTTCGCAAACTTGAACAGATGCGCGCCGATTTCGCGACCGATGCCGGGCATGAACTACGCACCCCGCTTTCGGTGTTGCTGGGCTTTATCGAAACGCTTGAAGGCCCGGCAAAGGACGATCCCGATGCGTTGCACCAGTTCCTGCCGGTCATGCGTGATCAAGGCCAGCGTATGCAGCACCTGATCGAAGATTTGCTGTCACTTGCACGGATTGAGCTGAACGAACATACACCGCCATCTGATGATTGCGATATCGGCAAGATCATCGACAAAGTCGCCCAGACACTGGCGATGAAGGCCGAAGCCAAGGGCATGGAAATCAGGATTTCCTGCGACCTCGACAACACCGAAATTGTTGGCGAGGAAAAGGAAATGACCCAGGTTTTTGTCAATCTGGTCGAAAACGCCATCAAATACGGACATCCCAAAACCAGTATTGATGTATCGATCACACTGGCCAAAAACACCCCGGGTGCATTGGCCCGTTACCGGCATGACCGTGTTCTGGCCGTTGCCGTCCGGGATCATTCCGACGGAATCGCACGCGAACATCTGCCACGCCTGACTGAACGGTTTTACAGGGTCGATACGGCACGGTCGCGTGCCGTTGGCGGCACCGGTCTTGGTCTTGCCATCGTCAAACATCTGGTGCAACGCCACCGTGGCACCATGATCATCGACAGCGAACAGGGGGTTGGTTCGGTATTCACCGTCTATCTGCCCGCCAAGGCCAGCGATAATATCCGCAAACTCCATACCGCCTGAACCGCTTTTGGCAACAATCACATATCCTTGCAGAACAGGATTTCATGACCTGCGGCAGCAGTACTCGCATCTCTGCGTTCAATTTCGCGAAATCCCAATTTTCGATACATCCCGGCAGCACTTCCGGCCTGAAGATAAACAATATCGAAGTCAAAACGTTTTGCTTCTTGCAGGATACGCTCGACAAGCGTTGTTGCAATGCGCATCCCGCGATAGCGGTAAAGCGTATAGACTGCAGCAATCCATGGGGTTTTATCCGGCCATTCCTGCCCATCCTGCGGCCAAAGGCTAATCATCCCGATCGGCAGGTTGGTATCGCGGTTGATCGCCAGAAGAGTCATCGGAAGACCGTCCTTCTGACTGCATTGAGCAAAGTAAGCCCTGGCATTTTCAAGACTACTCTCAGTCTTTTGCACGCCCCAACGCCCATATGCCCAAGCCGCACAGGCATCAACGCAATCAGGCCTGTCTGCCAGATAAACAATGTCATATGACATGACCGTACCCATTCAATATACATGCCCTAATTATAGTCCAAGATCAAACCGCGCAGGGTTAAAGTAAAAGGGCTAGCAACATCGTGCTAGCCCTTTGTGTATCTGCCCTAATCGAACATCTCGATTACAAAATAAACTTCGAAAGATCCGCATCCTTGGCAAGGCCATCGACCTGCTCGCGGACGTAATTCGCATCAATCTTAATCGTTTCACCGCCGCGGTCAGTTGCGGTAAAGCTGATGTCATCCAAAAGCTTTTCCAACACCGTATGCAGTCGACGTGCGCCGATATTTTCCACCGTTTCATTGACGCTGGCCGAAATACGGGCAAGTTCATCAACCGCATCGTCGGCGAATTCCAGCGTAACATCCTCGGTTTTCAGCAGTGCGACATACTGCTTGATCAGCGATGCTTCCGGTTCCAGCAGAATACGGCGGAAATCTTCCTCGGTCAGGGCTTTCAACTCGACCCGGATTGGCAAACGGCCCTGCAATTCCGGCAGCAGGTCCGATGGCTTTGAAAGATGGAATGCCCCCGAACAGATAAACAGGATATGGTCGGTTTTGACCGTACCATGTTTGGTCGAGACACTTGTCCCTTCGATCAACGGCAGTAAATCGCGCTGCACACCTTCGCGCGATACATCACCGCCACGCTCGGAACGCGCGGTGATCTTATCGATCTCGTCAAGGAACACGATACCATTCTGTTCAACGTTTTCGATGGCCTCGGCGGTGACCTTGTCCATATCCAAAAGCTTGTCGCCTTCCTCGTCGATCAGGCGTTCAAACGCTTCCTCGACGGTCATGCGTTTTGGTTTGGTCTGGCCGCCGAAGGCCTTGCCGAACACATCCGACAGGTTCAGCATCCCCATCTGTGCGCCTGGCATGCCGGGAATATCAATGGTCGGCATCGAAGAAGAACTGTTTTCCTGAACAGGGATTTCAATTTCCTTGTCCTGCAATTCGCCTTCTCGCAGCATCTTGCGGAATTTCTGACGGGTATCAGCCGAGGCATTTTCACCAACCAGACCATCAAGAATGCGTTCCTCGGCCTGCATTTCGGCCTTGGCACGGACTTTCTTGCGCATGCTTTCACGCGTCAGGTCCAGCGACACTTCCAGAAGGTCACGAACGATCTGTTCAACATCACGACCGACATAACCAACTTCGGTGAATTTGGTGGCTTCGATCTTGATGAACGGCGCCTCTGCCAGTTTGGCAAGACGCCGGGCGATTTCGGTTTTGCCAACACCGGTCGGGCCGATCATCAGAATGTTTTTGGGTAGCACTTCATTGCGCATCGTGTCGTCAAGCTGCTGGCGGCGCCAACGGTTGCGCAAGGCAATGGCGACCGCCCGCTTGGCATCTTTCTGACCGATGATATGGCGATCGAGCTCGGATACGATCTCGCGCGGGCTGAAATGTTGGGTCATTAAATTTATCCGTTAGTTCTTGCGACGGAAATGCGATGTCAGGCCCGAAACGGCACCCTTATTTCGCATCCTCGATCTTTTCCAGCGTAACGCTGTCATTGGTATAAACACAGATATCACCGGCAATCGCCATGGCTTTGCGGGCAATTTCCTCGGCACTCAGGTCCAGATCAATCAAGGCCCGCGCCGCGGCAAGAGCATAATTACCGCCCGATCCGATGGCGATAATGCCGTCTTCCGGTTCAAGAACATCGCCCATCCCGGTCAGGACCAGCGAAACATCCTTGTCGGCCACCGCCATCATTGCTTCAAGCTTGCGCAGATAACGATCCGTGCGCCAGTCCTTGGCCAGCTCGACACAGGCGCGCATGGTCTGGCCCGGATGACGATCTAGCTTGGCTTCAAGACGTTCCAAAAGGGTAAAGGCATCCGCCGTCGCCCCGGCAAATCCGACGATGATCTCGCCTTTCTGGCCGATACGGCGCACCTTGCGGGCGTTGCCCTTGATCACGGTCTGGCCCAAAGAAACCTGACCGTCACCGGCAACCACCACTTCATTGCCCTTGCGCACCGACAGGATCGTCGTGCCATGCCAGCTCGGCTGCGATTTTTCGCTCATAAATAATCCCTAGATTTTCATCCAATGCGTTCGATCAAGAGTTAGCACGCACAACAGCCCGGTCAAGGGCCAAGCCCCGCGAACCACCATCCCCGGATCACAAACACTGTTTCAATGCGATGGAATGCAAAAAATTCAGGACGTATTACCGCCACATGCTTTACCCTTGGACCATAAAAGAATTTCAAAGAACAAAGGAAAATAATCATGAGCAATCCTGCCCTTGCGCAAACCCAACTTGGCAAATGTATTCTGGCCGGTCAGGGCCGGATCAAGGCCGATCTGGTCCTGCGCAATATCGGATTGCTTGATGTCATTACCGGCACGGTAACTGAAACCGATATTGCCATTGTGGGTGACCGGATTGTTGGCACCCATGCCAAATACGAAGGCGATCGCGAAATTGACTGTGCCGGTAAATTCGCCGTCCCGGGCTTTATCGACACGCACCTGCATATCGAAAGCTCGCTTGTCACGCCGTTTGAATTTGATCGCTGCGTCTTGCCGCACGGTGTGACCACGGCCCTGTGTGACCCACATGAAATTGCCAATGTGCTGGGAGCGGACGGGATCAGATACTTCCTGGATTGCGCCGAACGGTCCGTGATGGATATCCGCGTTAATCTGTCATCCTGCGTTCCGGCAACCGGGTTTGAAACATCGGGTGCGCAGCTTGAAATCGATGATCTTCTGCCATTCCGAAACCATCCCAAGGTCGTCGGACTGGCCGAAATGATGAATTATCCGGGTGTGCTGAACCTTGATACCCGCATCATGGCCAAGCTTGAAGCCTTTCAGGATGGTCACATTGACGGTCACGCACCACTGGTTCTGGGCACAGCACTGAACGGCTATATGGCCGCAGGCATCCGCACCGACCACGAAGCAACATCAGCCGCCGAAGCGCGCGAAAAGCTTGCCAAGGGCATGGCAATCCTGATCCGCGAAGGGTCTGTTTCAAAGGATCTTGAGGCACTTGCCGAAATTCTGGATGAAAATACGTCAAGCTTCGTTGCGCTATGCACAGATGACCGCAATCCGCTTGATATTGGTGAAGAAGGTCATCTTGATAGTCTTATTGAGCGATTAATCGGTCATTTAAAAGAACGTAATTGCCCGATCCATCATGTCTATCGCGCAGCATCGTATTCAGCGGCCCGCATTTTCGGCTTGCGTGACCGCGGACTGATCGGGCCAGGCTGGCGGGCCGATATCGCCATACTTGATGATTTGGAAACCTGTGCGGTCAGCGATGTGATTGCCGGTGGCCGTCTGGTCACCAACGGTCTGTTTGATGCCCGCGAAACCGTTGCGCCAATTGGCTTGACCTCGATGAAGGCCAAACCGGTCACCGCCGAGGCATTCATGGCCGAACCCAAACCGGGTCAGAACCAAACGCCTGTGATACGCGTCAAACCGGGCCTGATCCTGACCTTCCGGGATGAAGCCACCCTTGAAATTGGCGATAACGGCCTTAAACCCGATCTTGAAAAGGATGTGATCAAGGTGGCCGTTGTCGAACGCCACGGCAAGAACGGCAATATTGGGCGCAGTTTCGTCCGTGGTTTTGGTTTGAAACGCGGGGCAATTGCATCTTCGGTCGGGCATGACAGCCACAATATCACTGTGGTTGGTGCCAATGACGCCGACATGGCCGCCGCGGTCAATCGCCTGATTGAACTGGGTGGCGGCTTTGCCGTTGCAGATGGAGGCAGGATCACGGCCGAACTGGCGTTGCCCGTTGCCGGACTGATGAGTACGGAACCGTTTGAGGTGGTCGAGAATGACTTGATCACGCTGCGCGCTGCCGCCAAGGATCTTGGTTGCATCCTGCCAGAACCGTTCCTGCAGGTCGCTTTCCTGGCCTTGCCGGTAATCCCGCACCTGAAAATGACGGACAAGGGCCTGTTTGACGTCGACAAGTTCGACTTTGTCTAAGCCATCAAACCGGACAGTTTAACAATGACAAATACCGGTTACGTTTTGTGGCCAATACTTAGCCGGTTAAACTGGCTTTTCGCTGCTGTTATTGCTAAATACGACCCAACAGATGCATTGATACCTGCAGGAAAGGAGCTTTGCATGCGCAAGGCCCGCGTAGAGCGCAATACCAACGAAACACAGATCACGGTCGAGCTTAATCTTGACGGGACCGGCATATACGATGTCGAGACTGGGATTGGCTTCCTTGATCACATGCTCGAACAGCTTTCACGCCACAGCCTGATGGACCTTAAAGTCCGGGCCAAGGGCGACCTGCATATCGATTTCCATCACACCACCGAAGATACAGGCATCGCAATCGGTCAGGCGTTTTCGCAAGCACTGGGCGATAAAAAGGGCATCAATCGTTACGGCAGTTGCCTGCTTCCGATGGACGAGGCACTGACACGTGTGGCGCTGGATTGCTCAAACCGTCCTTATCTGATCTGGAATGTCGAGTTTACTCGCGACAAGGTCGGGGATATGGACACCGAACTGTTCCGCGAATGGTTCCAGGGCTTTGCACAGGCTGCTGGCCTGACGCTGCATGTTGAAAATCTGTATGGCGATAACAACCATCATATCGTCGAAAGTGCCTTTAAGGCGCTGGCACGATCCCTGCGCGCCGCGATCGAAATCGATCCGCGCAAATCCGATGCCATTCCCTCGACCAAGGGTGTTCTCGGCGGGTCGCTTTAACCCGCCAGATGCCCCTGGTCTGATCCGAATGACCGGGTGATGCATCACCTGGAACAGGAAGTCGGTTTTCGATGAAGGTTTACACAGTCCATACCCATCCCGGCGATGCAAATCCGATGGAAAATGCGATCCTGATCCGCGAAGGCTTTAATTTCTGGGCCTTTATTTTTAGCGGCATCTGGGCGCTTTATCATCGTTTGTGGGCCGCTTTTTTTGGTCTGATCGGCGTATCGCTGATTTGCAATCTTGTGATCTATCTATTCGATGGCGGTCCGGAAATGGATTTTGCCCTCGCCCTTGCGACCGGCATTGGTTTCGGCCTGATTGCCAATGACTTGCGGCGCAAAAAGCTTGCGGCCGGTGGCTGGAAGCTTGTCGAAATTGTCGCAAGCCCCAACGAAAATGCAGCCGAACATCGTTTCTTTGATCGCCTGCGTGGCGGACGCGCTGTTCACGATACCCTGCAAAATGCTGCGCCCACCCCCTTATCCGGGAGCACCCCCTACCCATGAGTGTTGCGATTATCGATTACGGTTCAGGCAACCTGCGTTCTGCTGCCAAGGCGTTTGAACGCGCGGCCCGCGAAACCGGCATTTCCGCCGATATCATTGTCACCGATGATCCGGAAAAGGTCCGCAATGCCAGCCATATCGTCCTGCCCGGTGTTGGTGCCTATGCCGATTGCCGTGCCGGCCTTGATGCCGTTACCGGCATGGTCGAAGTTCTGAACGAGCAGGTCATCAAAGGTGGTAAGCCATTCTTTGGCATTTGTGTCGGCATGCAGTTGATGTCGACGGTTGGTCGCGAATTTGCCGACACCCCGGGTCTTGACTGGATCAAGGGCGAAGTGGTTGCAATTGAACCCGCAGACCCGTCGCTTAAAATCCCGCATATGGGCTGGAACGAGCTGGTCCTTGATCTGTCTGGCAAATCGCATTCCGTGTTGTCGGGTGTATCGGATGGCGATCATGCCTATTTCGTGCACAGTTATCACATGCATGTTCAAAATCCGGATGAACGGCTGGTATCGGTCGATTATGGTGGCGCGCTTACGGCGATGATCGGGCGCGACAACATGATCGGTACCCAGTTCCATCCGGAAAAAAGCCAGAAAACGGGACTTACCATCATTGGTAACTTCCTGGGATGGAAACCATGACCGCACCCAGCAATACGATCGAACCCGGTGTTACCGCCGAACGCGTTACGGAACTGAGCGCGGGCGACCTTTCCGACATCGTTGATGCCTGTACCCAGGCAATCGTCGAAGGCGGAGGTTTTGGCTGGCTGACCCCGCCGGATCGTCCGGATATGGAAAAATACTGGCGCGGCGTTTTGCTGATGCCGGGGCGTCATCTGTTTGTATCGCGCGTTGACGGCGTGATTTCCGGGGCCGCCCAGTTGCTTGAAACGCCGTCCAACCTTGAAGCACAACGGCATTCGGCCCAGATCACCGGCCATTTCGTGGCACCGTGGGCGCGCGGGCGCGGGAATGGCAAGGCCATCGTGCGCAGCATCGAATTTTATGCGCGCGAACGCGGTTATTCGGTTTTGAAACTTGATCTTCGTGAAACCCAGACTGCTGCCATCGCACTTTATAACGGGCTGGGTTATGTCCGTTGGGGCATCAATCCCTATTACGCAATGGTCAACGGTAAAATGGTCGAAGGTTACTACTACACCAAAAAAATACAGGACACTGACCAGTGAATCTCTATCCGGCAATCGACCTTAAAGATGGTGCATGCGTTCGCCTGCTGCGCGGTGATATGGACAAGGCCACCGTATTCAACAACGATCCGGGTGCACAGGCCGGTGAATTTGTCGCTGCCGGCTGTCATTGGGTCCATATCGTCGATCTGAACGGTGCTTTTGCCGGTGAACCGGTCAATGGAGCCGCGGTTGACCGCATCCTTGCCGCGGTCGCAGGCAAGGCCAAAACCCAGCTTGGCGGCGGTATCCGCACAATGGAAACGGTTGATTACTGGCTTAACAAGGGCATCACCCGTGTGATCCTTGGCACTGTCGCCCTGCGTAATCCAGATTTTGTCAAAGAAGCCTGTGCAAAATGGCCGGGTCGTATTGCGGTTGGCATTGACGCCCGCGATGGCTATGTCGCGGTTGAAGGTTGGGCCGAAACATCCGAAGTCACCGCACTTGAACTGGCGCAGAAATTCGAGGATTGCGGGGTTACCGCGATCATCTTTACCGATATTGACCGCGATGGTGCAATGGGCGGCCCGAATATCGAAAGCACGGTAGCCCTTGCCAGCGCGATTTCGACCCCGGTAATCGTATCGGGCGGGGTTTCATCGCTGGATGATCTGATTGCAGTTGCCAAACATACCGATGCCGGGATTGACGGCGCGATTTCCGGACGCGCACTTTACGATGGCCGGATTGATCTGGCAGAAGCCATCAGGGCATTGTCCTAAGCGGACCCAAACAGGAAACCGACCATGCTGAAAACCCGTGTCATTCCCTGTCTCGACGTCAAGGACGGTCGCGTCGTCAAGGGAGTCAATTTCGTTGATCTGATTGATGCCGGCGATCCAGTGGAACAGGCACGTTTCTATGACGCCGAAGGCGCAGACGAGCTTTGTTTCCTTGATATCACCGCATCAAGCGACAATCGCGATACCATTTTCGACGTTGTTGCCCGCACCGCTGAGGCATGCTTTATGCCCGTCACAGTCGGTGGCGGCGTGCGTTCGCTTGAAGATATTCGCAAACTGCTTTTGGCAGGTGCCGACAAGGTTTCGATCAATACGGCCGCGGTCAATAACCCCGATTTCGTGCGCGAAGCAGCACGCAAGTTCGGATCACAATGTATTGTGGTTTCGATTGACGCCAAATCGACCGGCCCGGACAAGTTTGAAATCTTTACCCACGGTGGTCGCAAACCAACCGGGATTGACGCCGTTTCGTTTTCAAAACAAATGACGGAATATGGCGCCGGGGAACTCCTAGTCACCTCGATGGATCGCGATGGCACCAAGTCGGGCTTTAACCTGCCGCTGACGCGATCAATTGCGGATGCCGTACATGTGCCGGTGATTGCATCGGGCGGTGTCGGGACGCTGGACCATATGGTCGAAGGTGTGACCGAAGGCCATGCCTCGGCGGTTCTGGCTGCCTCGATCTTCCATTTCGGGACCTATCGTATCCGCGAGGTCAAGGACCACATGAAAGCCGCCGGCATCCCGGTCCGGGAGGGATGATTATGACTGATAAACATATCCTTGATCAGCTTTACGCTGTGGTTTCCGAACGCAAAGGCGCAGATCCCGAAACCAGCTATACAGCAAGACTTCTTGCCAAAGGCACGGCAAAAATCGCCCAGAAAGTCGGCGAAGAAGGCGTTGAGACCGTGATCGCGGCCCTTGCCGAAACACCTCAAAAAGTAGCATCCGAAAGTGCCGATCTGCTCTATCACCTGACCGTGCTTTGGGCTGATCAAGGGGTAAAGCCGGAAGATGTATGGAACATACTGGCCGAACGTCAGGGTATTTCCGGTATTGCCGAAAAGGCATCCCGCACCGATAAATAGGGTCATATCCCGTCAAGATCAGGAGCATCCCTATGGCCGTCTCTGCCTATGATCCGCAAAACATCTTTGCCAAAATTCTTCGTGGCGAAATCCCGTGCAACAAGGTTTTTGAGGACGATCATGTCCTTGCCTTTCACGACATCGCCCCGCAGGCCCCGACCCATATCCTTGTGATCCCGAAGGGTGCCTATACCAGCTATGACGACTTTGCAGCCAATGCATCGGACGCAGAAATCATCGCCTATACCCGTGCAATCGGCAAAATCGCTGCCGCAGCAGGCGTTGTCGAGGACGGTTATCGCCTGATCGCCAATACCCGCGACCATGGCCGCCAGGACGTCCCGCATCTTCATGTCCATATCATCGGCGGCAAAAAGCTGGGCCTGATGTTGCCAAAAGACTAAGGTTGACGCCTGCAAGACTAGAATTCGGGGCAGGGCGGCTATGGCGTCCCTGCCTTTTTGATTTACCGGAATGTCATGATCCGAGATATCTCGTCCGCCGCTAAGATTTTCCAAAGCCTTCCGGGTGACTGGACGCTTGTGCGAGATATTGGTCCCACAGGAAAGTTCAAAGGCGATGTGACTTTTCGTCTGATAGAGCCTGAAAAGACCGGAATTATACGCTATCGGGAGGAAGGAGTTCTTGAGCGCGGGGATGGCAAACGCTTTGATGGTTACCGCGAATACGACTTCGTTCTGCATGAAGACCCGCCCGGGATTGAGCTTCTGTTTCGCGATCCGTTAAGCTTTGGCAATCGCTATGTCCTGCTGCAATTTGGAGAGGATGCAGCCGATGTGCTTTGTGCACGAGACATTCATCCCTGTGGTGATGATTTTTATCATCATTGCATGATCTGGCATGATGAAAATCATTTCGAAACTAAAATAAAAATAACTGGCCCGAAGAAAGACCATTTGTTGCACAGCATTTATCTTCGAAAACCAAAGGCCTAGGCCGCAGCAATTTCCTTAACGTTACGAGGTTCACATGTCACTGTCCCCGTTCCATCTGGCATTTCCGATTAAATCGATTGCCGATACACGCGCGTTTTATATCGATATCCTTGGCTGTGACGAAGGTCGTTCGACCGAGGCATGGATTGATTTTGATTTCTTTGGTCATCAGCTTTCTGCCCATGTTCGCCCCGAAGCAGGACAAAATGCCGGCGCGGGGAATGTGGATGGTGATGCGGTGCCAATCCCGCATTTTGGCGCGGTTCTGGAATGGGATAAATGGCATGATCTGGCAGATCGCCTGAAAGAAGCGGGGGTTAAATTCCTGCTGGAGCCGAAAATCCGCTTTAAAGATGAACCGGGCGAACAGGGAACTTTCTTTGTGGAAGACCCGGCCGGCAATGGTCTGGAATTCAAGACATTCCGCGATCCGGCGATGATTTTTGCGCATTAATTGGCATTTCAGGCAGAGATGATCAGACTTTGGCTTTGATGTCGCGGAACGCTTTGCCCTGCAATGCGTTATATGATCAGGTAATATGAGCGATGCCGGTTCTGATCGGTATCCGCGACATCCCTAAATCGTCGATCCACATCATCCGTCCGTCAGGAGAATTGCCCATGTCCGCCACCAGTTCCGCCAATGCTACCCGCAAAACCCCCAGCATCCTGATTGCGGCGGCGGGCGAGGATGATCGCTGGAAAGAGGCCATGGTCGCCCGCCTGCAGGATGCAAATATCGTCACACAATATGAAAATTACGATCCCAAAACGATTGATTTTGCCTTGTTGTGGAAACAGCCGCAGGGATTGCTTAAAAGCCTGACGGGACTTCAGGCGATCTTCTCACTTGGCGCGGGTGTTGATCATGTACTTTCAGCGCCCAGCCTTCCGACAGAAGTGCCAGTCATTCGCCTTGAAGATGCCGGTATGGCCGATCAGATGGTGCAATATCATCTGTATGCCGCACTGCATTTCATGCGCGATTTCGATATTTATGCCCGTCAGCAGGCCAAGGCCGACTGGACCCAGCACGATGTCGCACGTATTTCGAAATGCCGGGTCGGGGTGATGGGGCTGGGTGCACTTGGTGCGGCGGTCGCCACCGCCCTGACCCAGCTTGGCTTTGCCGTATCCGGCTGGAGCCGCACGATGAAGGCGATTGATGGCATAACCACCTATGCCGGGGCCGAAACCCTCAACGAGTTCCTTGGACAATCCGACATCTTGGTTTGCATGTTGCCGCGTACCGCCGAAACCGAGGGCGTTTTGAACGGAAACACTCTGTCCCAACTGCCAAAAAATGCCGCAGTGATCAATGCCGCGCGCGGTGCAATGATTGTGGAGGCGGATCTTCTGCGCCTGATCGATACCGGGCATCTGCGCGGGGCGTTCCTTGATGTGGCGGTAACCGAACCGCTACCCGAAAGCCACCCGTTCTGGGATCATTCGAAAATCCGCATCACGCCGCATATCGCGGCCGCGACCCGGATTGAGGAATCGGTCGATCAGATCGCCGAAAATATTGATCGCATCTCACGCGGCGAAACCCCGCGCGGCCTTGTTGATCGTAAAACAGGATATTAAGCCGCATCGTTGGTAAATGAGCAGAATGGACTGGCATAGCCAACCATTCTGCCTGCCAACGTTAGTCACCTCGAACCGCAATCAGCTTGCCATCAGTCCTTCGACCCCATTGGCAAAAAGCTGCCCCAACCAGTCGGTAAACACACGAACGCGCGGTGAAAGTTGCCTGCTATGTGGATAAAGCACCGATACAGGCATCGATTCCGGTGGATATTGCGGCAGGATTTCGACCAGCCGACCGGCCTTCAGATCGGCCACCGCGCGGTAATACGGGACCTGAATGATCCCAAGCCCGGCAATAGCCGCCGCGATATATAAATCCGCCCCGGTCACGGAAATATTGGCAGGAATCTCCACCTGCCGCACAAGACCGTCAATCGTGAAATCAAGCGGCATCGGCTTGGCATCCGCACCGGAAAGGAAGGAAACAACCCGGTGTCCCTGGCGTTCAAAATCCTCGATCCGTTCGGGCATGCCATATTTTTCAAGATAGCCAGGACTTGCAACCGTCACCTCGGGCATTGTTGCCAAACGACGGCCGATCATGGATGAATCGACCAGTTCCCCACTGCGCAACACGCAATCATATCCTTCATGAACCAGATCGACATACCGATCGCCATCCGCCACCACAAGCGTGATATCAGGATATTCATCCATAAAGCCCGGCAGGGCCGGAATGACAAACATCCGGGCCAGTGTCCCCTGAAGATTGACGCGCAAAAGCCCTTTGGGCGCACAAGGCCGAAAAAGGCCGTCGGCTTCCTCCAGCTCGCCCAGTATCCGGATACAGCGCTTGTAATAAGCTTCGCCGTCCAGAGTTGGTCGAACCTGCCGGGTGGTGCGATTCAGAAGCCGAGTACCCAACCGTTCTTCAAGGCGCTGAATGGCGTTGGTCATCGTGGCGCGTGGTATCTGAAGATCCGTCGCTGCTTTGGTAAAGCTTCTGCGCTCGACAATTCGAACGAAGTTGCGCATTTCCTCAAACCGGTCCATCGCATTTCCAATTGTTATGATTTATCGAACAGTATTGTCGATTATGGGGTAATTATCCCAAATGTCATCCGGTTCATACTCCGCCCATCGAAATTGGTTCATCACCAGGCAGGAAAACCGACATGACAAATGCAAATGAAACCAGAACCGCCATTATCACCGGTGCCGCACGTGGCATTGGTGTGGCCCTTGCCAAACGCTTGGCGCAGGATGGCTTTGCCGTTGTTATCAACTATGCCAACAGTGCCAACAGCGCAGACGCCCTTGTCAACGAACTGACAACAAGCGGCCATCAGGCGATGGCAATCAAGGCCGATATCACCGATGCTGATGCCGTCAAACAGATGTTCGATCACGCCGAAACCCGTTTTGGCGGGGTTGATGTCATCGTCAATAATGCTGGCGTCATGACAACACAGCCGATCTCGGAAATGAGTGACGCGGTCTATGACTCGATGATGGATACCAATGTACGCGGTACCTTCAACATGCTGCGCGAGGGGGCCAAACGCCTGCGCAATAATGGTCGGGTAATCAACTTTTCAACCACGGCCCTTCATCTGAAATTGCCGGGTTATGCGGTCTACAATGCAACCAAGGCGGCGGTTGAAGCCATGACAGGTGTTTATGCCAAGGAACTGCGCGGCCGCAATATCACGGTCAATGCCGTTGCCCCCGGTCCGGTCGCTACCGAGCTGTTCCTGAACGGCAAGACCGACGAACAGATTACGCAGTTTTCCAAAATGCCGCCACTTGAACGCCTCGGACAGCCAGAAGACATCGCCGGTGTTGTCTCCTTCCTGGCTGGGCCGGATTCCGGTTGGGTCAATGGACAGACGCTGCGCGCCAATGGTGGCCTGGCCTGATCCGGATCATTAAATTGATTGCCCTGCCGCTTTTCCCCCGATCCCGCGCGACAGGGTGATTACGCAAGGGTGCCGTCCTGAAAACATGAGGACGGCACCTTTGCCATTCCACGAATGGCCTTATTGCCAAAACAGCGACAAGAAACTCGCAAAAACTCCACCGGGCAAATTGGCAAGCTCCTGATTTTAACCCATGATGGCACCACGCCCCGAACAAGGATGCCTTTATGACCGATATTACCTTCCGCTATGCCACGCATGAAGATTTGCCTGCCATCGTTGCGCTTCTGGCCGATGACGAAAAGGGCAAAACCCGCGAAGAACTGCGCGATCCACTGCCTGATGTCTATTATGCCGCGTTCGATGCCATGGAAAGCCAAAGCACCGAAGCTCTTCCCAACAAATACCTGCTGGCGTGTCGCGGGGATGAGATCGTCGGTTGTCTGCAACTGACCCTGATTGCCGGGCTTTCGCGCAAAGGCCGTCTGCGTGCGCAGATCGAAGGGGTGCGGGTGTCGTCAAAATGTCGCGGTCAGAAGGTCGGGGAAAAGCTGATTACCGAATCCATTTCGATTTCGAAATTACTTGGTGCATCGCTTGTGCAATTCACAACCGATAAAAGCCGAAAGGATGCGCACCGCTTTTACGAACGGCTTGGTTTTGTTGCCAGCCACGAAGGTATGAAAAAGGAAATCTGAGGTTTTCTGCCATAGTAATGGCAATATTTCTCAGCCTTTTCGTGCTATGATTGAAAACCCACGAAACACCGGCAAACGGAGCTTACACCATGAATCTCTCCGAACTGCAGGAAGTTGCCACACTAAAGGGCTTCACCCATCATTTCAGTGCGGCTGGAAACCATGTTACCTGCGATGGCAATGAAGTAAGCTATTCCGCCAATGATCTGACTATTATCGACAGTCGATCCGTCGATAGCGGCACCGATCCGGGTGATGATGCGACGCTTTATATGATCGAGGCCCGCGACGGTACGCGTGGCACCCTGATCGTACCGAGCAGCTTTTACACAGAACATGAAAAGGCCGAACTGATTGACCATTTGCGAAGTCAGCAACGCGAAAGCAAATCGGGCAATCCTTAATCCTGACGGAACAGTCATTCTCTTTGCGCGTTTATGAAACACGGATATCAAAACGAGCAAGGAGCCAAGTCATGAATCTCGCAGAACTGCAGGAAAATGCCATCCGCCACGGCTTTTCGCATCAATTCGTTTATGAAGATGGCGTATTGCGTTGTGATGGGGGCGGCCCGGTCTATGATCCGGCAGAACTTAAAATCGTGCACAGCAACAGTGTCGATGCAGGTACCGATCCAGGGGATGATGCCACCCTTTATATGATCGAAGCCCGCGATGGCACCAAGGGAATGATGATCATCCCTTCAAGTTTCCATACTGATCCGGCCAAGGCACAGTTGATTGATGATCTGCGTCGGAACACACATTAATCGCGATATCCCGGTTTTTCGCGTGTTCTCACAAAATGAACACAAACCTGCACTTTTGGCGACATGAAGGATGATGAGATTGACGTCATTATCGAAATTCGATCAAAAGGCAGTAAATGCGATGTCGGACCTGTTGCCGTTTTTTCGGGCCTGGGTGGCCAATCCCAAACGGGTTTCGGCCATTTCCCCCTCCAGTTCGGCATTGGCAGAACTGATTACATCCGAAATTTCCCCCGCAACCGGCTCCGTGCTTGAGCTTGGTCCGGGTACCGGTGTTTTTACACGGGCCCTGATCGCGCGCGGTCTTGATGAGGGCGATCTGACCCTGGTCGAAGCCGGGGCCGAATTTGCCCGATTACTCTCAGATCGTTATCCACGTGCCAGGGTGTTGCATATGGATGCCAGCCGGATCACCTTAAACCCGCTTTATCCATCCAATGATCTGGGTGCTGCCATCAGCGGCCTGCCATTGCTTTCCATGCGACCCCGCCAAGTGATGGGTGCTTTGAATGGTGCATTCCGTTATCTTGGACCTACCGGTGCCTTCTATCAGTTCACCTATGGCCCGCGCTGCCCGATTCCAAGCACCATTCTTGATCGGATGGGCCTTCGCGCCAGCCGGATCGGAACGATCATGCGCAATGTGCCACCATCGTCCGTTTACCGGATTTCCCGCGTTGCCTGATCATCTCCGATAGGCCATATGCCGGTAACCGAGGGCTTCGGCGATATGCCCGCGCTTGACGTTATCCATGCCCGCCAAATCGGCAATCGTGCGGGCAACACGCAAAACACGATGATACCCGCGAGCTGAAAGCTTCATCTGACGCGTGGCATCCTGCAACAAGGCACGCCCATCCTCATCCAGAATCGCTGCTTTTTGCAAGACCTCGCCATCTGCTTCAGCATTGGTCAAAATATTATCATTTTTATATCGTAATGACTGGGTTTCGCGCGCCACCAAAATCCGTTTGCGCACCACCTGCGTCGCCTCGCCCGACGCCGGAAGGTCAAGTTCTTCGGGTGTGACTGCGGGAACATCAATCTGGATATCAAAACGATCCAGAAGCGGGCCGGAAAGCCGCGCCTGATAATCCTCGCCACATCGCGGTGCCCGCGTGCACGCCAGATCATTATCACCCAAATAGCCGCACCTGCAGGGATTCATTGCCGCCACCAGTTGCACGCGCGCCGGATAGGTTACATGCGCATTGGCACGCGCAACCGATACCTGCCCGGTTTCAAGTGGCTGACGCAATGCATCAAGGACATTGCGCTGAAATTCCGGTAATTCATCCAAAAACAGAACGCCATGATGGGCTAAGGAAATCTCGCCAGGGCGAACACGATGGCCACCGCCAACAAGTGCAGGCATGGATGCCGAATGGTGGGGCTGTCGGAAGGGTCTTGTGCGGATAAGACCGCCTTCGGGCAGCATCCCGGAAACCGAATGGATCACGGTAGTTTCAAGGGCCTGTCTGGCATTCAATTCTGGCAAAAGCCCCGGCAGACGGGCGGCAAGCATCGATTTTCCCGAACCGGGCGGGCCGCTCATCAGTAAATTATGACCGCCAGCCGCAGCAATTTCGAGCGCGCGTTTGGCACTTTCCTGCCCCTTGATATCGCGTAGATCTGGCAATGATACGGGAGATGAGCTAACCTTCGGCGCACATGGCCGCGACAGGATCTGAGTTCCTTTGAAATGGTTGATCAATCCGGTCAAACGCGATGGTGCCAGAATTTCAAGTTCCCCTGCCCAAAGCGCTTCCGCACCGTTATCTGCCGGGCAGATAATCCCCCGATCCAAGCCACTTGCCTGCATGGCCGCCGGTAAAATCCCGCCGACGCCGGTGATACTGCCATCAAGCCCCAATTCACCCAGTACGACAAAATTCGCAATGTCTTCGTGTCCGATCACATCCATCTCGGCCAGAAGACCCAACGCAATCGGCAGATCGAAATGCGATCCTTCCTTTAGTAAATCGGCGGGGGCCAGATTGATTGTGATGCGCTTGGGCGGCAATGCCAGCCCCATCGCTGAAAGCGCGGATCGCACACGTTCGCGCGCCTCGGAAACCGCCTTGTCGGGCAAGCCAACCACGCTAAAAGCGGGCAATCCGCTTGCCATCTGAACCTGCACATCGACCGGAATTGTATCAATCCCGGCAAAGGCGACGGTCATAACCCGTGCTGTCATGTGGTGTTGATCCCCGTAACCCCAAGTTATATATACCACTTTGGCGGGAAACGGGGATCAAGGCAACAAGTCGTTTATCCCCGGTGATCAGGCACAACCTGCTCCGTCTTCTGGCGACATCTCGGTATTGATCATCCAGGGCGTACCGAACTTGTCGGTAAACATGCCATAACCCGGCGACCAGAAGGTTTCCTCGAACGGCATGGTGACTTCGCCACCTGACGAGAGAGTATCAAACATTTTTCTGGCATCGGTCGCTTTTTCAAAATGCAGGGACGCTGTCATACCCTGCATTTTAGCAAAATAGCCTGGCGGGCAGTCGGACGCCATCAAGTGCCAGCCATCCCCCATCAAACATGCATGGGCGATTTTGTCGTTGAGTTCCGCAGTGTCGCCGGCCATCGGCGTATCGCCAAACGGCATCATGATCAGTTCACCACCCAGGACCGATTGATAGAATTCAAAAGCCTGACGGCAATTACCATCGAAATTCAGATACGTGATCAGTTTCATTGGGGCATTCCTTGACTATAAGGTGGGTAAGTACACAGAATTACGGCTGCAACCCGAACTGGGCGGAACCGTTTTCAAAGTCAAAAGGCACGGAAAAATGTTCATGCATGATGCGCCATTGACCATCGTGTTTTTCAAGGTGATAGCTTGACCGCATCCAGCTTGCCTGTTCGGTCCCATCTTCCTTGCGCATACCGCACCGGATCAGGAACCGTGCAACTGACAAATGCCCGGAAATGCGAATAAGGGGTTCCTGCGGTTCCATGATGAATTCGTCATCGAACGCCATGCAGCGTTCCCAATGGGCACGATAATCGTCGCGGCCCTTGAATTGTAACGGACCAACCGCGTCATAGGAGCAGATATCATCACTATATAACGCCATGATACCGTCGAGATCCTTGTTACGCGCCGCCGTTGACCAGCGGGTGAAAATCTCGCGGATAGCAACTTTGTCTTTGCTTTGTTTATCAGTCATGGGGGCATTTCCTTGCGTTGGTGGTGCGAGGGATTGGCTAAAATTTTGCGTGGAGTTTTCAGATGCCTTTGGCGGCACGTTCAATCCCGGCGATATCGAATTTTTCCATAGACATCATGGTTGTTGCCACCCGGCCCGCTACATCCGGATCGGGATCGTTCATCAATTCGATCAGGCGAACCGGAGTGATCTGCCAGAAAACGCCAAACCTGTCTTTTAGCCAGCCGCACTGTCTGGGTTCCCCACCTTCGGAAAGGCAGTCCCAGTAATAATCAACTTCTGCCTGATCATTGCAGGACACGGTGAAGGAAACAGCCTCGGTAAACTTGAACTGCGGCCCGCCGTTAAGGGCTGTGAATTGTTGACCTTCAAGCTCAAAACTTACGGTCAAAACATGGGCTTCCCGTCCGGGTCCGGCCTTGCTGCTGCGGAGAATTTTGCCGATCGTGGCATTTGGAAAAACGGACGCATAAAAATTGACGGCTTCTTCGGCGTTGCCGTCAAACCATAGAAAGGGGCTGATCTTCTGCATCGGGCTTCCTCCTTGCCGTTCAGAAGTGAATTCCAAATCGGGTAAAGCGTGGTGGCGCTTTATGAACCAAACGATTGATCAGTTTTTTCTTATTTTCCCGTTTGACAAATAAGTTGATATCAACATAATTAATTCATGTCAAAAAAAGATTTCAACCAGAACGATAAAGTCCCGTTTTCATCGACGCTGATGGTGCGTGACAGTTGTCTTTGTCTGCATGTGCGGCGGGCCGCGCGCACGATTGCGCGCCGGTTCGACGATGCTTTTCGCCCGCTTGACCTGACCAGCGGGCAATATTCCTTGCTTATGTCGCTTAACCGGCCACACCCGCCGCATATGCAAGATGTTGCTGATTTGCTGGCGATGGATCGCACAACACTGACCGCCAATCTTAAACCGCTAGAACGACGGGGGCTGGTTGCAATCGATATCGACCCCAAAGATAAACGCAGTCGTTTACTGACTCTAACCGATCAGGGAATGGCGTTGCTCGTTAAAGCCTTTCCGATCTGGCAAAAAACCCAGAAAGAGCTAAACGCTCTGGTCGCGAATTCCGATTCGCGCCACCTTTTGACAGATTTGATCAGCCTGACGAATGGCTAGGACAGAATCAGATGATCAGTCTTCGGAAGGTTCGGATTTGGCCAGATCTTCAGATGCATCGCCATCAGTCGCATCGCCGTCACGCGGCGGCAGGAATTCCTTGCGGCATGGAACAGCAACGCCATCTACAACGGTCCAGCCAAAATTGCGGAACTTGCCAAAACTTTCTTTTTTCATCGTGATGCCGCTGGAACGGTGCTTGCGCACTTCGGCGGAATCTTCACCCTGAATTTTTCCGGCCCGGGCCCAGGCCCGTTCACGCATGGATTTGGTAATGTCGGTCATGAAACCCGTTTCATCTGAAAAGTTGCTGCCCGACATCATAACACATCTGGCTGCCCCGCCACGCTATAGCTTGTTTAACCGGCACGGACAATATTGCATCCATGCAGATCAGATCTGTCAAACCGGAAGCAAATGATACCGCGTGGCAAGCATGGCCGGGCGATTGGCCATGCCCGCCATCCAATGGCGTAGATCGTCTGAAACAGCAAAACACCCATCGGGCCAGCGGAAATCAACATATTCAAGGGCTGCGGCCACCGAAAGAGTGCCGATATCTGGCCTATCTGTTGCGAGGCTGCTGATCCCGGCTTCTAAAGCGTCAATGCTTGCATGAACCGCGGCACGCTGACGATCCATTACGAAATCGGAACGTTCAGTTTCCGGGCGTTTGCTATCGGCGTATAATCGCCCGGTCGAGGACATCATACCGTCACGCAAAGCCGCATCCGTCCAAGGATTGATCATAATTTCAGAAATATCGCCTTCCAATCCCAATTCGCGAACATTGATCCGCACCTTCCGTGGAAAGGGCGATGTCGGCGAATAGTAAAGCTGCATGGTAGGAACTATGGGATCCTCCCTAGATTGTTAAATCCGGTGTCCAGCCAATGTTTTCCAGATGCCAGTTGGCCCGCCAGTTCTCGCCCTTTCGGTCCAGTGTTAGGTAATTGCGTGCAGCGCAATAGGTGCCAATCCGCCCAGGAAGCGGCTTAAGCTTGGTCGGGCGACCGGGCAGGGGATTATCGCCAATCCATGCCAAAAGACCAAGCGCACGCGCAAACGCCACCGGCGGGGCAGTGTGCGAAATGCCCGATGCCACCAGTTGGTGAATGGACTTGCCATGGGTTTCAAACGTGCCGCGGGTCGCCACATGAATTTCCCCCGAAAGCAGGGTCATGTCATAACCGCCCTTGACGACGACATCTTCAATGGTTTCCAGAAAACGGCACCATTCCTTACGATGCCAACGGCTTTGCCACTGATCGCGCAGGTCATCTTCGTATTTCTGCGCACTGGGCATCAGATGCAGGATCGCCTCAACCAGTGATAGGCGCGGGCCAATCACCGGCACACTCGACATCAACAAAATACGATGATGTTCCGGAATCGTATCGAGTGTCGCAATCATGTCCCGCCAACCATGTTCGCCCATGATCGCATGCGGGGTCCGTTCCGACCGCAAGTCGGGCGCAATCACCGAAAATCCGGGGAAATCCGTACGCCAGCCAAGGCTTTGCCCCGAACGATCCAGTATTTTCTGCGGCAATTCGTCGGGCACGGTGCAAAGCTGCATCAGGCAAAATGCTTCTCGCGCACAGGCAAACATGCCCTTTGCTACCATGCTGTCATGAAACCATTTCTTGTGACTGCCCCAACCGTCAAAAATGTCGTGGTCATCCCACATCATCAAAGATGGCACCCGCGCCAGTATATGGCTGATCTGCGGCTGCCCATAAATTTCAAGATAATGTTCCAGATAGAATTTCAGAACACTATTGCGCATCTCGGGGGTGAAATCCGCTGCCAGTTTCTGCTGACGTCTCGTCTTTTTCCAGGTGACAATATCAGGATGGCATCCCCAGACCCCGTCGGCATAAATCTGGTCCCCGCCATGCAAAAGCAGGGAAAAAGGCCGTTTTCGATGTTCGCGGGCCAAATCAATCCACAGCGCATTACGATCCGCCAAAGGTCGGTCCAGATCGCCGTCTTCTTGTCCGTTACACGAGACAAACCCGATCCGAAGGTCATGAGTCAAATCGGTATTCACATAATATGTTTCGATATCAAAACTATAATGCGCATCCGACGCAACCGGCAGCTCGAAATCATAACGCCAGTAATGACGCCCGAACCGGTTCGCAAGCTTTGTCGGGGTTACAATATCCTGACCCATGATTCGAAACTCGGCCGGATCGGCTCCTTCCGGCGTCACAACAAGGGCGGCCAGACGGGCCGTTTTATCGTCGCTGCCACGCGCGAACAGGAACGGGCCAAAGGTACCGTTTGTTGAAATTGCGCTGTTTTGCTTATCCGCCATGCAATCGGATTCCGCCTTGATGATGATTGATCCCAAAATCATACGCAGAAACAGACATTTGGTTCCAGCCTGCGGGCATGAATTCGGTCACATCAACGGATATAGGTAGCAAATTGGTGCAGAATTGCCGATGAAATCCGGCCATTTCGCAGCCATCCGTTCCGACCAGACAGGGGGCCAGAAAAAGGGGCAAGTGGTTAAACCGCTTGCCCCGAAAATCGTCCCGTCGTCAAATCCGATCAGGACAGGCGGGTTTCAATCGCATCCCAGATCAGGGATTCCAGTTTCGATCCGTCAAAACGGTTCACTTCCTGAAGCCCGGTCGGCGAGGTGACGTTGATTTCCGTCATATAATCGCCAATCACGTCAATCCCGACAAAGATCAGATCGCGCTTTTTCAGTTCCGGACCAATGCGTTCGCAAATCTCAAGTTCACGCGGTGTCAGCATGGATTTTTCCGCTACGCCGCCAACATGCATGTTCGACCGTGCCTCGCCCTCGGCCGGGACACGGTTGATCGCACCGACAGGTTTGCCATCGACCAAAATGATGCGTTTGTCGCCTTTGCGCACATCGGGCAAGTAAGCCTGCACCATCAAAGGCTCGCGCGACTGCGCGGCGAATAGTTCCAACAACGAATTCAGGTTTTCGTCACCCGGTTTCAGATGGAAAACACCAGCCCCGCCATTGCCAAACAGCGGCTTGACAATGATGTCCTTGAATTCCTCGCGGAAATCCCGAATACGCGCGGCCGACCGGGTAATCAGGGTCGGCGGCATCAGATCGGGAAACTCTGTAACGAAAATCTTTTCCGGCGCATTGCGGACATGGCCGGGGTGGTTGACCACGAAGCTTTCCGGATGAACGGCTTCAAGCAGATGGGTCGCCGTGATGTAATTCATATCAAACGGCGGGTCCTGACGCATCAGGATCACATCGGTTTCTTTGGAGAGATCTATGATCTTTGCCTCACCCAGATCATAGTGATTGCCCTTCTCGTAACGAAGCGTCATCGGGCGGACTTCGGCCTTGATCCGACCGCGGTCATAAAACATGTCATCGGGATGATAGTGCAAAAGATCATAACCGCGTGACTGGGCTTCGAGCCCCATCACAAAGGTTGAATCCCCCTTGATATCGATCGATGCGATTGGATCCATCTGAATTGCGACGATACGACTCATAAAACGCTTTCTCCTGTTGCCGGAAAGCCGATCACTGCTGCAAATGCGGCCAAACCCGGCCAATTGTGATCATTTGCGGGCGTGACTTGACCCGGCTGGCCTTCCCGGCCAAATGATGCGATATGTTGTACATATTGTGGTTGGTTACAATTTGGCTGAATTTTTATCATTCGCCATTCCGGTTTCGCAATCGCGATCACAGAATTTCTTAAAACGGGTAGACAGGCTGTCACATGGCATTCTTCAGCAAATTCGGCAAATTCCGCATCAAACAGGTGGGCGCACGCTTCCGCTCCATGACGGCGGCATCCGTCTTTGCCACAGCCTTTGTGATTGCCGCACCGGTTTCAATCAGCCTTACGCCCGCAAGTGCTTTGGCGCAGTCAGGCGCGATAGATCAGGCAACCATCGAGAAAATCGAAAACTATCTTGAGGACATCACCACGCTGAAAGCCGATTTCGTCCAGATCTCGTCGGATGGTGGTGCCGCAGAGGGCAAGCTTTATATGGAGCGGCCCGGCAAGATGCGGTTTGAATATAACCCGCCCGCTCAAATCCTGCTGGTCTCCACCGGGTCTGATTTCATTTATTATGACAAGGAAATCAACGCGCCGACCTATTTCAATATCGACGAAACCCCGGCTGGTATCATTCTGGCAAAGGACGTGTCTCTGACACGAGAGGTCAAGGTTGTTGATTTCAAACGTACCGCCGAAACCATGCGGGTTGAAATGGTGCGTAAATCCGATCCGGGTGCTGGCAGTGTCACACTGGTATTTCAGGAAAACCCGATGCAGTTGCGTCAATGGATTGTCACCGACCCCGCTGGGGTAGAGACGACCGTGACCCTGTTCAATACCGAAGAAGGCATGAAGCTGGACCCGGCATTATTCAAATTTGACCGCATCTGGCCCAATCAGCGCGGCTGATTTCAAAATTCCCGGTCAACTTCACGAAAATGTCAAATCTGCCTGACAAAGCGGTTAAGCATTCCGATTCAAACTCTTGCAAACATTGTTGTTTCGCAACGATCAATCGGTATGACATTTTTCACCTGCATCCAAGAAATTTATCGCCGATAAGCGGCCTGATCTATGGCAGACGGGGGTTATAGTCCCTATATGAAAATCTGTCACAAGGTTCCCGAATTTTGATGTGGGAGCCAAGTGTGAGGAACAGGTCTCCCCTACCTTTCCTCACGCTCCAGATCATCGGAGCGCTGGCGTCCGGTTCTCCCCCCTGACCGGACGCCTTTTTTCTGCCCAACACATACGATATCCAACGCTTTGGGCAAAAAATCAGTCAAATCCGCTACCGATTTCACGGCCTGTTAATTTTGATTGCCTAGTAATGTTTGGCATGATTCCCTTCAAGCGTGTTTACGACAGTGTCAGCAGGATAAAATCCGCCAATGATCAATGACTTTCTGAAATCCGTTTCCCAGTTCTCCGACCCGCGTTTTCGCAAGGTTGTGTGGATCGGCGTTGCCGGCGCGTTGGCAACAATTGTCGGGCTTTGGATGCTGATTGGCTTTGGCCTGAATTCGGTAACCTTTTTTGCCGATGGCGGCTGGATGGAAACCGCGGCAGACTGGCTGCTTGGCGTTGGTCTGGCATTTTTGGTGCTGTTGATGTTCCCGGCAGCGACCGTGCTGATTTCAAGCCTTTTGCTTGATCAGATCGCCGATGCGGTTGAAGATAAATATTATCCAACCCTGCCTGACACCCGCCCACAACCGATCACCGAAGCCCTGATCAGCGGCCTTAAATTCGCATTGACCGCTTTGGCGCTTAACATCCTGATACTGCCGCTTCTTTTGGCCGGACCGGTCTACATCATCGCGTTCTATGCGATGAATGGGTATCTGCTTTCGCGCGAATATTTTGAACTGGTCGCCGCACGTCGTTATGATGTGCAGATGGTGAATGCCATTCGCAAGAGCCGCCAGATGAAACTGTGGTTTGCCGGGATCGGCCTGACATTCCTGATGACCGTGCCGCTGGTCAACCTTGTGGCTCCGATCATTGCGACTGCCTTTATGGTACATTACTCCGTCCGTCTGGGCGCGTTCGAAAACCGGACCACAGCCTGACGCCATTCCGGTGGGCATCGGATAAAACGGCGGAAACCTGAAACAAAACTGCAAGACAAGGATTTGGTCATCCCCATGTTCGGAAAGAAAAAAGCCAACAAAACAGTCGACAGCAGCCCGGCTTCGTCAGATACATCTTCTTCCAGATTGAATTCAGGCGGTCTTTCCGACAGCACAGCTTCCTCGCCGAACACGTCGACTTCGGACGAAAGTGCGAGTGCCAGCAACGATACCGCCACAAAAACAGAAAAACGTAGTGAGCCGCAGCTATTTACCCAGCCGCGCACAAAGGAAGAACCGCAAATGTCCAGCAAACCGCATTCCACCAGCTTCCGCCCGGAAATCCCGAAGCGCCCGCTTGAAATTCCGACCCGCGGCAGTGCTGGCCGTCCGAGCGCAACACCAAGCAACACCGAAGGCAAGAAGCTGACGGTTGGCCGCGATATCCGTCTGGCTGGCGAAATCGGTTCCTGCGACATACTTGTCGTCGAGGGCCATGTTGAAGCCCAGATCAAGGAATGCACCCGCCTTGAAGTTTCCCAGGGTGGGACATTTGTCGGTACCGCACAGGTCGACGAAGCCGAAATCAGCGGCACCTTCGAAGGCGATCTGACAGCACGCCGCGTCATCGTGATCGGCACAGCCGACATCAACGGCAAGATCACCTATGGTGCACTTCAAATCGAAAACGGTGCACGTATCAAGGGCTCGCTGGAATATGTTGAAGGCAGCGACGACGGCACCAGCCGTACAGGTCATTCGGCTGCGATCACCATTCCGCGCAAAAGCGACGATATCTGATCCGTGATCGGCATAAACCGCTCACCAGTCCATACGACCCCGATACAGCTCCGGCGTGGTGAAGCACACCCCGCCGGGCTTCTTTGTGCGATGATCCTGATCGCGACATCACTTGTGGCATGTGGCGGCAATGCCCTCCCGCCGGGCAGCACCAATCAGAACTATGGCAAGGCTACATCGGCCAGTTCACCGCGCGTGACCCAGGACATCCCGAAAAAACCCCAAGTATCTGCCACTGGTAGCGCGACGTCAATGGCAACAGAACCCGCGGCAAGCTCGACTGGCACGGCCAAATCGAAGTCGCCGCGTATCACGGTTGCCATTCCGCCTGTTCCCTTTAAATCAATCAAGGCTGAAACCCTGATGGGTCTTTCGGAGGACGCGGTAGAACAAAAAATCGGCGAACCAGAAATGACCCGCGGCGAAGGCCCCGCACGGGTTTGGCAATACCGGTCCGATGACTGCTCCTTTGACGCGTTCTTTTTCCCGGCTGCCGAAGGACAAAAACGCAAAATGACCCATATGCTCGCCCGCAAACGCAAAAGTGCCGATAAAATCTCGGTCCAAGATTGCCTCGATCAGGTCGTAAAAGCCCGGGCTACCCTAAAAAACAAGGGTTGAAAGCCCAAAAGGAACAGGTATTTGCACCATTTTGCCATATCGCAGTCGATTTTTTCAAATTTCGCGATATGCCGTTATTTCCTTGGTCGAATATTTACCTTTTCCCGTCACCCTTGGGAAAATTTCTCATAAATCCGCCACATCGGGTGGATTTAAGGTCTTCGTCCCGAAACTTCAGACACGATACGCGAGCCCATGAAAAAACACGCCCATCGTCTTGTCAGAAATTCGCTGTCAGGTGCAGCTGCCGCCCTTATCGCTTTGATCTCTCAGGCTGCGATTGCGCAAAATGCGCCGCAACTAATTGATGTATATGGAAAATGGGAGGCCTATAGCTATTCCGAGAAAGGCAAGAAAGTTTGCTATATCGGAAGTCAGCCGACCTCGGCCAAAGGCGACTACACCCAGCGCGGCAAGATCTATGTCATGGTCACGCACCGCCCGGCGCTCAAACTGTTCAACGAAGTCAGTTTCATCACCGGCTATACCTATGAAAAGGATAGCGATGTTGACCTTCGAATCGATTCCAAAAGCTTCAAACTGTTCACCTACGAAGATTCAGCTTGGGCCGTGAACGGTGAAGAAGACCGAAAACTGGTCAGTGCCATGAAGTCGGGCAGCACGATGGTTGTTGTCGGGAACTCATCACGCGGCACGAAAACTACCGATACTTATTCTCTTTCCGGTTTCACCGCTGCCTATAATGCAATTTCAAAGGCTTGCGACGCCAAACCGGTTAACTAACCGAACAGAGAACCGATAAATCCCAGTGGTTTTAGGCGCTTGTAAAGCTGCATCGCGTTCGGCAAATAGCTGCAATGTGAATTTTATCGTTTGTAAATTGCCCCGGCCCCGCTATATGCGGGGCCATGGTTTATGCGCCAAAAGCATTTCGCGGAAAAATCTGTTATAGTTCCGCCCCGTTGCAAATCGGCGCGCATCGGATGCACAAACCCGGAAACGACCGGAAACAGTAAGATGCTGCCAGTAACGAAGAACAAACGCCGATAAACGCCAAACACCAAAGAGAGTGCCCGGGATGACCGACGTCCTGTCCGAAAACGTGACCCAGAACGCCGAAAACGGTGCCACACCGTCCGGCCCGACGTTGACCGATTTCGTAACGCGCGCCGCCAACGGGCAGGCTGCTGACGGACGTCGTGATCTTGTGGGTCTGTCGCGCGATCAGTTGACCGAACTGCTTGGCGAAATGGGTGAAAGCAAGTTTCGCGTCAAGCAGATGTGGAACTGGATTTATAACCGCGGTGTCAAAGACATCGAGGATATGACCAACATTTCCAAAAAGCTTCGCGATCGACTGTCGCAGGACTTCTATATTGGCCGCCCGATTCTAACAGCCGATCAGAAAAGCTCGGACGATACCCATAAATGGCTGATGAAGTTCCATGACGGTAACGAAGCCGAAACCGTCTATATCCCTGATCGTAACGAAGATCGTGGTGCTGTCTGCATTTCATCGCAGGTCGGCTGCACACTGACCTGCAAATTCTGCCATACCGGTACCCAGCTTCTGGTGCGCAACCTTACCCCTGGCGAGATCATCAGCCAGTTCATGGTTGCCCGTGACAGTTATGGTGAATGGCCAACCCCTGCGAACGGTATCCGTCGCCTGTCGAACATCGTTATGATGGGCATGGGAGAGCCGCTGTTTAACTATGAAAATGTCCGTGAAGCGCTGAAAATCGCCATGGATGGTGAAGGAATTTCAATTTCGCGCCGTCGCGTTACCCTCTCGACTTCTGGCGTTGTGCCGGAAATCGTGCGTTGTGGCGAGGAACTCGGTGTTGGTCTGGCGATTTCACTGCATGCGCCTGATGATGATCTGCGTAATGAGATCATGCCGATCAACAAGAAATACCCGCTCAAGGAACTGATGGATGCCTGCCGCCATTATCCCGGCATGTCCAATTCGCGCCCGATCACCATGGAATATGTGATGCTTAAAGGCGTGAATGACAAACCTGAACATGCACGCGCACTGGCAAAACTGGTCAAGGGCGTTCATTGCAAATTCAACCTGATCCCGTTCAATAAATGGCCGGGTTCGGACTATGAATGCACGCCGACCAACGACATCAAGAAATTCGCACATACGCTGCTTGAACTCGGCTACGAAGCGCCGATCCGCTGGCCGCGCGGCCGCGATATCCTGGCAGCTTGCGGCCAGTTGAAATCCGAAAGTCAGCGCCAACGCAAATCACGCGTCGGTGGTTGTGGCAACGCATCCGATGCTGAAAATGCCAATGTCGTTGCCGCGCAATAATTAACCCGTACAACTTGGCAAACATCTGGAATTACAAACGGGCAGGTTATCCTGCCCGTTTTATTTTGATTTTCTGATTAACGTTTTCAGTAGAAAACTATCAGCACTTCTTAGCTGGTTTAATCGCATCAGGATCATTCCATTGATTCTGATTTATCATCAGGCCCATTTCGCCTGAAGCTTTTTAGGTGCCATGTCGTCAGGTGCTTTCATATCTGAAATATCGATATTTATTGCTAACACTCCGCCAAGCCCCCCAACTGTCATTTCCGAAATACGCCGACCCACCCCGTCTTTATCCAGACCTGATAAATAGGAATCGCGCGCCAGCGCATCGGTGAAATCAATGGTCAAGGCATGGGTAAAACCCTGGCTCATGCCGCTTCCCGGTGTTTTGGGACCACCAACAAAGGCACATATTCCCGGCGTTTCAAGCGCCACTTCGGATAATTCGCGGAGTAATCCGTCAATTTCCGATGCCGGAACTGCATCACTGATCTGAAGCAGGACTATATGGCGCAGCATCAGGGTTGAACCTCTGCCAGTTTGACCGGATCAATTGATGCCGGCAGCAGAACAAACTTGCGTCCCTTGCGGTTCATATGACCGGCATGCAGGGCGGCATCCTCGCCAGGGCCAAAGAAAATATCCCCGCGTACCGGACCACGAATGGCGCCGCCCGTATCTTGCGCAACCATCAGACGATGAAATCTGGCATCGGCATTCATCGCATCATCGGTTTCAAGCCAGATCGGAACCCCCATGGCATGGAAACGCCGATCAAGAGCCAATGACCGCCCTGTTTCCAGCGGTACGCCCTGCGATCCAAGCGGCCCGGCATCAGGGTCATCAGGGTCGGTTTTCAGCGGATTGAAAAACACAAAGGATGCGTTGGTATTCATAACATCAGCTGCCTGATCGGGATGATCGGATAACCATTGCCGGATGGTTTGCAAAGATACGGTTTCGCGCGTCAACTCGCCCCGTTCGATCAGTTCCCGACCAATTGCGAAATAGGGATGGCCGTTGGTCGCAGCATATCCGATGCGCAAAACACTGCCATCTGGCAAAACAACACGGCCCGATCCTTGAATTTGCAGGAAAAATGCATCAATCGCGTCATCAACCCAGACAAGTTCAAGATCCCGTCCGGCAAGTGCACCATTTTCAATCGCCGCACGGTCGTAATAGGGCTTTACATTTTTACCCTCAATCCGACCGACCAGTGTTGTGCCATTAAGATCCTCACGAAACGCGCCAAGATCAATTGACACCATATCGTCAGGTTTCAGGTAAATCGCCGTCTGGAAAGGTCCTTCTCGGGTCAGATTACCGCGCAGTTCCGGCTCGAAATAACCGGTAAACAATCCTTCGGGATCGTCGTTATTGCCCACCAGCCACGGTTTGAATCCGCTTTGGAAAAAGGTGCGTGCGTCTTCCTTGCGTATCGTATCGGGCTCAAGTGCCAGCGCGGTTTCGCACAATCCGCGCCAGTCACCAACCGTTCCCATCCGCGGGTCCGGGCCGATATCGCGGTCATCAGAACGTTTGATCATTGCTGCACAGGACCGCTGAAACGCTTTCAGGCTGCCGCGCATGTCGTCAGACTGCCAACCATCAAGATGATTGAAGTCCGTGGCACTCAGTGTCAGTGCATCTGCCGGTTTTTCCGATACCTCTCCCCATCCGACAAAACCGGCAATATCGGTCCAAAACAGCCAGACAAGAGCACCTGTCGCCCCGATAAAAACCGCAATGAATGAAAGAAGTCGCGACAAAACCAGACGTCTTTTCAAGGCAAAACCCGCTATCTGCAAAATCCGATCAGAACCGGCAAGATGATTTGACCCATGCTTGCCCATTTCAACTATCTGCCGCGATTGTCCAAAAACATGCTTAACAAGCCGATAATCGAAACCCACAACGGCCATCAAATCCATAAAATCAGGCAATAAAAAAGGCGACCCGTCTGGATCGCCTTTATCAATTCAGTGCCAGTGGAGACCGCCAAATTACTGCGCGGTCTCTTCTTCCGGCGTTTCGGTCGCAACCAGCTGCCAGTTTGGATCGCGGCTTTCAATATTGCGTGCGAACGTCCAGAGGTCTTCGGCCTCGACCACCTGATTCGGATCGCCGGAAATCACATCACCTTCATTATTGAGAATGACTGATACTTCCTCGGACACGAATTTGATCGTGATATAGGCGGTGCGGCCCTCAAGGCTGGCATCGTGAATGGTGGCACTTTTGATTCCGACCAGCGTTGTTTCCTCGCGCTCTCCCTTTTCGGCACGAGCATCAATGGCGGCGGCAAAGTTTTTATAGACTTCGGCCGAAAGAAGCGGGTTCAGGCCGTCTTTGTCGCCCTTGGCAAAATATTCGACGATCATTTCGAATGCCATCCGCGCCCCATTCAGGAAATCCTGCTGGGTAAAGTCGGGATCAGCTTTCTGGATTTGCTGCAACACGCTAAAGGCACTGCTGTCAACCGCAACAGTTGCATCATCCTTTCCGACTACCTTGTCGGCATCAGGCAGGCGATAGACATTGTCCGTCGGCTGTGGCGCGCCATTGGTGGCACCTTTGCTGTCATCCTCGTGCGAACGACGGCCAAAAACATCCGTTGGACCCTGTTTTTCCTCGCCATTGCGGCGCCCAAGGGTACTGCGCAGACGCAAAACCAGAAAAACAGCGATCAATGCGAAAAGAATGATGTCGAAATACTGCAAGCCCGGACTCTTGATCTGTAAGGTTTCGAAAAACGCCAAAAACAGCAAAACTGCTGTGGTCGAGAAATGGTATGAACCGAAGCGAATGCAAGGGCAACTCCCTATCGCATTTAAAATGTGATCGGTTTCACCATGTTCATTCGCACAATCATCATATCGTCGCGAACACGTTGGTAAACTGCCGCATTTTCGTCCAGTTATACCGTTAATTTGCCGACAAATTCAGAAAGTCTTTCAGGTCAGATTAAAGCGAAATACCTGAAAACCAACATGTTTATGTAATACTGCGCTTTGCGGACAGGTCCTGTCAAAGTATGTTTACCTGACAGACTGTGATCAAACCTGATCACATCGACCAAATGCAAAGCCGAGCGGAGCAAAAATGGGCTTTTATTTTCTGGCCATCTTCGTGGCCATGCCGATCATCGAAATTGCCGTCTTCATTCAGGCAGGCGAACTGATTGGCCTTTGGCCAACGATTGGCATCGTCATCCTGACCGCTGTGGTCGGAACCTCACTGATGCGTGCTCAGGGTTTGCAAACCTTGGCCCGTGCGCAGGCCCAGATAGATCAAGGCGAAATGCCGATTGGCGAGCTGTTTGACGGCATCTGCATTCTGGTTGCTGGTGTGCTGCTGCTGACCCCCGGTTTTGTCACCGACACCATGGGCTTTCTGTTGCTGGTCCCGCCGCTGCGAAAGGCGGTTGGTGCCGGCGTCATCATGAAACTGGTTCAGTCGGGCAATATCCGGACCAATTTCTCGCGCCGGACCTATGGCAATGAGAGCTCGTCGTCGGGCGGTACTTCTGCTGGCCGCGGACGGCGTCCGGGTACTGGACCGATCATTGATGGTGACTTCGAAAATGTCAGTCCCACCAATGGTAATGGCGAAAGCAGGGATACAACCGATCACAACAGAAATGACGATGATCCCCGCAATCTGCCGCCCAAGAATTCATAATGACAATTCTTCGCCACGTTTGGCATAACCGATCACATCGATCATTCCCGACAGGACTTTGACCACGCGCTGGGATCTGTTGTCGTTTTGGCGGCTATTCGACGTCTTGCGCGACATTCTGCAAGGCTTGGCTACCTACTGCTGGTCACACCCAAAGTGGCCTTTTTGCGCCATTTTTGACCTAGACCTAGTGTTACGGCGATTTTCTTGCCCGTATCCAGAAGACATGCTAGGCCATGAGAGGACATGCCGCAAGGTTGCGGCGTCAGAAACAAGCATATCAGCCAGTTTCAGAACATCTGATCATGCTGCCAATCCCCTGGCAGATACGTTCTGAACGGCTTGTTTCTGATCAAGACCGAGATTTAAGGGAGTTATACTTTAATGGCCGAGAACACCACCGGTGCAGGACAGGGCGGCGAAGAACAGAAGCCGACTGGCAACCCGATCACGATCCACACCCAGTACATAAAGGATCTTTCCTTCGAAAATCCGAATGCACCGGAAAGCGTAGCCCTGCAACAGCAACCTAAAATCAACATCGATGTCGATGTCGAGGCGCGTACGACTCAGGACCAGAAACTTCACGAAGTCACTGTTAAAATTAACGTCAAAGCCGACGTTGCCGACAAGGTCGCCTTCATCGCGGAACTTCAGTATGGTGCCGTCGTGACGCTTAATGTGGCTGACGAACACCGTCTGCCGGTTCTTCTGATCGAAGTTCCGCGTATGTTGTTCCCCTATGTACGCAAAATCATCTCTGACCTGACTGCCGATGGTGGCTTCCCGCCGTTGATGATGCAGCAGATTGATTTTGCTGATCTTTTCCGCAAGAAATTCGCCAAACAGATGGAAGGTCAGCCTGCGGGCAACGCCTGATTTCCTGCTTTGAGTCAATTTGATACGATACCAAAACAAAGGCCGCCAAACGGGCGGCCTTTTTATTTTAATACCGAAATGATTTTCAAATGATCGGTAAATCACCCTAAAATCATCCGGATCAGAACGGGCGGGCAATGACCATAAAGACGATAATCACCATCAGGATGGTTGGTCCCTCGTTCAAAATTCTGAAGAACTTCTGGGACTTGGTGTTTGCATCGGCGTCAAACATACGGCGATAGCGCGCCATCATCATATGCATCCCGGTCATCAGCACCACGCACAGCAATTTGACGTGGAACCATCCCTCGGTCATCACACCGGCTGCATGGATCAGATAACCGCCGAAAATCCATGATGCAATCATCGCCGGATTCATGATCGCGCGCAGCAACCGGCGTTCCATGATCTTGAACTTCTCGCTGGCTTCGGAACCCGGTGCCACTTCGCAGTGATAGACAAAAAGCCGCGGCAGATACAAAAGCCCTGCCATCCAGGCAATAATGCTGATGACATGCAGGGATTTGATAACGCTGTAGGTATCCATGTCTCTCTCTTCTGGTCGATTCGGGGCACGGGGCAATCGATATTGTTTGTTTCAAACAGGATAAACGTCAAATTGCCCGATCAACAATATAATCAGGCAGGGCCCGCACCCATCGGCTGTTTGGCCACCGCACAGCTATGTTCATCCGGGCACCACCAGCCACGCGTTTCCACCGCGTAATCATCTGGTCCGTTCTGATCAAGTTCCTGCTGGGTTTCGTTGACCACATCAACCAAGCCACTGATAAACAGCGGATGCGAACAAACCGTTCGAACACGTTCGTAAACCGGGATTTTCAGCTCATCGGCAATTTCGCGATATTCAATGTCCAGCTCGACCAGCGTTTCGGAATGCTCGGTAACAAAGGCAATCGGAACAATCACCAATGGTACGCCATCCTTGCCGGCACGTTCAATTTCATGCTCGGTCGACGGGCCAATCCATTCCATCGGCCCTACACGGCTTTGATAGCACACAAGCCAGTCCAGATCGGCAATTGCCATCTTGTCGACCACGGCTTGTGCTGATTTTTCAATCTGCGACTGATATGGATCAGCACGTTTGGTAATCACTGCCTTGGGCACACCATGGGCAGAAAACAGCAGGCGTGGCTTGCCAACACCAAGATAGGCAGCCTTTTTCAGGGCATTTTCATACCCGGCCTTAACCATTTCAGCCGATGCATCAATAAAGCCAGGATTGGTTGGATAACAACACGCGGTTTTGATCGGCGCCGCAAGGCCAACCTTGTGACAGGCCCGCTTCCAGTCCTTGACCGAGGATCCGCTGGTGGTTGTTGAAAATTGCGGATAAAGCGGCAACAAAATCTGTTCATCCGCACCCCATGCCTTAACCGCGGCCGCACTTTCATCGGCAAACGGTTTCCAGTAACGCATGGCAATGAAACAGCGATTTTCATAGCCGTCATCAAGCCCGTTAAGCGCTGTTTCAAGCGCATCCGCCTGATCCTTAGTCAATTCCAGCAGCGGCGATTTTCCGCCGATATGGTTATAGATCTCGCGTGCAATCGGTGCGCGGCGCGATGAAATAAGCTTTGCCAGAAAATACCGGAACGGATTGGGCAGGCTAATAATCGCCGGATCATTAAAGAGATTGAAAAGAAACGGCTTAACCGCATCCGGGCCATCCGGGCCGCCCAGATTGAAAAGAATGATCGCGCGTTTTTTACGCTTTAGTTCGGACATCGGCATATCCTTCATGGCGTTTTGAAACTGTCCGGTTCATCCCGGAAGTTTTGTCTGGATAAACCCGTCCCACTTCTTTTGATCCTGCCGATTATAATGGCCAATCAGTATCGAAGTGCAACGGGTTTAAACCATTTTACGCATTGAATTTTTCAATCGATTTGATCGATTTCAATTATCAGCGATAATTTCGAATAAAATCGACCAGCTTGCCGACATTTTCCGGCGATGTTTCCGGGGTAATCCCGTGTCCAAGATTGAAAATGAACGGACCATCACGCAGCACATCTAGGATACGGCGGGTTTCATCAATCATTTCGTCCCCACCGGTAATCAGATACATCGGATCAAGATTACCCTGCACCGGGCCCAATGGCTGAAGTTTTTTCGCAACCCATTTCAAAGGAACACCACTATCAAGACCAACGGCATCGACACCAGTCTTCTGTTTGAAGTCGATCAGATGCAAGCCAGCACCCCTTGGGAAGCCAATCACAGGCAAATCCGGATGTACCGCCTTAAGATTTGCGACAATCTTTTTGGTCGGTTCGATCACCCAGCGTTCAAACCCGTTTTCCGACAGTACTCCGCCCCAGGTTTCAAAAAGCTGAATGCATTCCGCACCTGCTTCAACCTGTTTTAGCAGATATTGCGTGGTGGCTTCGACCAGGATTTCTATCAGACGTGAAAACCCGTCTGGATCGCCATAAGCAAAGCGGCGAATATTGGCAAAATCCTTGCTGCCCTTGCCTTCAACCATATAGGTCGCAACCGTCCACGGTGCCCCTGCAAAACCAATGAGAGAGGTATGAGACGGAATGGATGCAGAGAGCTTTGCAACCGTCTCGTAAACCGGCCCCAATGTGTCATGGATATGATCAACATTTAGGATGCCAAGTCCCGAAGCATCGCGAATGGCTTCAAGCTGCGGTCCTTCCCCCTGCTTGAAAGCCAAATGCTGCCCAAGTGCCTGTGGTATGACGAGGATATCGGAGAACAGAATAGCCGCATCGAAGTCATAGCGCCTCAACGGCTGCAAGGTAACTTCACACGCAAGATCAGGATTATAGCAAAGATCGAGGAACGAACCTGCTTCGGACCGTGTTGCGCGATATTCCGGAAGATAGCGACCCGCCTGGCGCATGAGCCAGATGGGAGGTACCGGCAATATTTCACCGGCAAGGGCGCGCAAAAAGGTCTTGTTTGGTTTTGGCATGACGTTTCCTGTTTGACTGCCGGTAACTGCCTTTTAACGGGCTGTTTCCGGGTATGATAGTCCCGATCCTTTTGTCAGACACGATGATCTGGCGCTTATGTCCGGTTCCCGGTTCCTGACCCGTTAATTGTGTCCTGAAGCCTTTCCAATCCGTTTTTCCACCGTGTCTCTAACAAAACCTTCTTTAATAAAAAAGGATGTTGTTTGTTAGTGGTTCCCTGTGGATAACGGGGATCAAATTTGGTGCACAGCTTATCCACATTGCGACTCGGGAAAAATGATTCATCTCAAACGGTCTTGGGGAAAACTGGGGACGAATCCGAACGACTCCCAAGGATGAGCTTGGGAAAAGCCGTTTTTGAATAATGGGGATAGCGGGGATTAATCTGGTTTTCGCCCTGTTATCCCTGCTATTAGGGAAAAAATTTTCCGCTTATCCCCCGTGGGACGAATGCATTGAGAAATTTTGTATGACGTGCAGGATAAAATCTGTGGAAAAAATTTGGCCGGAGTCGCCCCCGTTATCCACAATTATCCACAGGCCCGACTCCGTCAGTTTAATTTATGGTTGGGATTGCAGTGCCCTGACATATGGCAGATGATCGAAATATCGAACACCGGGTTTCGGTTAAGTAATATGAAATGCTGGAAAATTGCGGGTCTGCAATGATTGATGACGACAACATCTTTCACCTCCATCTGGTATCGGACTCGACCGGTGAAACCGTTGACGGGGTGGCACGTGCCTGCATTGCACAATTTCCCGATGTCCGGGCCCATGAACATGTCTGGTCGCTGATCCGAACCGATGCGCAGCTCGCCCGTGTGCTTGCCGATATCGAACGCAATCCCGGTATCGTGCTTTATACGGTTTTCGATATGGATATCCGCCGCAAGCTCGAAGAAGGCTGTCGCCGTTTGCAGGTACCGCACAGCCATGTGCTTGATAATACCATTACCATGATGGCGGGGTATCTGGGACAGCAATCACGCGGTCGCACCGGCGCCCTTCATAAAATGGACGAAGATTATTTCAACCGGATCGAAGCCATTGATTACACGCTGTCTCATGATGACGGGCAATCGACCTGGGATCTTGAAGAAGCCGATGTCGTGATTGTCGGAGTTTCGCGCACGTCAAAGACACCAACCTCCGTCTATCTGGCAAATCGTGGCATCAAAACCGCCAATGTGCCGTTTGTGCCGGGGTGCCCGTTGCCCCCGGAACTCGACAAGCTTAAAAATCCGCTGGTTGTTGGCCTGATCAAGGATGTTGATCAACTGGTATCGATCCGCAAAAATCGACTGCGCCAGATCGAGCGCGGCGAGGGTGGAGATTACGTTGACCCGGTTGCCGTGCGAAACGAAGTCCATCAGGCACGCCGTTATTTTACTGATCGCAGCTGGAAGATTATCAACGTCACCAGACGATCCATCGAAGAAACCGCGGCGATCATTCTATCGACCATGTATGACCGGCGTGGTCATTAATTCGATTAATTCAAAGACATGAGAAAATCACAGGATACCGATACATGACCAGACTGATTCTGGCGTCCAGCAGCAAAGCTCGCCACTCCATGCTGAGAAATTCAGGTGTGGATTGCGAGGCAATTGCCTCCATGATCGACGAAGAGGGTTACAAGCAATCAATGAAGGCCGAAGGTGCCAGTGCTGCCGAAGCCGCCGAAACGCTCGCCGAAATGAAGGCATTGCGCATGTATCGACAGCAACCCGATGGTATCGTTATAGCGGCCGATCAGATGCTGGAATGCAACGGGATCTGGTTTGACAAGCCGCGTGACCGCGACAATACCCGTGCCCAGCTTCTGGCGCTTCGCGGTAAAACCCATCAACTGGTTTCGGCGGCCGTGATCTATAAGGAAGGATCACGTATCTGGGGCACCATCGATACCGCCCATCTGACCATGCGCAACTTTACGGATGAATGGCTCGAAGACTATCTTGATGCCGCCGGCGACGACATTTACGACTGTGTTGGAGGTTATCAGCTTGAAGGTATTGGCGCGCAGCTTTTCACCGAAGTGCGCGGTGACTATTTTACCGTTCTGGGCCTGCCTCTTTTGCCGCTGATTGGCTTCTTGCGTGATCACGGTATTCTCAAGGCATAATAAAAGACATTCAGGCAGGAAATTCTTCATTATGACTTTGCGAACTCCTTATCGAACCCTGTCGGGTACCTCGCGCCTTGCCGGTGTGATGGGCTGGCCGGTATCGCACTCGAAATCGCCGCGTCTGCACGGTTACTGGCTGGCAAAATACGGGATCGACGGTTGCTATATGCCGCTCCCGGTAGAGCCGGATAATTTTCAGGGTGCCCTGAAATCCTTGCGAAATCTGGGTTTTTCTGGGGTCAATGTCACCATTCCGCAAAAAGAAATGGCGATGCCCGAATGTGATGAACTCTCTGATCGTGCGCGTCGCATCGGAGCGGTCAATACTGTGACCTTTGCCAAGGATGGCCGCATGCTGGGCGATAATACCGATGGGTTCGGTTTTATCGAAAACCTGCGCCAAGAAGCCCCGAATATCGATTTTGCGTCTGGTCCGGCGGTGGTGCTGGGTGCGGGTGGGGCATCGCGCGCGGTTTTGATTGCCCTGCTTGACGAAGGCAGTCCCGAAATCCGTATTACCAATCGTACACGCAAACGCGCTGAAGATTTGGCGACCGAGATTAATGATCCCCGGATAAATGTTGTGAACTGGCCGCTTGATCCCGCAAGCCTTGCCGATGCGGCACTTGTGGTCAATACCACAAGCCTTGGCATGGTTGGACAGCCGAAACTTGAAATCGATCTTGAAGGTTTGCCGCAAACAGCCCTTGTTACCGATATCGTTTATGCACCGCTGATAACCGATCTGCTGGCACAAGCCAAAAAACGCGGCAATCAGGTGGTTGACGGGTTAGGCATGTTGCTGCATCAGGCACGACCGGGTTTCCATCGCTGGTTCGGGATTGATCCAGAGGTTACGCCAGAGCTTCGCGAATTCGTGCTTTCGCCAGATTAATCCGAATTAAGATCACAGGACACTATTTATTATGGTGATTTTGGGACTGACCGGGTCCATCGGCATGGGTAAATCGACAGCGGCGGGGATGTTCCGCTATCTCGGTGTGCCGGTTCACGATGCCGATGCCAGCGTCCATCATTTAATGGCACCGGATGGGGCGGCATTTGAACCGATCATTTCGGCATTCCCTCATGTCCTGCAAGACGGCCGTATTGATCGCCAGATACTCGGACCAATCGTTTTTGCCGATTCCGATGCGCTGAAATGTCTTGAAGCCATCCTGCACCCGCTGGTTCGCGGTGACGAAAACCGATTTCTAAAGCAGAACCGTCTGGCGCAAAGACCATTGGTTGTGCTTGATATACCGCTTCTGTTTGAAACGGCGGGCGAAAAACGCTGCGATCAAGTTGCGGTAGTATCAGCGCCGGAGTTCATTCAACGCCAACGTGTTATGGCGCGATCAGGGATGACGGAGGCCAAATTTTCCGCCATTCTTGCCAAACAGATGCCGGATCGCGAAAAATGTCGCAAAGCCGATTTTATCATCCCGACAGGCTTGGGGCGGGCGGTAACTTTCGCTACGATACGGACCATCATTGACCAACTGGAAAATCGGACCCGACATGCGTGAAATTGTCCTTGATACGGAAACCACCGGCCTTGATCCATATGCAGACCATCGCCTGGTGGAAATCGGTTGCATCGAGTTGATCAATCACATGCCGACGGGACAGCAATATCACCAATATATCAATCCGCAGCGTCCGATGCCAAAAGAGGCATTTGACGTTCACGGTCTAGGTGACGATTTCCTTAAAGACCAGCCTGTTTTTGCCGAAATTGTCGATGATTTTCTCAAATTTATCGGCGATGATTCGCTTCTTGTGATCCATAACGCTGCGTTCGATATGAAATTCCTGAACGCAGAACTTGAATGGCTGAGCAAGCCGAAAATTGACATGAATCGCGCGATTGACACCGTGCAGATGGCGCGCAAAAAATTCCCTGGTTCTCCGGTCAGCCTCGATGCGCTGTGTCGTCGTTTCAAGATCGATAACTCGAACCGTACCCTGCACGGCGCATTGCTCGATTCCGATCTGTTGGCGCTGGTTTATCTTGAACTGCTGGGGGGGCGGCAACATGGGCTTTTGCTTGATTCCAATGCCAAGGACAAAGCAAAGGAGACCGCGAATACCCCGCGCATGGTGGTGGGGCCAAAGGAAAATCGTCTTGAACCACGGCTCAATATCGTCAGCGACGAAGAATTGGCTGCACATCGCGCCTATATTGAAACAAAGCTTTCAGGTGCCTTTTGGCTAAAGCTCGAAGAGGTATGATGTGACCGGCATGTTTTCCCGATATGCCGTTTTTTTTCGAACTTCTTTTTTTTGTCAGATCGTCTTTTTGCTTTTTGAACTCCCGTTCTTGAACCGGCCGCTTTTCAACAAGCCGGATGTAATCGGATGTTTGATCACTGCAATGCTTCTGTCGGGGATCCCAACCCGCGATGCGAGCGCCCAATATCAATTGGGTGACCAATCCCCGATCCAGTTGCAGCAAACAGACACCCTCATCGATGGCGAACTTGCCTATACCATTCATGCGTCTGAGGGCGGTCGTGATAAAGTCCGTCCCGAACCGGGCTATTTTGATGATCTTGTCACGACTCTGTTTAACGATGCTGGTCTGCCCTATGTTATTGCGGCCCAAGCACCCTGGAAGCGGGTTATGGAACAGGCGGTGCAGGGCACCCGGCATGTAATCTATCCGACAACTCGAACCGCGGATCGCGAAGACAGCTTCAAATGGGTTGGGCCGATCAGTCGCACGATCTGGAACCTTTATGGTTACGCCGATGCCAAATGGCAGGATATGAGCTTTGATAACATCCTGTCCTCGGCACGGATCGGCGTTTTGTTGGGATCGGCGCGTGAACCCTATTTACGTAAACGCGGCGCACAACAGCTTGTTCTGGTTCCACGCGAAGAGCTTTTACTGCCTATGTTACATGCTGATCGTGTGGATCTGATTGCAATTGGTGGTTCGGTTCTGCGCCAATATCGCGACATTGTCGATCCCAGTGCTCAGCAACGCGATATTGACGGGATTTTACCATATCGCAGTTGTTTTCTTTATATTGCCATCAGCAATGCGGCCCCGATTGACGAGATCAAAAAACTTCAGAACTCTCTCAATAAGATCAAGAAAAGTGGCCAATTCATTAATTTACGTGAGAGACATGGCTTGTCTTCGAATACCGACAGTGCGTTTCTGCGAGCAATGTTGAACCTCGACAATAACGGTGTTGCCTGTCTTGATCTTTTCGGGCGGGATGATTGATACGGTTTATGAACATTCGCACATGTAGTGATCATCAGGCTTTGGACCCACCATTGTTCGGTTTATGGCGCGGTTGGCGGTTACGCTCAATATGCTTCCCGACACCCGTATTGTCGTTTTAAAAGTCAGCGACATCGTCGGAACTTACGAAGAAGTATGGGCACGGTTGCGCGAATGGGAAGGAAACGGCAATATGCCGCAAACATTCCTTTGGGTGACAGGCCCGTCGCGAACAGGCGATATCGAACAGACGATACAGCTAGGCGCGCACGGACCGCGCCGTTTGCATATCGTTCTGGTGGATGACACAAAAGAAAACCCATAAAAGACGGCGCTCCGTCAGCGACGAAGAAAAGGCCCTTTGGGAAATTTTCACGCGTGATGTCAAACCCCTGCATTCCAAACAGCGCAAGGGCAGCGACGCCGTGTTCGAACTGGACGAAGATCATCCCAAAAGCGATACGGCGATGCCGCTTCCTGATGACCTGCAAGGCGAAATCAACAAGGCCGAAGAAGTCCGGGCTGCGCGCAATCTGCCATCTGCACGCAATGCTGATCGAGGCCCGCAGATAAAGAATCGCGCCTTGGCCGAACTTGAACCCGGTGTCACCGATAACATTGATAAGTCGACGGCCAAAAAATTCCAGAAAGGCCAGATGTCAATCGACGGACGTATCGATCTGCACGGCATGACCCAGGATGTCGCCCACCATGCACTGAATGCTTTTATCGAAGACAGCTGGCGGGCCGGAAAACGGTGTGTTCTGGTGATTACGGGCAAAGGATCGCGTGCTGATGAATATGGCCGCACCGGTCTTTTGCGCCAACGCACCCCGCAATGGCTAAGCGCGCCAAGGCTTCGCACCCGTATTCTTGCCATCAGCGAAGCTCGTATCCAGCACGGCGGATCGGGCGCCTTTTATGTTCTGCTGAAACGGAGACGCCCGTGACACCCTTTGGCAATCGTATTCGCGAATTACGGGCGCGCCATAATGTCACCCTGACCGATATGGCAAACGCCTTGCAGCTCTCGCCAGCATACCTTTCCGCGCTTGAACATGGCCATCGTGGCCGGCCAAGCCCGGGTCTGGTGCAGCAAATCTGCGGCTATTTCAATCTGGTCTGGGATGAAGTTGACGAAATCAAACGCCTAGCACAGCTTTCTCATCCCAAGGTAACGGTAGATACCGCCGGGCTTGAGCCAGAGGCAACCGAACTTGCCAATCTTCTGTCGGAACGGATTGCCGGTTTAAGCGATGATCAGCTTGCCCGTATGCTGGCGATAGTCCGCGAACGGGTTGGTTGACCAGACAGATGCACGAAGGTTCGCCAGTTGGTTGAAGAATATCTTTCACCGGTTTAGCCTGGGCAGGCGATTGCATGGCAGTTCTGCAACAGGTGCACGTGATATTGCCTTAATGGTATCAAACACGGTTTGACTATTGGTTCAATCGGCGTTATCAATCTGTGGTGTTTTCACCGGAAACATGAAACAGTCCTGTCTGCTTCACAACTACAAGGTTCCGACAGGTCCGCAGAAACTATGATCTGCCTGACCGTCGACCGCATTCCTCTCTATATCTCCTCTCCTTTCAATCATCGCCTTTCCCGGCAATCACAAGATCATTAAACGCACATATGCATCTTCAGGAACTCAAAAAGAAATCCCCGACGGAGCTTCTTGCCCTGTCCGAGGAACTCGAAATCGAAAACGCCAGCACGCTCCGTAAACAGGAGCTGATGTTTGCCATTCTCAAACAGCTGGCCGAAAACGATCATGCCATTTTCGGCGAAGGCGTGTTGGAGGTTCTGCCAGACGGCTTTGGCTTCCTGCGCAGTCCCGAGGCAAACTATCTTGCCGGTCCGGACGATATCTATGTCTCGCCGAGCCAGGTTAGGCGCTTTGGTCTGCGCACGGGCGATACGGTTGAAGGCCAGATTCGTTCGCCCAAGGAGGGCGAGCGTTATTTCGCGCTGCTCAAGGTCGACAAGGTCAACTTTGATGCGCCCGAAAAAGTCCGCCATCGCATCAATTTCGATAACCTGACCCCGCTTTACCCGGACGAGCCGCTCAAGATGGAGCGCCACCTTGATCAGGAAGGCAACAAGGACATCACCAACCGTGTGATTGAACTTGTTTCCCCGCTTGGCAAAGGTCAGCGTGCCCTGATCGTCGCACCGCCGCGCACCGGTAAAACCGTGATGCTGCAAAACATTGCGCACGCGATTGAGGAAAACCACCCGGAAGCCTATCTGATCGTTCTTCTGATTGATGAACGCCCGGAAGAAGTGACCGACATGGACCGTTCCGTGAAGGGCGAGGTCATCAGTTCGACCTTCGACGAACCCGCACAGCGTCACGTCCAAGTCACTGAAATGGTTCTGGAAAAGGCAAAACGCCTGGTTGAGCACAAGCACGATGTCGTCATCCTGCTGGACTCCATCACTCGTCTTGCACGTGCTTACAACACTGTCGTTCCAAGCTCCGGCAAGGTTCTGACCGGTGGTGTCGATGCCAACGCCCTGCAGCGTCCGAAACGCTTTTTCGGTGCGGCACGTAACATAGAAGAAGGCGGTTCGCTGACCATCATCGCAACTGCCCTGATTGATACCGGTTCGCGCATGGACGAGGTCATCTTTGAAGAATTCAAAGGTACTGGTAACTCCGAGCTTATTCTGGATCGCAAACTGTCCGACAAACGTATCTTCCCGGCGATCGATATTCTTAAATCGGGTACCCGTAAGGAAGAACTGCTGGTCGAAAAAAGCGCGCTCTCCAAAATGTGGGTTCTGCGCCGTATCCTCAACCCGATGGGGCCGCAGGATGCGATGGAATTCCTGCTCGGTAAGCTCAAATCGACCAAAAACAACGACGATTTCTTCGATTCAATGAATGGCTGATCGCCGTTCGATCCTGTAATCGACCCGTCATGGAAAACCCCCGGCAATCTGTCGGGGGTTTTTGTTTGCCGGCAGGAGGTATCCGACAGGTTTATGAGTGCGGTAGATCACTGTGATCTACTTCGCTTGAACAGTGACAGGTTGCCTTTGCGCGATGAATATATCTGTGCTGTGCGGGCCGCCGAATGGCAGGCACTCGCCGGAACCGGGCCTGATCTGCAACCTTGCGGGATGTTTCATGTGAAACACTTCGCTATTCAGGTCATTGCCAATGTTAGTTCGGCATTGTGACCGTCAAGTTTCTGCCGGATCAGTTTGCTATCACCCGGTTCGACATGCAGCTTTCCATTACCAAAATGAAGCCCGATATGATGTACCCCGTATCGAAGGGTGATTGTCAGCTCATCAGCAGCGACGATTTCGCAATCCATTTGGTTATTGGCGGCCAGATGATGGGGCGGGGCCGATTTCCAGCCGGTTTGCGGTGCCAGACTGGTTAAATGCAGAGGTTCGGTAGCCGGTATTTTGCAAGGTTAGTTTAAGATTCATTTCCTCGGGCATGTCTCGCTTATCTCCTTGATTTTGGCTCTTTCCTGTATGTGGGGCATAGATTTTTGATGTCGATAGCCATCAATGCTTGCAGTAGCCGCAATCAAATGTGACTCTGGTCTCGTTCTTCCACTACTTTTTTCAAGGCTGATGCAGCTTTTACTGAAATCCGTCGATTTTGCCGCCCGCGCGCATCGTGACCAGCGCCGCAAAGGCCCGGCCCATGAACCCTACATCAATCACCCGATCGAGGTATCGCGCCTGATCATCGAGTGCGAACCGCATACGGATGAATACGTGCTCTGTGCTGCGGTCCTGCATGATGTGATCGAGGATTGCGGGGCGACTCGCGATGAAATTGCCGCCTGTTTCAATGAAATGATCGCCGATATCGTCCTTGAAGTCAGCGATGACAAGGCGCTGCCGCGCGATGAGCGCAAAGCCCGCCAGATCGAAACCGCCCCGCATCTTAGTAACGGGGCTAAACTGGTCCGTCTGGCCGATAAGGTCGCCAATGTTGGCGCGATGTTGACCGATACCCCGGTTGGCTGGGACCGAGAACAGATTCTGCGCTATGTCGATTGGGCCGAAGCTGTCATTGCTCCGTGCCGTGCGGTTAGCTCCGGCCTGTCGGATCGTTTCGATGCTATCGCGCGCGATGTTCGTGCCTGGCACACGGAAAAGGAAGAGGCGGGGGTTTAACCCTGCCTCTTCCCATTCCTTTCATTTCCGCAAAGGCGTGAATCGATGTTTTTCAATGCGATAAAGTCTTAGGGTTTCAGTATGACCGAGCCCGTTGTTTTGCGGCCTTCAAGGTCGTCATGTGCGTGTTTGGCATCCGCAAGGTCATATGTCGCGCCGATATCAATCTTCACCACACCAGATTTCAGGACGTCAAACAGCTCGTTTGCAGTCGCCAGAAGCTCTTCGCGGGTGTCGGTATACTGGAAGACGCTTGGCCGGGTCAGGAAATAGGCCCCAGGTGCGAGTGCCTTAAGCGGGATGGGCGGAACGGCGCCTGATGACTGGCCGAAACTGACCATCATGCCAAGCCGTTTCAGACAATCGAGCGAGTCGTCAAAGGTATCCTTACCGACGGAATCATAAACTACTTCAACGCCTTGGCCGTTGGTGATCTCTTTTACACGCTCGGATACCTTTTCCTCGCGATAAAGGATCGGATAATCGCAGCCCTTGGATTTGGCGATCTCGGCTTTTTCCTTCGATCCGACGGTGCCGATTACGGTGGCACCCAGATGTTTGGCCCACTGGCAAACAATCTGGCCAACCCCGCCTGCAGCCGCATGGATAAGGATCGTATCGCCTTTTTTGACGTGATAGGTTCGGCGCAAAAGATACTGAGCGGTCATGCCCTGCAACATTGCGGCTGCTGCAAGATCAAAGCTGATTCCGTCCGGGATTTTAACCAAACCCTTGGCCGGCATTACACGTGCCTCGGCATAGGCACCCAGCGGTTGTGCGGCATAGGCAACCCGATCACCAACTGCAAGGTCGGTTACGCCGTCACCAACCGCCTCGATCACGCCCGAACCTTCAAGCCCAAGGCCCGATGGCAGGGACGGGGCCGGATAAACCCCGGAACGGAAATAGATATCGATATAGTTCAGCCCGACGGCTTCCTGTCGCAGGCGAACTTCACCCGCACCCGGTGCGCCGATCTCGACATCTTCAAAACGCAGCACATCGCTGCTACCGGTTTCATAAAATCGGAAAGCTTTGGTCATGGAGACCTCCCGTTAAGGCGCCGTTTGGCGCTTGTCTGATCAATGGTCCAAGTCTATGTCAGAAAACGCCATTTTACTATTCAGCAGGTTTGGTTTTGTCCGTTCGGACGGAGGTTAAAAGACGATATTTCACCTGATGGAATGCCAGACAAAATTGGCTGATAGCTGCTTTTTTCAGAACAGGTTACCCTGATCGATTGGGATGATCAGATCTACGCCTTCGATCTTCAAAAGCGCGCGTTTGGTTTCAAGTCCACCGTCGCCGGAATAGCCACCCGGTTTGCCGCCGCTTGCCAGAACCCTGTGACACGGAATGATGATCGGGATCGGATTAAGCCCGCAGGCTGTGCCGACCGCTTGATAGGCTGTTGGTGCCCCGGCGGCAATTGCCAAATCTTTATAAGTCGCTGTTTTGCCGCGCGGGATTTTGCACATCGCATCCCATACCGCCTTATGGAAATCGGTGCCATCGGGCGCCAGCGGCAGGTTGAAGGCATCAAGCTTGCCATCGAAATAGGCATTGAGCTGCGCTTTGGCATCGCTCAGGACCGGACTCGGTTCCATATCCTCGACAAAGCCCCAATCGACGGCGACGATCTGATCGTCGAATTCGAAAATTGTAATCGCCCCGACCGGGCTGTTCATCGAAATCTGCGGCATGGTCGAAATCCTGCGGCTTGTGGGAAGGGGTAAAAGGCATAATTAATTTTTGGACGCCGGAGGAGGAGGCCAACCATCGGATGTTTCACGTGAAACATCCGAGTTGAGCAGGCATCGTATCAGCGGCTCTTCTTATGTCGACTTATTTGGCAAATTGGCAAGCAGCTTGGCAAGGTCGGTGGCATTGGTAACCGGTGCGGAACAGACCGGCCCCTGACAGACATAGGCTGTCTCATGTCCGTCAATCGCGGTTTTTCCCTTGGCTGGGTGCAGGTCGGGCAGGGCATCGGTGTCGGCCAGAATGGTGATCGCACGGTTTGGCAGATAGGCGGCAAAGATGGCACGCCGCATTTCCATGTACATCTGGCTGCGTTCCTTGGCGATCAGCACGATCTGAAGCGGATTTTGCAGCATTTCGGCTGCCAGAAGAAGGCCAGGCATGTTGGGAAATTGTTCGTTTAATCGCCCAGCAAAGGCGGCAATGGTGATTTCCGCCCGGTCGCGATATTTGGTATCGCCGGTCAGGGCATAAAGCCGCGCCAGATTTTGTGCCATGACCGAATTCCCAGCCGGAACCGCATTATCCATATGCGGTTTCTGGCGCACAACCAGATCATCGGCATCAGATGCCGATTGGAAATAACCACCTTTGGTGTCGGCAAACAGGTTTTCGACTGCTTCGCACCATTCGGTGGCTTCGCGAAGGTATGCATCCTCGCCAAAGCATTCATAAAGCCGCAAAGCCGCGCGGATCATGTGCGCGTAATCTTCGAGCATCCCGGCATGCTGTGCCTTTCCATTGCGATAACTATGCAGGAAGCGCCGGTCATTACTTTCGCCAGTCATCAGGCTGTTGATCACAAAATTATAGGCAAGCTTTGCATAATCAAGCCAGTCTGCGCGCTTGAACACCATTGCGGCTTCAGCCAAAGCTGCGATGGTCATAGCGTTCCAGTCGGTCAGAGCCTTGTCATCCCATCCCGGCCAGATGCGCTTGTTGCGCACTGCCAAAAGCTTTGTCCGTATTTCCGAAAGTTTCTTTTCCGTCGTTCGGTCCGCAAGGCCAAGGCCCGATTGCGTGCGGTTCAGGATATTTTTATGTTCCCAGTTGCCCGAGGGACTGACGTTATAGATATCCTTGAACAGGGCGGCATCATTGCCAAGAATGGCGTTAATTTCGGCTTCGTCCCAGACATAGAACTTGCCTTCTACACCCTCGCTGTCGGCATCAAGGCTGGCGGCAAAGGCTCCGCCGGGGACTCGCATATCGCGCAGGATCCAGTCGATGGTTTCGGAAATGCGGGCTTCATAAAGCGGGTTGCCGGTTTCACGCCAGACATCACACAGAAGATCAATCAGCTGCGCATTATCATACAGCATCTTTTCAAAATGCGGCACCAGCCATTGGTCATCGACGGCATAACGGGCAAAACCGCCACCGACATGGTCATAAATCCCGCCCTGGCACATGCGATCAAGGCTGTGGCGGACGATGCGTTTAAGATCGGTATCGTTGGTGCGAACTCCGACACGCCATATAAGGGCCAGAAGGCTTGGTTGCGGGAATTTTGGCGCACCATTGGTGCCGCCATTTTCGCCGTCCATGATCTGTAAGCAGCCATGACCGCACTGATCAATCATCGCGAGCGACGGCATCGACCCGGTTGCACCGCTATTCATTTTAATCAGCGCCTGACCGATCTGTGCAACGTTATGGCGGATGTTATCGGGCTGTTGGGTATAGATTTCTGAAACCGACTTCAAAACATCGCCAAATCCCGGGCGGCCATACCGGGCCTCCTTGGGGAAATAGGTCCCACCCCAGAACGGTTCGCCATCCGGCGTCAGGAACATGGTCAACGGCCATCCGCCCTGCTGACCCAGCAATGCCAGCGCATTCTGATAGACACTATCAAGATCGGGGCGTTCCTCGCGGTCTAGCTTAATATTCACAAACAGCTCGTTCATCAGGGCCGCGATACCATCGTCCTCGAAACTTTCATGTGCCATAACATGGCACCAGTGACACGCCGCATAGCCAACCGACAGCAGAACAGGCTTGTTTGCGGCCTTGGCCGCGGCAAGAACCTCGGTACTCCAGGGTTGCCAATGCACCGGATTGTCACGGTGCTGCAAAAGATAGGGGCTGGTTTCCGAACCAAGATTGTTCTGCGCAAGTTTCATGGCGTCGTATCCTGTGCCCGTCCGGATTTCCTGTGAAGGTGGCGGGCTTTTTATGGTTTGCGGGAAGGGAAGTGTTCCATCCCATTGCTGACATTCATTCTATGGATGTAAGGGTAAAGCCCCTGAAGCGAAAGACAAGAGGGGTAAAGGGATTGGATTAGCAATATATTGCGATTTTATCGGCTTTTAACTGATTGGAAGTGCTCTGAGGTCGATAGTGATTGAGAACTTCGCACGGGCGTCCATAATGGACCCAATAAAAAGCAGAAGATCAAACAGAGGAGATCAGGGCGATGAAAGTTTCCGTGGATATTGATTGCACGCCGGAAGAACTGCGCACCTTTTTTGGTCTGCCCGATGTGCAGCCCATGCAGCAGGCCTTGATGAAAGATATCGAGGATCGGATGAAAGCTAATCTTGCGGCGATGGATCCCGAAACCATGCTCAATACCTGGCTGCCGCAGGGCATGCAGAACTGGGAACAGCTTCAGAAAGCCTTCTGGAGCCAGTTTAACGCTGCCGGAAACACCACTGGCAAGAACACCAAGGACTGACTAGCTTGACGATCGAGGCACATTTTTATCAGGCGCATGTTTTCGTGTGCCAGAACGAGCGCCCCGCGACGCACGAACGCGGATGCTGCAATTCCAAGGGTGCTACGAAGCTTCGCAATTACATGAAGGTTCGCGCCAAGGAACTGGGTCTGCCGATGACTCGTATCAATACCGCTGGATGTCTTGATCGCTGCGAACTGGGGCCGGTGATGGTTATCTATCCCGAAGGCACTTGGTATCGTTACGAGACGATCGAAGATATTGATACCATCCTTAATGACCATCTGGTCGGGGGAAAGGTGGTTGAACGGCTGCGCCTAAGCCCGGATCAATAAACCGGTAAGGCGCGATGCGCGGCATCATCATTAGGACAATCACTTCAAACGGCTCCGACAGGGGTCGTTTTGTGTTTTCCGGCAACGAGAACGGTGACAGGTTGGTGCCGTTTCCAAAGATCTGTCAATCAAACTGGAAACCGGTTTCCGCGAGGATTGTTTGGTGGTCAGAAAGCTGATGATATGCCGCTTTCAGCTATCTTGTGCAGCCTTAAAGCCCCGTTTGTGATTGCAGCTATATGTTGACCTTCGCGGAATGCTGACCGATATGGACAGCCAGCAACATTTTTCTTCAGATGGCGTGACGGATAGCAGAACGGATGACGATTAACGTGACCGACAGTGGAACCCCGATCCGAGTGGGCCAGACAGACACCATATTTGCCCTTTCCAGCGGCGCTGGGCGGGCCGGGGTGGCGGTTATCCGGCTATCCGGGTCAATGGCTGGGGCGACATTGTGCGCGCTTCTGGGCCGCGACAGCCTGCCAAAACCACGTCATGCGATCTATGCGCCGATCCATGATCCGAAAACGAACGAGCGACTTGATGATGCGGTAGCGATCTATTTTGCAGGTCCGGCCAGCTTTACAGGCGAGGATGTCGTCGAGCTTCATACTCATGGCGGGCGTGCGGTAATCGACGGTGTTCTTGATTGCTTGGCCGCTCGACCGGGCCTGCGTATCGCCGAACCGGGGGAATATACCAGACGTGCCTTCGAAAATGGCAAAATGGACCTGACCGCGGCCGAGGGCATTGCCGATCTGATTGATGCCGAAACTGCGGCCCAACGCAGGCAGGCCGTGCGCCAGATGGCAGGCGAATTGGGCGCCCTTTACGAAAACTGGCGCGCGCGTTTAATGAAGGCATTGGCCTACATCGAGGCGGATATCGATTTTCCGGACGAAGATTTGCCTGGTGGTATTGTGCCGGTGGTGCGTGGTGATTTGTCATCCGTTCACGGCGAGATGGATAAACATCTCGCCGATAACCGGCGCGGCGAACGGTTGCGCGAAGGTTTCCAGATCGTGATTCTCGGTGCGCCTAATGCCGGTAAATCAAGCCTTCTGAACCGGCTGGCAAGGCGTGAGGCGGCTATTGTGTCCGAGATCGCTGGAACCACGCGCGATATGATCGAAGTCCATCTTGATCTTGGTGGTTTTCCCGTCACCATGGTGGATACTGCGGGCCTTCGCGAAAGTGGCGATGTGATCGAAACCGAGGGTGTTCGCCGTGCAACCGCCCGCGCGGAGGATGCGGATTTGCGGCTTGTTGTGGTGGATCGTTCCGACTGGCCCCACATCGACGCAGAGGCTGCGCGCCTGATTGATGCCAATACGATCCTTCTGGTCAATAAGGTGGATGGTGTGGATGTTGGCGATATCCCGACAGTCTGGTCTGGAAAATCGGCAATAGGTGATCGGCTTGAGCTGCCCGTTTTGCCCATATCGGCCATGACCGGGCAGGGGATGGAAAGCCTCTTGCAACTGCTGGAGACTCGCGTAAAAGAAGGGCTCGATTTTGCGGGACCAGTTCCTCTGACACGGCTGCGGCACCGCCAGGCACTTGAGCGTGCCAGTGATCATCTGGATCGCGGATTGCAGACCGATATTGCCGAATTGGCGGCCGAGGATGTTCGCCTTGCCGTGCGTGAAATCGGTAAAATCACCGGACGCGTCGATGTCGAAGACCTGCTTGATATTATATTCGGCGACTTCTGTATCGGCAAATAAGATTATCAGAAATTGTTTCACGTGAAACATCGGCCATTTCGATGACACGTGGTTTTGAATTAAGACCTGAATAAGACTCGCAAGCTGTGTTGCATTGAGCAGATGTCATGGCTTGGCGTAGTCAAGGAATTCAACGAGGAATTCGATGTCGGATAACCGATTTGATGTGATTGTTGTTGGCGGGGGCCATGCCGGGTGCGAGGCTGCGGCTGCGGCTGCGCGCATGGGGGCGAAAACCGCACTGGTCACACACCGTGCTGATCGTATCGGTGAAATGTCTTGCAACCCGGCTATTGGCGGGCTTGGCAAGGGGCATATGGTTCGCGAGGTCGACGCGCTTGACGGTGTGATGGGTCGTGCGATTGACCGCGCCGGGATCCAATTCCGAATGCTGAACCGTTCCAAGGGACCGGCTGTGCGCGGCCCACGCGCGCAGGCTGATCGGAAGCTGTATCGCGAAGCGGTGCAGGATATTCTGGCCAATCAGGAAAACCTGACGATCATCGAAGGCGCGGTTCACGACCTTAAAATTGCCGAGGGCGATGACAGCCGCGTGACCGGTGTGATCACCGAAGACGGGCGCGAATATGATGCCGGTGCGGTGGTTCTGACAACGGGAACATTCCTGCGTGGTCTTATTCACATTGGCGAAAAAACCACTCCGGCCGGGCGTATCGGTGATGCGCCAGCACTTGGTCTTTCGGAAACTTTGGAAAAATTCGAATTCCGTTTGGGGCGTTTGAAAACCGGCACCCCGGCACGGCTTGATGGCCGAACGATCGATTGGGCCAGTCTTCAAGAACAGCCGGGTGACAATCCGCCCGATCCGTTTTCCTTCCTGACCCAAGAAATCACCGTACCGCAAATCCCGTGTCACATGACTTGGACAACTGAGGCGACGCACGAAATCATCCGTGCAAACCTGCATCGGGCTCCGATGTATAGTGGCCAGATCAAAAGCAGTGGCCCGCGTTATTGTCCGTCCATCGAAGACAAAGTTGTGCGTTTCGCCGAAAAGAACCAGCACCAGATTTTTCTGGAGCCAGAAGGGCTCGACGATCCGACGGTTTATCCGAACGGCATTTCAACCTCACTTCCCGAAGAAGTTCAGCTTGCGATGCTGGCCACCATTCCGGGTCTCGAGAAGGTCGCGATTTTCCGTCCTGGCTACGCAGTGGAATATGATTTTGTTGATCCGCGCGAGCTGCGCCATACGCTGGAAACCAAGAAAGTCAGCGCACTGTTCTTTGCCGGGCAGATCAATGGCACGACCGGTTACGAAGAAGCTGCCGGGCAGGGACTTGTCGCGGGTGTTAATGCCGCCCTTGTCGCCGGAAGCACAGCAGGTGCGGTTGAGCGCGAATTTGTTCTTGATCGTGCTGACGCCTATATCGGTGTGATGATTGATGATCTGGTGACGCTGGGCACGCGCGAACCTTATCGCATGTTTACCTCACGCGCTGAGTATCGTTTGATGCTTCGTGCGGACAATGCTGACCAGCGTCTGACGGATCGTGGTCTTGACATCGGCTGCGTGGCATCGCACCGCCAGCAGGTTTGGGGTGATAAAAAACTTTCGCTTGAAACAGCCAAACGCACCGTTTCCGATTTGACCGAAACCCCGAATGGTCTGGCGAAGCATGATATCAAAATCAACCAGGATGGTGTGCGGCGCTCGGCGTATGACTTGCTGGCATATCCGGATATTGATTTCGATACCTTGACCCGCGTCTGGCCGCAGCTTTCTGAAATTACCCCGGCGATCCGAGAACAGGTTTCAATCGATGCGCAATATAAAGGCTATCTGGATCGCCAGTCCGCCGATGTTGCGGCCTTCCGTCGGGATGAAGAGTTGCGTCTGCCGCGCGATCTTGACTTCGATAGCGTCGGCAGCCTTTCGGCGGAAATCCGTTTGAAACTGAAAGAAATCCAGCCCGAAACTATTGGTGCGGCATCACGCATTCCGGGTGTCACCCCGGCGGCAGTGACCGCCTTGCTTGGGCATATCAAAAGCCACAAGCATAAGGCGATACGCAGCGCCTGATTGGAACTTACGTTGGGTTGTCCATAATTTCGGAAAGGCAGCACATTTTGTATAAGTGTGCTGCCCTTTTTTGATGTGCCGCTGTTTATCATTGACGATCGGGCTTCATTTACCGCCGATTTCAAATACATTATCTGAATATCTGTCTGGTCTTATTCTGACCCGCTGGCTTTGCGTCCGTGATACTTCTACTTATCGGTAAAATGTTTCACGTGAAACATTTTCGTGTTTTTCCCAAAATTTATTGATTTCGACGCGATAAAACGTGTTTGTTTAAAAAATCAAGTCTGGTGCGAATCATTAACGCGGATTATAACTCGAACATGCAATCCATTTCAGAACCCGTAAAAACATGGTTTGAGACCGATTTGAATGTTTCACGTGAAACATTGGACCGTCTTGGCCTTTATGCTGACCTTGTTGTCAAATGGCAGCCAAGGATCAATATCGTTGGTGCCAGCACGGCTGATGACGTCTGGACACGCCATTTACAAGATTCTGCGCAACTTTGGCCGTATATGGAAGACGTTGTCCGTGGCGGGAAAATTGTCGATTTCGGTTCCGGGGCAGGGTTCCCAGGGATCGTTTTGGCGATTTTGGGTGCGAATGACGTGATTTTGATGGAATCAAACACCAAAAAAACCGTGTTTCTGCTGGAAGCAGCGCGGGTTTGTGGGGTGCTGGGTCAGATCGAAATTGCCCGCGAGCGTATTGAAGCCGCCAACGCGCGCGAAGCCGACGTGATTACAGCCCGTGCATTTGCGCCATTGCCAAAGCTTCTGGAGCTTGGGCAGCGGCATCTTAAACCGGGCGGGCATTATGTGTTGTTAAAAGGACGTGCCTTTGAGGAAGAGCTGGCCGATGCACGTGCAGCCGGTTGGGCATTCACTGTAACCACCCATGCCAGCCTGGTTGATCCGGAAGGCGTGGTGATGATTTTGCAAGGAGTTGACCGGTGACCGACGTTATTGATTTGCCGCTTTCAATCTCTTCCGAGGCCGGTCACCGGCCGCGGATCATTGCCGTGGCCAACCAGAAGGGCGGGGTTGGTAAAACCACGACCACGATTAATCTGGCAACTGCGTTGGCGGCTGTGAACCAGCGGGTTTTGATCGTTGATCTTGATCCGCAGGGCAACGCAAGCACCGGTTTGGGCCTGCGTCCGTCTGAGCGCCAGATAAGTTCTTATGACGTGCTGATCAACGGCAACACGCTGGAAGAAGCACGCAAGGCAACTGCTATTCCGCGCCTGACGATTGTGCCATCAGGTATGGATCTTTCTGGGGCGGAGATCGAGCTTGTCGATTTTGAACGCCGCGAGATGCAGCTTAAAGAATCGCTCGGTCGGTTGCCGCATGATGTCGATTATGTGCTGATCGATTGCCCGCCGTCACTTGGCTTGCTGACGCTTAATGCGTTGGTTGCCAGTGATGCGGTTCTGGTGCCGCTGCAGTGCGAGTTTTTCGCACTGGAGGGGATCAGCCATCTGGTACGCACCATTAAGCGGGTGAAAAAGGCTTTTAACCCTGCTCTTGAAATTCAGGGCATTGTTTTGACGATGTATGACAAGCGTAACAACCTGTCAGCACAGGTAGCCAATGACGTACGCGACTATTTTGGTGATGTCGTTTACCGCACGGTGATCCCGCGCAATGTCCGTGTATCAGAGGCGCCAAGCCACGGTACGCCGGTGCTTGTCTATGATATGAAATGTCCGGGGTCGCGGGCATATCTTAATCTTGCAAGCGAAGTTCTGAAACGCGAAGGGGTGAAGGCATGAGTGAGGCAAAAAAACGCGGTTTGGGACGGGGGCTATCGGCCCTGCTGGGCGAGGAAGACGATGATGTCGGTGCAGCGGTTGCTGGTAGCAATGAGGCTGTTGCTCATCCAGGCCCTGGCGGGACCACACAGCTGATTGCCATCACCGATCTGAAGCCATCACCATTCCAGCCGCGCAGCAATTTTGATGACGAGGCGATTGACGATCTGGCGGCATCGATTCGTCAGAAGGGTATTATTCAGCCGATTCTTGTGCGGGCGTCCTCTACAGGTGAAACCACCTATGAAATCATTGCTGGTGAACGTCGCTGGCGGGCTGCACAGCGGGCGCAATTGCACGAAGTGCCGGTTCTGGTACGTGATTTTGACGACAGGGAAACCGCCGAGATTGCCCTGATCGAAAACCTGCAACGGCAGGATTTGTCGCCACTCGAGGAATCCGAAGGTTATAGCCGCCTGATGAGCGATTTTTCGCATACCCAGGAGGCATTGGCTCAGGCGCTTGGCAAAAGCCGCAGTCATATTGCGAACAGCCTGCGTTTGTTGACGCTTCCTTCACCGATCAAGCAGATGTTGTCGGATCGTGTGCTGAGCCCCGGTCATGCGCGGGCCCTTTTGGGGGCGAATAACGCGGTCGAGCTCGCAAACCAGATCGTCAAGAAGGGGCTAAACGTTCGCCAGACCGAGAAACTGGTGAAAAGTGACGGCGGTAAAACCGCGCGCCAGAAGAAGCCTTCGTCGGGACGCACAAGCGATAAAGATCCAGATACAGTGGCGCTGGAGCATGATCTTAGCAATATGTTGGGGTTGGCAGTAAATATCGATTTTGACGGGGCGGGTGGTAAAATCTCTGTTCGGTATGAAACCCTTGAGCAACTTGACGATATTCTCAAACGTTTGAGTCAGGGACGGTTGGGCGAGTCGGCACCGGTTAATGACGAGGATGATCCGCTTGCTCCCGAAGGTGAGGGGGACAACGAATTCGATTCGATGTTTATCGATGAGGATCTTCTGACTGACGAGCTCGAATCGATTGCCGACGCGACCGAGGTCGCGCTGGATGCCGATGACTCGTTTCTAGACGAGCCAGAAGGCGATATGCCGATTGAGCAGGATGAAGTCGGTGAAGAGGCGCTTGAGACATTGTCGGACACGAAAGTCCTGAAGAGTAAAGCTCATGGAGCCCTAAGTAATAGCGACAAATAGATTTTTATAGCCAATCCGCAAACGATAAGCAGCCCCGTACGACTCGATCAGCGGGGCTGTTTTCTTTTTGCGAAATATGTACGGTCGTTAGCGTCTGCCCTGCTTCTGGCGGGCAACGGCGACCTTGATCATCGCGCGGTGTGCGATGGTTTCGGGGATGGCAAGCCCACTTTTACAATCCTTTTCGGCTTCTAGCAGGATTTGCAGGGCGCGTTGCAGATTTCCCAATGCCCAATTCTGCAGATTGGCGCGAAACTGATCTGCGGCCTTGAAAAACAGGGGGGGACGCAACGATTTCATCGCCTGTTCGGCATTCGTGCCTTGTGCCATCTGGCCTTTGACCAGATGCAGTTTTTGAAAATAGCCGATCATCATGCGAAGTGCGCCAACCGGATTGAGGCCTTCTTCGACCAGGCGGGTCAGGGCGCTATCGAGGCTTGCGACATTGCCCTGGGATACGGCTTGCACGACATCGTCATAATGGCGGGCGGAACTATCCCCGACACAGGCCATCGCGTCGGCCAATGTGACCTGACCTTCTTTCAGAGCGTAAAGAGCCAGTTTTTCAAGTTCGCTTCGTGAAATCATCCTGTCAGAGCCGAGATTACCGACCAGATAGCGTATGGCATCGCGATCAATGCGCAGTTTGTGATCTTCCATGACGGAATTGATCAGGGCTTCGATATCCCGTCCGCTATCGGCATAGCAGGGCAGCGCCATGCCATTACCGGCTTTCTCGACCGTCTGACGCAGTTTCGATTTGGACGCAAGGCTGCCGGCTTCGATGATGATCAGGGCATCACCGGCGGGATCGGCAAGGAAATCGGTAATGATGGGGGCCTGTGCCTCGCCAATGTCGCGGATTCGGATCACACGGCGCCCGCCACCAAAACTGATGGCGGCGGCTTCATCGCGCAGACGGCTGGCGTCTTCCTTAAGCTGGGCAGTGCCAAGTTCGATTACGCGGAATGGGTCCTTGAGATCCTCGACCACGGTCTTGGCAAGTCTGACCGCACGTTCTCGTACAAGCCCCTCATCCTCGCCATAGATCAGGACGAGTTGCGCCTTGGCATCGGGAGCGCGAAGGAAATTTTCGACCTGTGCCGCCTTGAGCTTCATGGCGTGATATTACCTAACGTCCGCTGCGCAGGCCAACGGCGACCTGATTGGCAAGCTGTCGGGCAAGATTCCGGGCAGCATCTGAGCGGGCGGCGGACTCTGCTTCTAGTGAGGCAAAGTCGGAGTCGACAAGGTTGTAAGTTGTTCGGGCGCGAAGAGAACCTGAACGGAGTATTCTTGAGTCGGAAATTCGAGAAAGTTGGTACTGGGCGCTCAAAATATAGTCGGCAATGGTTGCTTCATTGTCCTTGGTATAACCGAGTTCGGAAGTTGATTCATCAAGAGTAATATCGAGGGTATATTCCGGCCGAACAGTTTGGCCGCGCGGGGTCAGCGTTTCGACCAGAACGTTACGTGTTATTTGTCCGATTCGGTCTTCCATCATCGATATTTTGACCCTCGCCATATCGGCCGCGGTACTGTCACCGCCTTTATCCTCGGCATAAAGAGGGCGGAAGCCGCAAGCGGTGAGGCCGGTCAGGGCAAGCATGGCGATAATCGATAACAGGGCGCGCAACGTCATTCCTCGCTATTTTTTTGCGTGATGGTTTTTGCCGAAAGGCGCATGACCATGACGATACAATAGTTCCGATCCGATCAAAGGGCAAAACAGAGTTAGGTTCGTGATGAAAGAAAGTCTGAGTTCAAGATCTTTAGCTGAGTCGCTGTTATTTGAAAGAGACTTGAAGTCGCTGCGCAGTTTCGCAACGGCCGTATTGAAACGACCCTTTGCAAGCTCGTCCACAATTTTGCTTTTCGGCGTATCTTGTAAACTCTGAGCCTGGGCTTCAGGCATAAAGGTAAAGGGCTGCTCGCCTATCGCCAGTTTGGTCCAAACCTGACGCAGCCATCGCCAATGGCCGATCAGGCTGCTTTGGGTTATATGCAAAGGACGATCAAGTGGCACATCTGCCAGAAGCGTGAGGCACAAGATATCACTCCCTATCTGGGAATGAAGCTTTGCCAGATTGTTTTCGATGAAGTCTGTTGAAACCGGTCCTGCATTTTTTGGCTGGCGGGGAAAATCCTTTTGTTCTTCCCAAGCAGGAAGCAGGCCAAGAATTTCGCACGCGATTGCAAGTCGCCCAGCGCGCAGATCATCCCCGTATTGTGATAATGCAGGTCGATGAAGGGCCAAGACAAACCCCCATTCACGTGTCAGCGAATGGGGGTTGTATTGACCTGACACATATATAGGTGTGTCTGGCATATCCAAACAGAATGCTTATTGTGCGGTTGCGCTGTCAATGCGCAGTTGACGCGCACGGGTCAGAATCGAGTCTTCCATTGCGGTTATCGTACTTGGTTCAACCACAGCATCCGCCCATTGGTCCGTTCCAACGCGGACCTGCCGGAAGACAGCGACCTTGATTGCGTCGGAGCGAAGGGCGGTACCGAGGATATACCCCGTAATCTTGAAACGCTCGTTTGGTGTTTCCGGCGGGCTGTACCAATCGGTAATGATCACACCGCCAAACGGATCGGCCGAGTTGAGGGGCATGAAGGAGAGCGTATCAAGCGATGCGCGCCACAGGAAGCTGTTCACACCAATACCGGTGCCGCCGCCCTGATTCTTGCTTTCGTCACCACCTAGAAAATTAAAGCCGTCGGGACCAAACAGGGTCCCTTCTTTTTTCTGGTCCGCGATTGTTTGCGAGCGGCCGGTTGTTCCAACACGTTTGTCACCCGGCGCTGAGCCCGGATAACTATCATATTCGGACTGGGTGCCCGCACCACATGCTGCAAGCAGCAAACATATTGCAGCCGGGGCAAAAACTTTAACAAGAGACAATCGCACGGTCTATTCCTTGTCCAAGGCATTAGAATTTCTGTCGGCACTATAGGGCCGACACGGCTTGGAGCAAACAAAAACATGTGTGTCAAATATGCAACTAAGATGCGGGAATGTATCTTTTCGATCACAGTGTTGTTGACGCGCCATAGTTTTACTGGCTCCATTACCCCCGAACCGAACGGCGAAAAGTCGTTCATCTAATTTTTGTAAGCGGTTTTCCGCACTTGCAAAGACGTTGAGGGAAAAGATGAAAAAGATTCTGTTTGCTTCCAGCGCAATCGTCGCTGTTGCTTTCGCAGGCCAGGCTTCGGCTTCTGAGCCGATTAAATTGTCGGTTGGCGGTTATATGGAACAGTGGGCTGGTTTCGCTGACGAAGACAACACCGCAACTGGTGGTCGTAAGAACGCCTTCCAGTCTGACACTGAGGTTTACTTCACCGGTTCGACTACCCTTGATAACGGCATCGAAATCGGCGCACGCATCGAGCTCGAAGGCGAAACCTCGACCGACCAGGTTGACGAACAGTTCTTGTTCGTGAATGGCGGCTTTGGTCGCATCGAAATGGGTAAAAACGATAGCGTTGCTGACTCGATGGGCGTCACCGGCCCGACCGTTGGTCCGGTTAATCCGAATGATGGCGGTACTGAAGATTGGGTTAACCTCGCTAAAGTTATCGATACTGTTCCGTCTTCTGGTGACCAGAACCGCGTTAGCTACTTCACACCGAACTTTGGTGGTTTCCAGGCTGGTGTGTCGTTCGCTGACAACAGCGAGTCCAATGGTCGTGTAAACGTTGTGACTACCGCAGGTTCGCAGAGCATTCTTGGTTCTGACACTTCGGGCAACGGTGACAACATCGTTTCTGGTGCAATTGCTTACTCGAATGATTTCGATGGCTTCTCGCTTGGCCTGTCGGTCGAAGGTGAGAACGAAGACGAAGACAACTGGTACGGCGCTGGCGTTAACGTTGGCTTCGGCAACTTCACCGTAGGTGGTTCCTACGGCCACGTTGATAACGATGGCGAAGAAGACGTTGATGCATTTGATCTCGGCGTAACTTACGCAATGGATGCCGCTTCTATCGGCCTGAGCTATGCTTATCAGGATGATGAAGAAGATAACGTTGAAAACCAGGGCCTTTCCCTTGGTCTGGCTTACACCCTCGGTGCAGGCGTTTCCTGGCAGTCTTCGGTCTTCTGGTTTGACGAAGATGCAGCTGGTTCTGCCTCTGACAATGACGGCTACGGTGTAGTAACCGGTCTGGCACTTTCCTTCTAATCCAATCTGGATTGAATAAAAATGCCCTGAGGGGAGCGAGAAATCGCTCCCTTCTTTTTGTTCTGGAGGGTTGGAAGTGGTTGAGTGCGACAGATTACTATGATGACTTTACCTGTTTGTCATGATTGATCTTCGTTTTACGACCTAGCCCTAAAATCCAGCCTTTTGGTATCGAGCATGCACATAAGTTGATAGTTAGTCATTTATCGATAGGCATATTGATTCTTATACCATTATATTTTGTTTTTTTAGCCTGTGGTCAGAAAATAATGACCAAAAAGTGACGGGATTTGTGATTAAAATATCACACACAATATCATAACTGATTATTGGTCACTTAAAACAATTGACCATAAGTCATTATATCCGTTTTACTCTCGCTTAGTGATCAGCCGACGTGTTGTGTGGAATACGGTGTTGCTGATCGGCTACAGATTATTAAGAGGGTAAGATGAAAAAGATTCTTGTTGCTTCCAGCGCGCTCGTCGCTGTTGCTTTCGCTGGTCAGGCTTCGGCTTCCGAACCGATCAAATTGTCGGTCGGCGGTTACATGGAACAGTGGGCTGGCTTCTCTGACGAAGATACCACTGCTTCCGGTGGTCGTAAAAACGCCTTCCAGTCGGACACCGAAGTTCACTTCAAAGGTTCCACCACGCTTGATAACGGCATTGAAATCGGTGCGGTAATCGAACTCGAAGGCGAAACCTCGACTGACCAGATTGACGAACAGTACCTTTACATCAACGGTGGTTTTGGTCAGTTCAAACTGGGTAAAGACGACAGTGCTGCCGATGACATGGGCATCACTGCACCGGCAGTCGGTCCGGTTGGTGTCAACGATGGTGACATGGACCAGTGGTCGAACGTTTATCTGATCGACACTGTTCGCTCCAGCGGTGACCAGAATCGTGCTACCTATTACACCCCGGTCTTCGGTGGCTTCCGTGCAGGTGTGTCGTTTGCTGATGATAGCGGCAAAAACGGTACTGCGAACGTTTCCACTACCGCTGGTTCGCAGAGCATTCTTAGCTCCGATACTTCGGGCAATGGTGATAACATTGTTTCTGCCGGTCTGGAATTCAATCGTGACTTCGGTGGCGTATCGCTTGGTCTGTCGGCTGTTGGTGAAAACCAGGGCGAAGGCAGCTGGTACGGATTTGGTACCAATGTTGGTTTCGGCAACTTCACCGTTGGTGGTTCTTACGGCCACACCGAAGACGATTATGGTCTGAGCTCGCGTGACACTGCTGGCCAGGATCTGGACGCATTTGACATCGGTGTTTCTTACGCCATGGATGCTGCTGCCGTTTCCCTGACCTACGGTTATGAAGATTTCGGTTCAGGTGACGTTAGCGCAGTCGATCTTGGCCTGCGTTATGCGCTTGGTGCTGGCGTTTCGTGGCGTTCATCGGTCTTCTGGTTCGATCAGGACACCGATGCTGGTGCGAGCCGTTCGGATAACGATGGCTACGGTGTTGTAACCGGTCTGCGTCTCGACTTCTAATTCGGTTCGAATTAGTGCAATTTGAAGGGGGCGGTTTACCGTCCCCTTTTTTTAAAATTCCGCAGCGTAGCAAAACGTTGAGCGGGATTTTTTTTTGGAAAGTGCAGATGTTCCAGTATCGTGATGCGTTATTCAGTAGGGATATCGTTGCTATATCAATCAACTTTTGCTTGTTTTGTGCTTGGACAATAAAAATTCGCGCAGGCAAGGGGTTGCCTGCGCGATGATGTCATCTTTGGTCATGTGTGGGATAGCCAAGTTTTCAGCACTTGTTGCTTCGGCAAGGAGTTAAATGACTAATAGTCATATATGTGAAGGTGATCTAAGTTTCAAGGCCTTTTGAAATAATACGATTTCCCCTGTAAGTGAGAGGTAATTTACCTCTGTGTGCTTATTCTGCCACACGTATGTACAGAAAATATGTTCCGCATTCCACTATAATTGACCGTCGGTCATTTTTGTCGTTTTATAAGTCTGGAGAGTCCGGGCAGGCCAAACACCCGGTGCACACGTAAAATCAAGAGGTTAAGATGAAAAAATTATTGATCGCTTCCAGCGCGCTTGTCGCTGTTGCGTTTGCGGGTCAGGCTCAGGCGTCCGAGCCGATTAAATTGTCGGTTGGTGGCTACATGAACCAATGGGCCGGTTTTGCTGATCAGGAAGTCGGTGATCGCAACAATGCCTTCCAGTCCGACACCGAAATTCATTTCAAGGGTTCCACGACCCTTGATAACGGTATTGAAGTTGGCGCGGTTGTGGAACTGGAAGGTGAAACTTCCAGCGACCAGATTGACGAACAATACCTGTATATAAGCGGCAATTTCGGCCGCATCGAAATGGGCAAAAACGACAGCGCGGCCGACTCGATGCAGATTGTTGCACCCGCGGTCGGTCCTGTTGGTGTTAACGATGGTGACCTCGACATCTGGGTAAACTCTTATCTGATTGACACCACTGTCCCGAATGGTGATCAGAACCGCGTTACGTACTTCACGCCAAGCTTTAGCGGTTTCCGAGCAGGTGTGTCCTTTGCTGATAATAGTGAGAAAAATGGTCGCCTGAATGTAAGCACGACTCCCGGGTCCCAGAGCATCTATGGTTCAGACACCTCTGGCTCTGGCGACAACATCGTTTCCGGTGCTCTTGAATATACCGGTGATTTCAGTGGCATCTCGCTTGACGTTTCCGCGATTGGCGAAAACTGGGGTGAAGGTAACCTTGTTGGTGGCGGTCTGAATGTTGGTTTCGGCAACTTTACCGTTGGCGGTTCCTATTCACATACAGATGATGACTATGGCTTCAGCGAAGGTAGCCGCAATCCGGACGATACCGATCAGTTCGACGTTGGTGTTTCCTATGAAATGGATGCCGCAGCTGTATCTCTGACCTATGGTTATGCCGAATATGGCAATGGCAGCCGTGGTAACGGTACCGGTGAAATCAGCACCGCGGATCTTGGCCTTGCTTACACCCTTGGTGCCGGCGTTGCATGGAAATCCTCGATCTTCTGGTTCGATGACGAAGTCGATGGCGCAGAGGACAATGACGGTTACGGCGTTGTCACCGGTCTGGCACTGACCTTCTAATTCCTGGGAATTAGCGTGATTTGAAAAGGGCGGTTTTCCGCCCTTTTCTTTTTTGTCCAACATCCGTTGTTCCGGCTCAGATCCCGATATCCTGACGCAGAAAAGCTAAAAAGCGGTCTTTCTGTGCGACAAGGTCGGCAACACAGGGAACCGGATTTTCGGTCACAAGCCGTTCGGCCAGTGCTTTGTCAGAATTGACCGGCAGGTTTCCGAGTTCCCACATCGGAAGGCTGAGGCTACCCATGCAGCCGATTTCACCCGATGTGGTTGCGCGCAATTTTGCAAGCCCGCAGGGCGCTTCGCAGAACTCGCCTTTATAACTGCTTTGCCAAGGGTAAAGGTTGTGGTGGCGGCCCTGTAAAACGGTGGCAGAGGCCGAGCTATAGATGCCAATGCCGGGCGTTTGAAACAGCTTGGTGATATGGGCAGGTCCGCTATCGGCCAGCACGACATAATCCTGTTCCCGGATGAAGGGCACGAGATTTCCGATGGTTTTGAAACCGTCAACGACGCGGATATTCGGCGTGTCGAACGACCCGATCGTGTCCTTGTATTTCTTCATTACCCCCTGATAGGCGTTGAGGATCAGAGTGGTTTCAAATCCGGCTTGTGCAAGGAGTTCCGTGGTTTCGTGCACTAGTTCCGGGGGAAGGGTGCGAAGGGGGGATGAGGCCATTGGCAGGATGCCAATTTTCATACCCGATGCCAGTTTCGGTGCGCGTTCGGATGCAAGCGGGATCGGCGGAATTCTGAATGCCTCGCAAAGTGCCTCTTCCGGGTTAACCGGCATGGTCGCGATATCTTTCCAGCCTTCCATCTCGCTGAAATCGATCAGATAGTCGAATGTTTTGAGGCGTTTGGCGGAGATGAAAAGCTGAAAGATCGTGATATCGGGGATGGTGGCGAATATGTCAGACGCCGTACCGCTATTGAGCACAGCGATTTTCGCGCCGGGATATTTTGTTGCAAAGGCACGTAGAAACAGAACCATGCCGACACAATCGCCAATCGCATCGTCCGGGATCAAAAACAGGACCCGTTTCCGGTCAAAATCGGTATCGGCCCATGCATCGCGGGCAAGCACATCAGGTTGAACGCTATCTGATATGATTTTTACTGATGGCGCATTGGCAAGAATTTGCTGGCGCAAAAGCGATGAGGTGCGTGTCAGATAGGCCGGGCTATTATCCGATGCCTGCACGAGGTCCGGGCTGACATTGGGCAGGCCGAACTGAAACGGCTGTTTTGATGCAAACCGGGTAAATTTCTTACGGGCGGGATGGTGATGTGCAGGCATTTTCGGGCGATCTCCGGTCACCTTTTGCTCGGTGTTATGTGGCAGAGAACCCGATCCCGGCCAAAGATGCAACGCCCGATCCCCTTAACAGGGCGACATTGTCGGGTTTTATGCCGCCAAGGGCAACGGGGATAAGGCCAAGACTGAGGCAAAAAGCAGTTCTTTGAAGGAATATCGAAAACGTCATGCCCGGTTGACCGGGATGGCTTTGGGTGGCAAAAACCGGCGAGATCAGAACACCATCGGGACGTTGATCGGGTGCGAGAAGTGCCAGCTTGCGCAGCGTTTGCAAGCTGTGGCAGGCGGATGTCACAAACATGTCGTGTGGTATTTGCCGATAGATATGCGGTCTTTTCTCGATGTGGTATTCCGGCAAATGAATACCATCGGCATCTAGGCGCAAGGCCAGTGCAAGATCATCGGCAATCAGGCAAAGGTGACCATATTTGCGACAGGTTCGCCGAACGATGTAGGCAAGGTGTGCACGGTCCTTAGGGTTGAGTCCGTAGTGTCGGAAAATTACCATGCTTCTGCGCGGCAGACCGATGATTGCCGGGATCGGATCGGGCATCCGTTTGTCGTCGGTCATCAATATGATCGGCGGGATTGGGCAATCAGGACCGCCATTGCGCAAATTGAGTTGGCGTGCCTGCTTTGCCAGTGTGGCATCCATTGATAGTATCCCGATTCTGTTTCACCGATTCCTGTACCGATTTGGGCCATCATCCATGAGCGATCAGCATCTGTCATCCGGCAATCCCGACATCGCGGCCAATCTTGCCGAGATCCAGCAAAATATCGATAAAGCCTGTACAGCGGTTGGTCGCGCACCCAGCGATGTCACCCTGATCTGTGTCAGCAAGAACCACGATGCCGATCATGTGCGACCCGCTCTTGTCGACGGGCGGCGGGTGTTTGGTGAAAACCGGGTACAGGAAGCAGCAGGGAAATGGCCGGGCCTGAGGGATGAATTCCCTGATATCGAACTGCATCTGATCGGGCCGCTTCAGACCAATAAGCTAAAAGATGCGGTTGCGTTATTTGATGTGATCGAAACCGTTGATCGGCCAAAACTTGCCAATGCGCTGGCAAAGCATCGCGATACGACCGGCGAATGCCCTGATCTTTATATCCAGATCAATATCGGAGAAGAACCGCAGAAAGCCGGAATAGCCCCGGCCGATGCCGATGATTTTATTATCGATTGCATCGAACGCCTGAAATTGCCGATCAAGGGATTGATGTGCATCCCGCCGGTGGATGAGGAACCGGCACTGCATTTTGCCCTGTTAGGCAAAATTGCCGACCGTCATGGTTTGGCCATTCGAAGCATGGGCATGAGTGGCGATTACGAAGCAGCAATCCGGCTTGGCGCGACCCATATCCGTGTCGGGACAGCAGTTTTCGGCTCACGGGGCTATTAAATCGCCAGATGAAGCCTTTTAAAGACGGCTGAAACCCTGTTTTTATTGTTTTCGACGCAAATCTGATGCTGTAAACGCCGATTTTTCTATCTTTAAGGTGTGATTTCGGTCAACTGCCCGAATTTGGCAGAAAATGTGGATAACTGGCCCGGACGTATAAGACGCGTTCAAAGCCGTTTTGTGACGAAAAAAATCAAAAATCCCGCCAAGTGAATTTAGCCCGGCGGGATTTTTGCAAATTATTTGTATTTCTGCGGTTTGTCTGGGTCTGGTTATGGAACGAGCTTGTAGCCGCCAGGCTCGGTGACCAGGATCGTCGCGTTTGACGGGTCCTTTTCGATTTTCTGGCGCAGGCGATAAACGTGGGTTTCCAGCGTGTGGGTGGTGACCCCGGCGTTATAGCCCCAGACCTCGTCAAGCAGGGTTTCGCGTGTGACCGGTTTGTCGCCCGCCCGGAACAGGAATTTAAGGATCGAGGTTTCCTTCTCCGTCAGACGGACTTTTTTCTCGGTCGTGGTTTCGATCAGAAGCTTGGCACTGGGTTGGAAGCTGTAGGGGCCGATGACGAAAACCGCATCCTCGCTTTGTTCATGCTGGCGAATATGGGCACGAATACGCGCCAGCAGCACGTTCAGGCGGAACGGCTTGGTGACATAGTCGTTGGCACCCGATTCCAAGCCAAGGATCGTATCAGAATCGCTGTCGGCACCGGTCAGCATGATGATCGGGGATTTGACCCCGGCGCGCCGCATCAGTTTGCAGACATCACGACCATCCATATCGGGCAGGCCGACATCAAGAAGGATAATGTCGTAGTAATTTTCTTTGGCGACTTCGAGGGCGTTTTGGCCACTATTGGCGACGACACATTCGAATTCCTCATGAAGCCGGAGCTGCTCGGTGAGAGACTGGCTAAGTGCCGCGTCATCTTCGACCACCAGAACCTGTTTACCTGTCGACATTCGCCATCCCTTGCTGCTTGCTAAATCCCGCCTATATTCTGGGCCTGCCGAGGGTTCTTTTTGTGGCATTGTTCTCGTAGGCCCGCCATATACTTAGGATTAGAGTCTCATACTGCGTTTTGAAGAACAAACTGTTTTCGCTTTAGCCCATTGACGTGCACCTTATCCAGCCCCATACCGACCGGATCGCGATGTTGTGATCATCCGTGTATGACCCAGAAGAAACAAAGACTGCAATGACCCAATCTGCTGCCGTGCCATCAAAAGCCAATGTTTCCGCGACCGATCTGGTGACCGTATCGCGTGCTGTTGCCGATTTGCGGCGCGGTGAAATCGTTCTGGTCCAGGGACAGGCAAATGGCATTGCCCATTGTGTGGCGGTGATTGCTGCCGAACCGCTTTCCGACCACGGATTGGCGCGCCTTCATGACATTGCTGGCAAAAGCGGAAATACCGCGATTGTTTTGCCGCGCGTGCGGGCCAGATCGCTCGGCAAGACCTGTAAAAACGATCATTTCATTGCTTTTGTCAGCGCCAAAAAATCCGCTGTTGATGCGAAAGCGTTGGCCGAGATAGCCAATCCGTTGCTGGATCTTGAAAGCATGCCAGCTGGCGCGTGGCGTCCGGTCAATATGGCCGAAAGTGCGGCCATTCGCCTTGCGAAGCTGGCTCGGTTGCTACCGGCGGTGGTGACAGCACCGGTTGACCCCGAACAGCTTGAAATGCTGTCAAAGGCGCAGAACCTTCTGGTGCTTCAGTCCGAGAGCATCAATGGATACGAAGACGCATCGGCCGCAACCCTGCGCCAAGTCAGCGAAGCGCGCGTTCCGTTGGAAAATGCCGAGAACGCAACGGTTATCGCGTTTCGTCCGGAAGATGGTGGTCAGGAACATCTGGCGATTGTGATTGATGAGCCGGCAAAAGATCAGCCGGTTTTGATCCGGCTGCATTCAGAATGCTTTACCGGCGATTTGATCGGGTCGCTGAGATGTGATTGCGGACCGCAATTGCGTGGAGCGATTGCCGAAATTGCGAAAAGCGGGCAGGGCGGAATTATTCTTTACCTGCGACAGGAAGGGCGCGGTATCGGGCTTGTGAACAAATTGCGCGCCTATGCATTGCAGGACCGCGGTTTTGATACGCTGGATGCCAACGAGGAACTTGGTTTTGATGCTGATGAACGGGTTTATCGGCCAGCTGCCGAAATGCTGCGTCAGATGGGGTTTGAAACTGTCCGGCTCCTGACCAATAATCCCGAAAAGCTTACCGGGCTTGAAAGCTGGGGCGTGACGGTTGCCGAACGTGTGCCGCACAAGTTTCCGTCCAATGGTCATAACGAATTTTATCTTCAGACCAAAAAGGACCGCGCCGGCCACCTGTTTTGAGTCGCGCATAACGGAATCCGCCTGATTATGACTGCCTGATGCTACCCGGCAGAAGATTCCGACAGGCAGTTCTGCGTCAAATTCTCTTTCAATAAATTCCCTTAAAATCAATACCTTAACCAGAAACAAAACTGGCACTCCTTTTGCAAAATAGTTGGCAAGAGGAGGACTGATATGTCGATTGGTGCAGATTGGCGGCAAATATCGCCCGGTAACGGGGCAAGCATCGCAAACGGAGCGGCAGGCAGCGGGTCTGCTGGATCGGGTGCGGCCGAGCAGCTTGTTGATGGTGTCGAAGAAGGCCGCAGCTTTTCCGAATATATGTTCGGAAAGGACGGCTTTGAATTCACCGATTTCCTCGATGTGATCAATCCTTTGCAGCATATCCCCGGCGTGGGCATGGTTTACCGCAGCATCACAGGCGACGAGCTTGGCAATGGTGCGCGCGTTGTTGGTGGCGGTCTGTTTGGCGGTATCTTTGGTCTGGCCGGTGCGGCGGTTGATGCGGTTGTCGATCTGGCGACCGGTGAAGATACCGGTGCGCATATCATGGCGATGTTTGAAGGTGACGAGGCCCCGGCAGATCAGCCGATGATGGCCGATGCATCGCTCGAAGGTGGCCCAACTGGCGGGGCAAGCGATCTTGTCCTGCCGTGGATGGTTGGTGACAGGTCAATGGCCGGCGAGGACGGTTTACCGGTCGATCCCGCCGAACAAGCAACGATTACCGATGCTGCCCCGGTGGCCGGTGTTGAGACACTGGCGATGAACGAACAGCAGGGTACTGAGACCCAAACAGGTACCACGGCATACAATGCGGCTGATCTGGTGACGCCTTGGGGCGGGGCGGTTAGCAATGCCAATGCCGCAGCTGCCTATGGAGCTGTTAAACCAGTCGCAAGTCCGGCTGTCTCTAATGCTCAAACCCTGACGCAATCAATTGCCCGACAGCAGGTCGCACCGTCGGCAGCTTCAATGTCAGCAGGCGATGATCCCGCAATACAGACCGCCCAGCGTCTTTTGGCCAAGGCAGGGGATGATGTGGCCGGAACCAATATCGACGCGCAGGATGCCGATCCGGCCGAACTGGCCGTAGCAATTGCACGTGCCGGGCAGAGTGATATTGCATCAAACATGACCATGCGCAACGCAGAGGACAGCCGCAATGGGCATCAGGGCATGATACAGCGCGCATCCTTTAGTACCGAAAATGGTGATACGGTCTGGGCACGAGCGCAAAGTTCCGGGCGGTTAAGCCGTGGAACATCGCAATTTGGCGTTGCGCCCGAAATTGCTGCCCGGGAGGCAAAATATGCCAAGATCAAGCAGGGTGACGTAACCAAACCGGCAAATTCACAAGAAGCAGGTTCGGGGCAGCAGGGCCCCTTGAGTGCTGCGGAAATGGCCGCACGGTTTAACGCAGCCCTTGGCCGTGATCGGGCGCAAACCATGGCAAATAATGCCGTTGCATCGACCAATGCGGTGGCACAGGACAAGCCGGCATCAGGTCAGCAGATTCAGCGCGATGATAGGGCAAATTTGGAGCGCGACATAGCGCGCAATGAAAGCGCAGACAGTGCCGAAATGGTCCATCCATTGATGGAAAAAGCACAAAGCCACAGCAATAGTGACGCCCCGGTCGGAGTCTGGTTCAGTCAGACCATGATGGACGGGCTTAAGAAATACCAGGCAATGCAGGAAGGTCGCCAGCAGCCCGCGGATAATTCAATCTGATTACCCGATCATAAAGTATCAAAAAAACCCGACAATCGTTTGATGTCGGGTTTTGTTTTGATTTGGTAACGAATCCTTGGCGATTTTAGCGATTAAGGAAACCGACGATTTCCTTGACCTCTTTGAGGATCGGCTGGGCAATGGCATCCGCACGTTCTGCACCCTTTGCCAGAACTGCGTCGATATAGGTATTGTCGGCTTTAAGACGTGCCATTTCTTCGGTGATTGGTGCCAGTTTTTCGACAACAACATCGGTCAGCGCCTGTTTGAAGCCCGAGAACTGGGTTCCACCATGTTCTGCCAGAACGTCAGCAACATTTGCATCGGTCAGTGCGGCATAGATGGTGATCAGGTTTTTGGCCTCGGGGCGGCCTTCGAGACCCGCAGCCTCGCTTGGCAGCGGTTCCGGATCGGTTTTGGCCTTGCGGATTTTCTTTGCCAGCGTGTCGGCATCGTCGGTCATGTTGATGCGCGACATATCCGATGCATCGGATTTCGACATCTTTTTCGAACCGTCACGTAGTGACATCACGCGCGTTGCCGGACCAAGAATCAGCGGATCTGGCTGTGGGAAAAACTCGACGCCAAAATCGTTGTTGAATTTGATCGCAATGTCGCGGGTCAGTTCAAGATGCTGCTTCTGGTCTTCGCCGACCGGCACATGGGTCGCCTTGTAGGCCAGAATGTCGGCGGCCATCAGGCTGGGATAGGCATATAGACCAAGTGATGCGTTTTCACGATTCTTGCCAGCTTTTTCCTTGAACTGGGTCATCCGGTTCAGCCAGCCGATGCGCGCGACACAGTTGAAAATCCAGGCCAGTTCGGCATGTGCCGAAACCTGACTTTGGTTGAACAGGACATGTTTTTCCGGATCGATGCCAGATGCAATCATGCTGGCAGCAAGTTCGCGGATGTTGGAACGCAGTTCATTGGGCTCTTGCCAGACGGTTATGGCATGCAGATCAACGACGCAGAAGATGCATTCGAAGTCTTTCTGCAGCGCGACCCAGTTGCGGATCGCACCAAGATAGTTGCCAAGATGAAGGTTACCGGTGGGCTGAGCACCCGAAAAAACACGTTCCATAACGATGTCGTCCATTTCCAAAAATGTGTTGATTGATCTGCATGCTCCGCCAGGTTTTGGACACCCGCCGGCGGACGAGCCTGCAAATCTTCGGGCGGGAGTTAAGCCGCCGGACCGGATTTGGTCAAGCGGCTTGTCCCGAAATGACGGAAATAAGCCGCAATAGTCGTCTTCAGGCAGTGTTGCCGCGTTTAAGAGTTGCTTTCAGTTCCGAGAAACTGGTCGCGCCCGAAAGCTGTGCGGTGACGGCGTAAATCAGCAACCCGCCACTGACCAGCCCGGCCATGGTGATGACGCGCGTGATTGAAAGGGCGTCATTTTGCCACAGCCAGTCGATGGCAAACCACAGGGCAAGCCCCATCAGAACCGATGACAGCAAGATGCGTGGTACCCGGCGTTTAAGCCGGTCGTCAAAGGCCAGATCACCGCGTTTGTGCAGAATCCAGCCAAGCGCGCCTGCATTGATCCAGACCGAGGTCGAGGTTGCTGCCGCAATGCCAAGATGGCCGAAGGTCGGCATCAGGGCGATGATCAGAACGATATTGATCACCATGGCGGAAATGCCGATGCGGATGGGCGTTTTGGTATCTTCGCGCGCAAAGAATCCCGGCGCGAGAACCTTGACCAGAACCGACGCGGGCAAGCCAAAGGCAAAAATGGTCAGTGCCATGCCAGTCATCAGTGTTTCGCTGGCACCAAAGGCACCGCGTTCAAACAGGACATTGATGATCGGAATACCCATTACGCCAAGCGCAACCGCGGAAGGCAGGGTCAGCAGCAATGCGATTTCGATGCCGCGATTCTGGCTATACATCGCGGTTTTGGCATCCGCGCCCTGAAGCTGGCGTGACAGGGTCGGCAGCAGGGCGGTGCCAATCGCGATACCGATGACGCCCAGCGGTAATTGATGGACGCGGTCGGCATAGTAAAGCCAGGATACGGCACCATCCGAAACAAGGGATGCCAGCATGGTATCGATCAGCAGGTTCAACTGATAGACGCCCGCACCGATCATGCCCGGGATCATGCGTTTGCCCAGCAACTTTATCCGGTCATCAATTTTGGGCAATTGCCATTTTATGACAAAACCGGCGCGTTTGCAGGCAATCACCAGACAAACGAACTGCGCGATACCGGCAATCGCAACCCCCCATGCCAGGGCATGGGCCGGGGTTTCGGTCATCGGTGTCAGTCCCAGAAGGGCAGCGATCAGACAGATATTGAGGATGATGGGCGCACCCGCTGCCGCGGCATAGCGGTGCAGGGTGTTAAGCACACCCGACATCAGGGCAACAGCCGAAATGAAGGCGAGATAGGGGAAGGTAATACGCGACAGTTCGACGGCAAGGGCGAATTTTTCCGGGTCTTCGGCAAACCCCGGTGCAAAGACATGCATTGCCCAAGGCATGGTGATTTCGATGATCGCGACCAGAAAACCGGTAATCAGGATCAGCATCGACATGGCGCGTGCGGCAAATTCACGCGCGACATCAAGGCCGCGTTTTTCGATATCACCGGCTAGCAAAGGTACAAAGGCGGCGTTAAACGCGCCTTCGCCAAACAGGCGGCGGAACAGGTTGGGAAATTTGAAGGCGACGAAAAAGGCATCGGCCATGCCACCGGCACCTAGCATCCCGGCAATCATGATGTCGCGGGCAAAACCCAGAAGACGCGAGATCAGGGTAAAACCACTGACCGTGGCAATGGAACGTACGAGCGACATTCGCGATCAAATCCGAAAAAGTTATGAACCAGAATATATTTTTAACCGTGGCAAAGAGCCCCACCGGGTTCGATAGTTATGAAATCTGCCAGTCGAAGGTGAATAACTCGTAATGACGGCGGATTAGCGGTGAGAGAGCCGCGATAATTTTTGCCTAAATGGGCACACAAACATTGAACTTTTGTGAAATGGGCTGTGGTTTTGTAAAAAATGCACGGGGTTGTGACAACCGTCACAGAAAATATGCTGCAATACTCATACATTGCAACTCGCTGAGGATTCGTTGGGACGCGAGCCTCGCTATTCTGACCGGACGAGGGATAAAGGCGCTCCACCTCAACCTGCTGCACTCCGAGGAATATGATGTTACGGGACAACAGGCCATAACATCAGGTTTCAGGACCGACCAGCCCTCGTCCGTTCAAACTTCCGATACAAATCAAAATTCGATCATGGTGCTTGCACCATTGAACACGGATCCCTGCCGGGGCGATTTGGCGTTTGGCCAATCGCAGGGGCGGGGATTTTGTGTTTTCGGGTCGGTGTTCAGCCGTTTTCCAAGGTTTGGGTTAGGGTTTCCTTGACCTGCAGGAATTTGGTGCGGCTATCAATTTTCAGACCAAACACGTCCTTGACGTAGAAAACGTCGACTGCGCGTTCGCCAAAGGTCGAAATACGCGCCGATGCGATTTGCAGCGAAAGATCACGTAACGTGCGTGTGACGTCGTAAAGCAGACCCTGCCGGTCGCGCGCGGTAATTTCAATGACCGTGTGGGTGCGGCTGGCCTTGTTGTCGATGATGACGTTTGGTTCAACCTTGAACACGGCGGTACGGTGTTTGTTATCCTTGATCTGGCGACGTTCGATTTCCTGACTCGGTCGCAGACGGCCTGAAATCACCTGTTCAAGCGTTTTGCGTAATTTATCAAGCTTGGATTTGTCGTTGAAGGCCTCGCCATTGGTATCCTGGATAAAGAAGGTATCAAGTGCCATGCCGTCGGCAAGGGTCAGGATTTTGGCATCGACGACATTGGCGCCACACAGCGCCATCGATCCGGCAATCTGGGAAAACAGCCCGGGATGATCGGTGGTGTGGACAATGATTTCGGTGGCATCGATATCGGTTTCGATTCGCATATCGATCGTGATGTCCGCACCGCTTGCCTTGGCATCACGGGTCAAATGGGCATGACGGACATGGGTTTCGGTGTCAAAACTGAGCCAATAGGACGGATAACCGCGATCAATGAAGTCCTCGACATCCTGTTCTGGCCAGTTGGAACCGGATGCGGCAAGGGCGTCGCGCAATTTCTGCTGGGCACGGGCGACACGCGAATCGCGACTGTCGGCATTCAGGCCGCCCGAAAGCAAGTCATCGGTGGCATAGAACAGTTCGCGCAGAAGGGTCGCTTTCCAGCCGTTCCAGACATTCGGGCCAACAGCGCGAATATCGGCGACCGTCAGACACAGCAGCAAACGCAGTCTTTCCTGTGACTGGACCAGATCGGCAAAGGCGCGAATCGTCGTCGGGTCATTCAGGTCACGTTTGAATGCCGTCAGGCTCATCCACAGATGGGCTTTGACCAGCCAGGCGACGGTTTCGGTATCGGCAGGCGACAGGCCCAGACGCGGACAAAGCTTTTCGGCGACTTCGGCGCCGAGTTCCGAATGATCACCGCCTCGGCCCTTGGCGATATCATGAAGCAATACCGCGACATAAAGCACGCGACGCGAAATCACCTTTTCCATGATACGGGTGGCGACCGGGGCTTCTTCTGCCAGTTCGCCGCGTTCGATCTGGTTCAATATGCCGATCGCGCGGATGGTGTGCTCGTCCACGGTATAGGTGTGGTACATGTCATATTGCATCTGGGCAACGACACGACCGAAATCCGGTATGAAACGGCCAAGCAGCCCGGCTTCGTTCATTTTGCGAAGCGGGATATCGGGGGTATCGCGGTGTGTCAGGATCTCAAGAAAGACCTCGTTCGCGGCCGGATCCTTTTGCAACTTGTGATCGACCAGTTTCAGACTTTGTGTTACCCAGCGCAGCGTTTCGGGATGAATGCCGACCCCGTTCTGATGGGCGACAAGGAATAGGCGTAATATCTGTATCGGGTCACTTTGAAGGGTTTCGAGGCTGTCGACGGTCAGGCGATCATTGCGCAACTGGAAACCGTCGATTTCCTTGCTACCGAAAAAACGTGCCGGGAAGCGGATTAGCGGTTTGCGTTGATGGCGTTCTTCAAGGGCGGCACAGAAGATGCGGGTCAGGTTGCCGACATGTTTCACCATCAGATAATAGTGTTTCATGAAGCGTTCGACACCTGATGCGCCTGCATGGTCGGTATAGCCAAGCTTATCGGCAATATCGCGCTGCATATCAAATGTCAGGCGGTCTTCTTCGCGTCCGGTCAGGTAATGCAGCCAGCAGCGCACCGACCACAGGAAGTTTTGTGCTTTCAGAAAGCCTTGTGCTTCCTTGCGGGTCAGGACTTTGAGGTCGACCAGTTCAAGCGGGTTGCTGACACGGTAAAGATATTTGCCGATCCAGAACAGGGTATGAAGATCGCGAAGGCCGCCTTTGCCGTCCTTGACGTTGGGTTCAACCACATAGCGGGAATCACCCATGCGAATGTGGCGTTCATCGCGTTCGTTCAGCTTGCCTTCGATGAATTCAAGCCCCGTGCCCTTGACCAGTTCTTCCATGAAACGGGTGCGGAAGGCTTTATAGACTTCTTCATCCGCCCATACGAACCGGCTTTCAAGCAGGTTGGTGCGAATTGTGATGTCCTGTTTGCCCATGCGCAGGCAGTCATCAATCGAACGGGTGGCATGTCCGACCTTCAGCCCTAAATCCCAGAGCATATAAAGGATGTATTCGACAACCTGTTCGCCATGCGCGGTTTGTTTGTAGGGGAACAGAAACAGGATATCGACATCAGATTGCGGCGCCATATCGCCGCGACCGTAACCGCCGACCGCGACAACCGCCATGCGTTGCTCATTGGTTGGATTATGCAGCGGATAGACGAATTTCAGGGCGAAATCATGGATCAGACGTACAATCTGATCGATCAGGAAACTGTTGGAAAAGACCGCGTCCTGCCCGGAATTGGTTTCTTCGAAACGGGCACGGATGACCTTGCGGCCATCTTCCAGAACGGCTTTGAGGTGTCTAAGGATTTCCGCACGCTGTTTGAAGGATGTCAGATCCGCATTGGCAGCGATGGTTTCAAGCTCGGCAAAGATTTTGCGGCGGTCGATGATTTCGCGCTGTTTCTTGATTCTATACGTCACTTGAAGTGGTTTCCTCGGTCGGGTCTGGCATGAACGGGTTGGTTGCCCTATTGGGTCCATCCCAATGCATATGGCATGCCGTGTTTCCGATGCCAGTGTTCGGCTGATCGCCGGAGTTTAACATCAAAAAGCAAACAGGCACCTGCCTGATATAAGGGCAAAGTGCCTGTTTTTAATGCGGTGGCCGATATTTTTCGCGACAGATGCGAGATCAAACGCGTATGGCGCGCAAGCGATATAGCGCATCAAGTGCTTCGCGCGGGGTCATGTTATCGGGATCGATTTCAGCCACAGCATCCAGAAGGGCCTTTTGTTCTGGCGACAATGCAGGGGATTTGGCTTTTTCTTCCTGTTTGACCTGCTCGATTGCGGCAGCAAAAAGCGGCAGGTCATCGGCCAGTTTGGAAACCGCACCGCCCTGTTCGCCCTTCTCCAGGGTTTTCAGTACCTGTTCGGCGCGTTTGATCACTGGTTTAGGCAGGCCTGCGAGCTGGGCAACATGAATGCCATAAGACCGATCCGCACTTCCTGCACCGACTTCGTGCAGGAAGACGACTTCGCCCTGCCATTCCTTGATCAGCATGGTGTGGCAGGACAGATGGGCAAGCTTGGCGGCAAGGGCTGTGAGTTCATGATAGTGGGTTGCGAAAAGGCCACGGCATTTATTGACTTCATGCAGGTTTTCAACAACCGCCCAGGCAATCGAAAGACCATCAAATGTTGCCGTGCCGCGCCCGATTTCATCAAGAATAACCAGCGAACGATCGGATGCCTGATTAAGGATGGCGGCGGTTTCGACCATTTCGACCATGAAGGTCGACCGGCCACGCGCCAGATCATCCGCCGCCCCCACACGCGAAAACAGCCGGTCAATCACACCGATATGCGCCGTTTCCGCCGGGACAAAGGCACCGATCTGGGCCAGAACCGCAATCAGGGCATTCTGGCGCAGGAAGGTCGATTTACCGGCCATGTTCGGACCAGTAATCAGCCAAAGGCTTTGTTCGCCTTCAAGGCGGCAGTCATTGGCGACAAAGGGGCTGTCGCCATTTTCGCGCAGGGCGGCTTCCACCACTGGATGGCGACCGCCACGGATATCAAAGGCAAGGCTATCATCAATGGTCGGGCGGATACATCCCTGATCACGCGCCAGTTCGGCCAACGCGGCCGACACATCAAGCCCGGCAAGCGCCTGTGCACAGCGCGCGATGGCGTCGGCATGTTCAAGGACGCCCGTGACCAGTGAGTCAAACAGTTCGAGTTCAAGTGCAAGCGCCTGATCCCCGGCCTTGGAAACCTTGCTTTCGAGCTCGGACAGCTCGACCGTGGTGAAACGAACCGCATTGGCCATGGTCTGGCGATGAATAAATTCATCGATTTCCATCATCCGGTCAGCCTGTTTGGCCGGTACTTCGATGAAGTAGCCAAGGACGTTGTTGTGTTTGACCTTAAGGCTGGTGATGGCCGTTTGTTCGGTATATCGGGCCTGCAGATTGGCGATCAGCTTTTTGCTTTCGCTTGAAAGCATGCGCAATTCATCAAGCGGCGGGTGATAACCACCCGCGATAAAGCCGCCATCACGTGCCAGCAACGGCAGATTTTCGCTGAGCGACCGGCGCAGAAGATCAACCAGATCGCCGTGATGGCCCATATCGGTCAAATGATCGACAAGGGAGGCGGGTTGCGCGGTCAGGCCGTCATTGCCGCCATCGGGTTTGTGCAAAAGGTTGCCAATCGCAAAGGCACAGGCCAGACCATCGCGCATGGCAGCCAGATCGCGTGGGCCGCCACGACCGACGGACAGACGTGACAATGCACGTTCGATATCCGGACATTCGCCAAGGGCAGCGCGCAGATCGGACCGTAGGGCATCGCGATCATGGAAATAGGAGACCAGATCAAGGCGTTTATTGATCGTGCCCGCATCGGTCAGCGGTGCGGACAGACGGGCGGCTAGCAAGCGTGCACCTGCGCCAGTGCGGGTACGGTCGATGACCGATAAAAGTGATCCCTTGCGCTCACCTGATTGGGTCTGGGTCAATTCCAGTGACCGGCGGGTGGCGGCATCGATTTCCATTGCAGCACCCGCAGCCATGCGTTGCGGTGGGGCAAGGCGCGGCATCTGACCCTTCTGGGTCAGATCGACATAATCGATTAGCGCCCCGGCCGCCGAAAGTTCGGCAATTTCGAATCCGCCAAAAGCGTCCAGGGCCGCAACTTCATATAGTTTTTTAAGGCGCAGCTGGGCATTTTCGGCATCAAAGCGTGATGCGGGTTGCGGTGTGATGACGTTTTTGTATTCGGCGTAGATATCGAACATTTCCGAACGATTCAGAAGTTTGTCCGATATCAGAAGCTCACCAGCGTCAAGACGGGCAAGGGCGGCAGGAAGCCCGCTCATATCACAGGGCTGAACATAAAAATCGCCGGTCGACATATCAAGCCAAGCTAGACCGACCTTGCCGCGAACTTCGGACACCGCAGCCAGATAGTTATGGCGCCGGGCATCCAGAAGGCTGTCTTCGGTCAGGGTGCCGGGCGTGATCAGTCGGACAACGCCGCGTTTGACGACGGATTTGGCGCCGCGTTTCTTGGCCTCGGCCGGGTCTTCCATCTGTTCGCAGACAGCGACACGGAAACCCTTGCGAATCAGACGCTGAAGATATGTTTCGTGGCTATGGACGGGAACACCGGCCATGGGAATTTCGTTACCCTGATGTTTGCCACGTTTTGTCAGCGCGATATCGAGTGCCTCGGCCGCCTTGACGGCATCGTCGAAGAACAGCTCGTAAAAGTCGCCCATGCGGTAAAACAGCAGGCAGTCCTGATACTGTTCCTTGATTTCAAGGAACTGCATCATCATCGGGGTCGCACCTTCGGTATCGAACGAAAGAGGGACGGTCTGAGTATCGGAAGGATCGGCAATATTGTTCATGGCGAGTGTGATAGCAAACCCTGAAGGCATTGACGAGGGGATGAAACGGCCCGGTAGCAGTTTTTGACCTATGCCATTGCAATGCCTGATTTTCTGTAAAATATGTTAAGATACGCAGGCAGCAAAGTAGCGCGATCATCGCCGATTTGCCGCCCTTTGACCAGTGACCAAGGAGATAAGAAGATGGCAGCAGACCAAGCGAACCGTCAGGCACCGGAACTGGTTGGATTATTCGATACAAAAGACGGCTTTGATGCCGCAGTTCGGGAATTGCGCGATAGCGGATTTTCGCGCACGGACCTGTCGGTTTTAAGTTCCCATGAATCAATTGATGTTGCCGGGTCGGATGGCCGGTCCTGGTCCGATGTGCTGACCGCGCTGGTCGGTGAAGCAAAATACGAGGTGCCCTTGGTGGCATCGGGGGCGATTGCACTGTTTGGCGGGGCGGCAACCGCGCCGGTGGCGCTTGCGGTTGGTGCGGGCGTTGGCGCCGTGGCGCTTCGCGAATTTATCGAGGAAGTTACATCAACCCCGCATACCGAAGATTTCGCCCGCGCGATCAATGCCGGGTCGGTGATCCTGTGGGTGCGGATTGATCCCGACAAGGACGATGCAGAAGCCAAGGCGACCGCGATTCTGAAAAAGCACGGCGCGGAAAACATTCATCTGCATCAGGGATAATCCCTTGATTTTGAGTGCGTATTTGCATTTTTCGGCATGACGGACATGGTTTGCTAAAACGTAAAAGGCGATCAGAAATGATCGCCTTTCTTATGTCCGGTTGGCATATGATGCGCTGCAACATACGGAAAACGCTACGTAATTTTGCGGTTGCCGTTAACGTCGCCTTTGACCCGGGGCCAGAAGCCTGATTTATTGAGCGGTCCGGCATGACGGCTCCACACCTGATTGTCGGGTTAAAGTTTACAGGTTCTCGCCGCTTTCCAATCCACCACGCAAGCGTCAGTGAAAATATATGTCAGATTCAGAAATCAAGGTTCGTGACCGTGAAGCGCTGCTGTTTCATTCAAGTGGCCGCCCCGGAAAAATCGAAATCACTCCGTCGAAGCCGCTGACCACACAGCGCGATCTTTCACTTGCATATTCACCAGGTGTGGCGGTGCCATGCCTCGAAATCGCCAAGAATCCGGCAACGGCCTATGACTATACGTCCAAGGGCAATATCGTCGCCGTGATCTCGAATGGTACGGCCGTTCTGGGGCTTGGCAATCTGGGTGCGCTGGCATCCAAGCCGGTAATGGAAGGCAAAGCGGTCCTGTTCAAGCGTTTTGCCGATGTTGACGGGCTGGACCTTGAAGTGTCGACCGAGGATGTTGACGAGTTCGTCAATTGCGTGCGCTTCCTTGGCGCGTCGTTCGGCGGGATCAACCTTGAAGACATCAAGGCCCCGGAATGCTTCATCATCGAGCAACGCTTGCGCGAACTGATGGATATTCCGGTATTCCATGACGACCAGCACGGTACGGCGATTATTGCCGCATCCGGCCTGATCAATGCCTGCGACCTGACGGGGCGCGAGCTTAAAGACATCAAGCTTGTGATCAACGGTGCGGGTGCGGCGGCGATTGCATGTTGCGAACTGGTCAAAAGCATGGGAGTCACACCCGATAATGTCATCATGTGCGATTCGCGCGGGGTGATTTACAAGGGCCGTGAAGACGGCATGAACCAGTGGAAATCGGCGCACGCGGCCGAAACAGATGCTCGCACGCTGGAAGAAGCGATGGACGGGGCGGATGCGTTCTTTGGCCTGTCGGTCAAGGGCGCGGTGACGGCGGCCATGGTCAAAAGCATGGCCAAACAGCCTATCATCTTTGCCATGGCAAACCCGGATCCGGAAATCAGCCCGGAAGACGTCGCCGCGATCCGAAATGACGCGATCTGTGCAACCGGGCGTTCGGACTATGCCAACCAGATCAATAACGTGCTTGGTTTCCCTTATATCTTCCGCGGGGCGCTTGACGTTCAGGCATCCACGATCAACGAGGAAATGAAGATTGCCGCGGCCCATGCGGTGGCGTCACTGGCGCGTGAAGATGTGCCTGACGAGGTTGCTGCGGCTTATTCCGGCCGTCGCCTGCAATATGGTCCGGAATATATCATTCCGGCACCGTTTGATCCGCGCCTGATCATTGCGGTGCCTAAGGCCGTGGCACAGGCCGCGATGGACAGTGGTGTTGCACGCCGACCGATCATTGACATGGCGGAATATGAAAATCAGCTGCGCGGTCGCCTTGATCCGACGGCGGCCCATCTACAACTGATTTCCGATTATGTGCGGGCGCATCCGAAACGGATTGCCTTTGCCGAGGGTGAAGAGGAAACCGTTATTCGTGCGGCTGTGGCCTATCGCAATTCCGGTTATGGTACCCCGATCCTGATCGGGCGCGAGGACCGGATCGCGGAATCGGCCAAATCGCTCGGTATCGAAAGCCTTGAGGGTGTTGAAATCAGCAACGCGGCCCTTTCTCACAAGAACAAGGAATATGCCGAGTTCCTGTATGGTCGCCTGCAGCGTAAAGGCTTCCTGTGGCGCGATTGCCAACGCATGGTCAACCAGAAGCGTAACGTCTTTGCCGCCGTCATGGTGGCCAAGGGTGACGCCGATGGCCTGATTACCGGCTTGACGCGAAACTTCCATCGCAGCTTTACCGATATCAGTTCGGTGATCGATGCCAAGTCGGGCGAAATCCCGATGGGTCTTTCGATTGCAATTGCCAAAGGCCGGACGGTGTTTATTGCCGATACGCGCGTGCATAACATGCCCGATGCGGAGCAGCTTGCCGAGATTGCGATCCAGGCGGCCGAGAAAGCCCGTCAGCTTGGTCACGAGCCGCGTGTGGCAATGGTATCGCATTCGACGTTTGGCAACCCGTGGAGTGCAGATACCGACCGTATCCGCGAGGCGGTCGGTATCCTTGAGCGCAGTAATGTCGATTTTGAATTCGATGGTGATATTGCGGTTGATGTGGCTCTTGATACTGAACTGTTGAAGCTTTATCCGTTCTGCCGTCTTTCCGGCCCGGCCAACGTGCTTGTAATGCCGGCCCTTCATGCGGCGACAACGGCGTCAAAGCTTCTCGACAAGCTGGGCGGTGGTACGGTTGTTGGTCCGGTGATGATCGGGCTCGAAAAGCCGGCACAGATCACCCAGATGGGCAGTACGGTTAACGACCTTGTCAACCTGGCAGCACTGGCCGCACACGAGGCAGAACACGGCTAAGTTGCGCTAAACAATATTGTTAAAATGGCGGAATTGCTGATGCAATTTCCGCCATTTTACTTTAAGAGGCCGGAATATAACAAAAAACAACCGGTAATCGTGGGAACGTGACGTTGAATTTTTCATGCAAATGGCGTTTTGGGCTATGCACAGTTTTTTTGATTCTGTTCGGGTGCAATGCTTCCGAGCCTTCGTCAGAACTGATTACGTCCAGCTTGAACGAACTGCACGATGAAGCCCTGATAGGCATGCTATCGCATCTGGAAAATATCGAGATATCCGATACGGAGCGTACAGGCGACAATCGCAGCCGTGTATCTGTGCGATACGAACTGGTGTTTGACATTGATTTTGCCAATGCCATTCGCATTGTTGCCGATCCGGGGGCAGCTTCGGAAGCTGAGCGTAAGCGGTTTCGTGATTATCTTGGTATTCTTGGAACTGTTGAATTGACGGGCCTGACCAGCCTTTATGGTGAATTTGAAAAAGATCAGCGCTTTGACGTCGCCCGGGTCGTCGATTTTGTTAAGATCAAAGGCAAATGGATCGCGCAGCCCTGATGGCGTTTATCGTTTGGGCAATAGCGTGGATCGACCCGATTTCTGCCACATCGGACTGTAACAGGTTAGCACCATAACCGTATTTCAGGCATAAGGAACTTGTCGATGCATCGCATCAGTCATTTTTTTGCATTTATTCTGTTTGTTCCGGCGCTTGTGGCCCTGGCTGCGTGCGACGATACAAAGACCGAAGGCCCAACAGCTAATGAGATCACCACGGCCGTGATCGAACGTTTCCGTGATGATCCTTATGCCAAAGTTGGTCATGTCGAAAATGTTACAAAGACCAACAGCATCAAAGAAGCCGACGATGAAACGACAGTTATGGTGCGTTACGAATTGGTGTTTGATCGCTCGGTCGCGGATTTTGCCGATGACGTCACGGAAAAGGGCAAGGCCGCCGGGGACCTTGATACGGTTGGTGACACTGTCAGTGAAGCAATTGATCTGGTGAAGACCAAGATGCTGGCCTTGAAGGAAGGCGAGTTCAAGGCGGGAGACCGGCGCATTGTCGAAAGCGAGATCCGGCTGGTCAAATCCGAGAAAGGCTGGATTTACCGCCCATAGAATCTGGCGATATCCATTTACGGAAATAAGAAAAGGAACCGCGTGAAAACGGTCCCTTTTTTATGCGCGATTGGTGCGATCAATCTTCAAGAAGTGCCAGAACACTTGGCGGCGGCGGTATATCGCCAGACGCGAAGCCGATCCCGTCGAATGTTTCAAGACCGTTCACGCGCATGATGGCGTGAAGCGAGTCGACATATTCTTCACCACGTTCGGAATATTTGGTTAGTGTATCGGCCAGATCCCAACCAAGCACGACTTCGCCACCTTCACGCAATTTGGCACGTTCAGCGCGCAGTTCGGCATATGCCGGGTGCGAGTTGATGTTGCGTGCATAGGCACGAACACTGTCGATCAGGCTGTTAAACGATTTGATGACGTGGGTTTTGCCTTCGGCACGGTCTTCTGGGACGATGCCGTCTTCATCCCAGGCCCACTGGCCAAACAGGGCATTACCCTTGCGCACGAAGCGCGACGTGCCCCAGCCGCTTTCCTCAGCGGACTGAGCAAGCATTAGAGATGGCGGAATGATATCGATGCGTTCAAGCAGTGCGGTGACACCACCATCCGTCACGCGATAGCGCTTCATCATCTGATCGACCCATTCCTTTTCGGCTGCACTGATCGGGTCGCCGGAATATTTCTTGCTCTGAATAGCCATCAGGCGATCACGTCGCGCCGTGATTTCCTCGTTCACACGCAATGCCAGCGGCAGCATGATTCGAATGAAAATCTGTTTGCGCTCGTCTGCGGATGCCAGATCGCGCATGCCTTTGGGAACGCGTTTGATATAGACGCGTGGAACTTCCTGCACACCCGACAGGCTATAGCCGATGCTTTGATAATACTGGTTAAGCGCGATCACTTCTGGATCGCGACGGTAGAGCGGTTTGACGTTCTTTTTTTCCGGCGCAACGGTAACTGCTGCGACTTCGTCAAAGCTCATACCTTTAGGGGTGGGGGTAACATCCCATCCACCGAAAATGCCAAAATACAGTAAACCTACCGCTCCAAACACTGAAGCAAGCGCAATTTTACGGTAACTGCCTTCTTTTGCGCTATTCATGTTGTTTCTCCAGGATCAGTAAAACTGCCGGTTCATGCGAGCCGTTATCTATGCCTGCCTGTTGTGCGGATCGCAACCTGCAATATCGAAAAGGTTAATTTTTCCTTTGCGACGTTTGCGTTCCGCGCGTAATGACAACGCCCGGCACAGAAATTTGTGCGTGCTGGGCGGAAAAAATTTCGCGAATCGGGAAATCAGTCAGCCATGACCGGTTCTACGGCCTGAACTTCCGGCACGTAATAACGCAGCATGTTTTCGATGCCCATTTTAAGGGTCGCCGTGCTGCTCGGGCAGCCGGAGCATGCGCCGTGCATTTCAAGGAAGACAACGCCGTCTTCGAATTTGTGGAAGACGATATCGCCGCCATCCTGCGCGACGGCCGGCCGGACACGGGTATCAAGCAGTTCCTTGATCTGGCTGACCAGTTCATCATCTCCATCTGATGCGGTGCTGGCACCGGTGGCGGCACCGGAATTCTGATCAAGAACCGGCTGTCCGGAGGTGTAATGCTCCATGATACCGCCAAGGATTTGCGGTTTCAGTGTCTGCCAGTCTTTGGCATCATCCTTGGTGATGGTGATGAAGTCACCGCCCAGAAACACCCCTGTGATGCCTTCAACTTCAAACAGCTTGCGGGCAAGCGGTGATTTTACATCTGTATCGGTTGCCGTGAAGTTGGCGGTGCCTTGACGGCCCATAACATCTTCGCCGGGCAGGAATTTCAGTGTTGCCGGGTTCGGAGTCGGCTCGGTTTGAATGAACATGTCGGCTTGTCCTCTCACTCTGGGGGCCGGGGCAAATCTTGCCCGCGCGGCGTTCCCGATTTCATCTGGTTAGGCCCTAAATGGGGCAAAAACAGGAAAAGATCAAGTCTGAGCGCGCAACTCAGGTATTCGTGATCTGACACCCGGTACCGGGAACCTGTCTTATCGCTGCAGAATAGAGCTGATTTCGCGCATCTGGGTACGGGCGCGCAGCAGATAAAAACCAAGCCCGGCCAAGTGGTTTGGGAAAATAATGCCATCGGCCGAACCGTTGACCACAACCAGAGGATCAAGAGCCGCTGCTGCCTGCAACGAGCCGATCATTTCCGCCCAGGCTGGTGCTACCTGACGTTCATTGATGACCTGTTCGAAATCGGTGCCGAGGTCACGCAGGATCAGGCTATAGGCATAAAGACGGCCCTTGGTGGCATAAAAGACATCATCAGCAGTGCGATCAAACAAGGATGGGTCTTCGACCTTGTCATCAATCAGTGCGGATGCTGATCCAAGATCATTGGCGAAACGGTTCAGCGTTTCCTGCAGATTGTCAGCACGGCGTTCAAAAACGGCCTGACCGTCTGCCAGGCGCTGATTGTAACGGTTAAGCGCTGCAATAGCCTGCCGGTATTGCTGTTCGGAGGTTACACCGGGCAAAAGCGACACGCTGGGATCAAAGACCCATTTGTCACCCCTGAATTTCAGAAGGCCTGCTGCATCATCCAGATCCGGGTCAACCTGGCTTGAGCCACGCGTACGACCAATCTGATCGGACAACTCGATTGCAAAGCGTGACAGGGCATAGACAATACCCGTCTGGAAGTTCGGCATATTGTCCAGTGCGGCACTCGGCAGGAAGAAGGGATCGTTCGCCGTCCAGCGGTTCTGATTGATTTCGCGATCTATCAATGCGGATGCGGTGCTTACCGAATGGCTGCCGCCCTGATAATTACCAGTGAAATCGGGATTGTCGTCGATCTTGTGCACCAGTGCCATGCCGACCGGATAATAGATGACAGCGACCAACACAATAACGGTAAGGCTGCCCACCCAAAACTTGCGAGAGCTGAAAACACGCCTGATGCGTGCTCCGAAACCGGAAATACCGTTCTTTTTGTATAGATAATCGTCTTCAATCATGATCCGTCCCGGTCAATGGCGTGCAGCATGAAACTAGGGTGTCATTGCCAGAACGGCAAGTCCATGATTTTACATATCGATCCGAATATAGCTTTCAGTCGTGCACATGGACAAAACGGTTTCGAGATCTTTTTCGCCAAGCGCAACGCAGCCTTCGGTACCGGTATAATCCGGGCGGGCAATATGCATGAAAATCGCCGACCCTTTTCCCGGGACTGTAGGATCATCGTTGTGACCAAGTACGACGATGAGGTTGTAAAGCCCGTCGTCGCGAAACAGTTTCTCATGGCTGGCATCAAACGGAAGCCGCACGGGGCGATTATAGTCCGGATGGGTAGGATCGTCGCACCAGCCATCAGAAAAAGAAATAGTGGTGACTGGAAGGTCTGTATGGGGGCTTGCGCGGCGATCAGACCGATACATAACATAACGCAGTCGCCAAGTTCCAGCCGGCGTTTTACCGTCACCTTCGGTCTTGGCATCGGCAGAGACCACGCCGTTTTTGCCAATTGCACAGCGAAATTCCCGGTCCTCAAAGCGCAGCAATCCATCTGTCGAGACAATCATTTCGACCGGATCGGACGGCGCACTGGTTTGCAGGTTGCTTTGCATTGGTCTGAAACTCTGAATTCCGGTTGTCTAAAGTGCTGTCGCCAAAGCGTTTTGCAGAAAATTGCTCGAAGATGTTGAGAAACAACAAAGGTGAATTTGTGGCAATGCCGTATCAGCTACAATGATTGCACGCAAAGTTGATACGGGATTGCAGACTGTCAGGTTTCGCAGGTAAGCAAAAATACCTTTGGAAAGGTGCGGAAGGCTTAATGCCTACGTCAGGCGAGCTTCGCCTGCACGGAACAAATCCTTTGTCCAATAGTCCCGAGCGAATTGAGATTATGTATGTTTTTTGGCGTCATGTAAAAATGACAACGCCCCACGCCGGAATCCGGGCGGGGCGTTAGAAAGCAATCGCACATAAATCGGCTTATTTGCCGAGACGGGCTACACCTTCTTCGATCAGTTTGGCGGCCTTCTCAGCGCCCTCCCAACCGGTGACTTTTACCCATTTGCCTTTTTCAAGGTCTTTGTAACGCTCGAAGAAATGCTGGATCTGATCACGCAGAATCTGCGGAAGATCTTCGTGGGATTTGATATCGGTATAGTACGGATCGATCTTGTCGTGCGGCACGCAGATCAGTTTCTCATCCTGCCCGGCCTCGTCTTCCATCATCAGAACACCGACCGGACGGGCGCGAATGACCGAGCCAGCAACAACCGGTTCACGGAACATGACCATGGCATCGACCGGATCACCATCCAGGCCAAGGGTATTCGGGATGAAACCGTAATTTACCGGATAATACATCGAGGTATGGAGGAAGCGGTCAACGAAGACAGCACCGGAGTCTTTGTCGACTTCGTACTTGATCGGTCCGCCCTGTGGGATTTCGATGACGACGTTAACGTCCCAGGGAACATCTTTGCCAACGGCAATCTTGCTGAGATCCATGTGGGAAAATCCCTTTCGCTTTTTGATAAGGCTGTGCCCCGTTGCCGGGGCTGTCACAACGCACAAACACTCGAAATCTATCGAGGATGCAAAAATCAGGTGGTCCTTTTATCTTGAAATTGGCGTTGTTCCAAGCCCCGCAGATAACTGGACTATTTTATGCTGAAGCGGCGATTGGAATGAGTTCACTCTGTCTCGGTTGGAAGCGGCTCGGGTCTGCTTCTAGCTCTTTAAAATACATACCGTTATTTGATTTGTTGGCGTGACGTTGCCCTATGGAGCGTCCGTGATACAGATGCAGAACGGGTGAGCAGTATTCGACGCTTTTGCGTTTCACGCCAGATCGGATCATGCGCAGCACGAAATCGGAATCTTCGAGACCATGTCCCTCATAGGCTTCGTCAAAACCGCCGATTGCCAGAATGTCATTTCGAAAGGCGGCAATATTGCACCCTTGTGCCTTTTTCCAGCATTTCTGATGCGCCCAAAGGCTTTTCTTGTTTTGCGGGAGAGGGGCAAACTGGAAGGGGCGATTGCATTGTCCCATCAGACCCAGTATGAACAAAAGGATGCGAGGCCATTTGTGAAATGAAAAGCGCTTTTTCATAACGAATTCAGTGAAGCGACGTTTAAGAAAAACGCGCTTGCCGGTCACGAAGCAGCCTGGTTCGGCCACTTTTCGGTGGTTTGAGACAAAATCAGGAAGAAGACAACAGTCACCATCGGTGAAAACAACAATATCGCCCTCTGCGAGTTTGATTGCACCATTGCGGACACGTGACAGGCGATAGCCCATATCTTCTTGCCAGAAATGTTTGATCGGCACGGGTGATTTTTTCTGCATGCGGATAATGGTATTTGCCGTCTCCGGGCCGGACCCGTCATCTGCGACGACCACCTCGAAGTTCCTATCTTTCTGGTCGATTAACGACTGCAAGACCATCTCAAGCGCTTCGGGCCAATTATAGGTCGAAACGATCACAGAAACCTTATGCACGTAATTTCCCCCCAATTACAGAACGCATTCAACCAGTATCCCCTCTGGTCCATAATGCATGGAGCCGACTTCCGCTCCGTCTCGTCAATTACAAAAAAGTTCTAGATATTAAAATCGTATATCACATGAACAGGTTACCAATTTGTGTTCATTCAGACTTTCGAGCGTTAGAACAATAATAGGCCCAAGCATGAGCAATCGTTTCACGTGGGTCTGTATATTTCGGCTTCCAGTTTAATAGTGAATTCGCTTTCGCCGGATTGGCAATCAGTTTTACGGGGTCGCCCGGGCGGCGTGCCGCGTCAGATATCGGGAACTCGATACCCGTAACTTCTCTGCAAAGCATCAATATTTCACGTACAGAACAGCCTTTGCCCGTCCCAATATTGACGCAATCAAAAAATGGTTTTGTTTCGCCTGTTATATGCTCAAGTGCCCTGACGTGGGCCGCTGCCAGGTCATCAACGTGAACGTAGTCACGAATGCAGGTTCCATCCGGCGTGTCATAGTCATTGCCGAATATTTTTAAACCGTCTCTTCGCCCGACCGCCGCCAATAGAGCAAGCGGAATGAGGTGAGTTTCCGGATCATGTCTTTCACCGGTTCGCCTTGAAGGGTCCGCACCCGCGGCATTAAAATAACGCAGAGCAATGGAACGAAAACCATATAACGCGCAATAGTCCGCGATCATTGTTTCAACCATCGCCTTTGAGCGGCCGTAGGGATTTTCAGGCTGAGCCGGTAAAGTCTCGTCAAGCATGTCGAGATTGGTGTTACCGTATATGGCGGCAGTTGATGAGAAAACGATCTGCCGACACTCATGATGACGCATCGCTTCAAGCAGATTAAATGAGCCGGTCGTATTCACCTCGTAAAAGCTGGCTGGTTCCTGCATCGAAAGACCTGCCTCAATCAGGGCAGCCATATGAATGACGGCAGCTGGTTGGAATTTTTTAAAGGTATCGTCAAGAGCGGTGCGATTACGAATATCTGCATGAACAAATGGGATATCACCAGAAATCGCGTCACGGTGACCGTTCGACAAATTGTCAAGAACCACCGGCAGATAGCCACTTTCTTGCAATTTCAGGCATATATGAGATCCGATATATCCGGCGCCGCCTGTTACCAGTATTTTTTCCATAGCTTCCGTTCTGTTCAATATCCAGCCAATGATTTGGTCGTATTAGAAATACAGATTAGGTGAATTCTGTCTGGCAGATCATTTTTTAAGCATTTTGCCTTTCAGCGACGCCGTATGTGGATTGATCAGTTCGCGGATCCAGTTGGCGGTGGCGATGACGGCCGGGTCTTTTTCACGGGCCGGGCGGATCAGCAGGCGATACCACCAGTGCGATACGAAATCGGGGAAATTAAGCAATACCAGTTCCCCGCGTTCCACAAAGTTGCGGGCGATCACATCGGTGCTGGCAACAATGCCTTGTCCAGCACGGGCTGCTTCGAGTGCCCAGATATGATGGCTGAAGGTCCAGCAATCATCGAGTGAAAAGGTGGCGCGATCAAACCAATTGGCAATCTGCGAAAATTGTTCGCTGTCGCTGTCGATCAGCAGGATATCGCGCGATCCAAGTGAACTGACATCGATATTGCAGGGATCAAGTCCGCGTTTTTTCAGCCATTCAGGCGCAGCAAAGGCATTGTAAATTTCGGGAGTCAGAAGTTCGGTGATCCAGCCATCAAGCCCCGGCAAATCTTTTGGTGCGATCTGAAGGGCGATGTCGATTTCAAGTGGATCAAGATCATCATCAAATTCGATCTTGCGAAACTGAACGGGAATATCGGCAGGCATACGGGCCTGCAGGTCACCAAGCTCGTTTAACAGAACGGTCAAGGCAGGGGTTGCCAATGCGCCTATACGGATCGCCTTGCCCTTGTCGGGCCCGACTTCGCCGGTGATATCGGCAATGCCATCAAGGGCTTCTGTCAGGCGCGGGAGCAGACGGGTTGCCGATTTGGTCAGACTGAGCCCGCGTCCCTTGCGAACAAACAGGACAACGCCAAGACATTCTTCAAGCTGACGCAATTGATGGCTGATCGCACTTTGGGTGACATGCAATTCTTCCGCCGCCGCCTTCACACTTTGATGGCGGGCGGTGGCTTCAAAAGCGACAAGCGCGCGTAAGGGGGGCAGTTTGCGGCGCATAGAACATTTCCGTGGGACAGGGTTTTTAGAGTTTATTCCTGTGTAACAGGCCTGAATGTGGTTTGGGGCAAAAAATTCTCATCAATGGCTGAAAACTCCTCATTCGCATTTTTCAATTTTTGCGGGCACACTGCCGAATGAAAAGGGTTTCCGGCTGATCGATAGATAGTCTCCTTGCGCCACCCCGCAGCAGTCTCCCCGCTGTCGGAAACCCACTTTAATTCCAGAGATCAGGATCAGGTGATGACCGGGACGCTTTTGCGCCTCAGCGGCAATTTTCGCGGCGTTTTGTGGATGACGGCGGCGATGGCATCGGGCGTTTTTGTCGATGTCTGTGCCAAGCTGGTATCCCATGATGTGCCGACGGCACAAATTCTCGCGATGCGTGCAGTGACGACGGTGGCTGTGTTCGTGATCATCCTGATGTTTATTGGCACCAGGTCGATCCGGACCAAGCGACCTTATGCGCATCTGGCGCGCGGCGTTCTTTGGTACGGATCGTTGTTTTTTGTGTTCTTTGCCCTTCGCCAGATGAGTATTGCCGAGGTAAATGCCTATCTGTTCATTGAGGCCTTGCTGACCGTGATGCTTGCCGTTGTGATTCTTGGCGAGCAGTTGACGGCACGTAAAGTAATCGCAACCCTTCTTGGACTTGTTGGCGTTTGGGTGATGTGCGTTCCCAAAATGGACGGATTTGGCGTTCCATTGGGGGTTGCCGCAGCCCTGATCGGGGCGTTCTGTTTTTCCGCGCAAACGCTTTATGCCAAGGTTCTGACCCGGACCGAGACGAATTTCTCCATGCTGTTCTGGCCCCAGATTGTCGCCATCGTGATCTGGGTGCCGGTTGCCGTCATCATGTGGCAACCGGCGGCCTTGTCTGACTGGCTTTATTCTGCGGGTGCAGGTTTCTTTGCCATGCTGACCAACTACATGGTTCTGCGGGCTGTTCGGGTTGCGGATGCCAGTGTCATTTCGCCCGCAGCCTATACGGCCTTGCCGTTTTCTGTAGCAATGGATCTGATCTTCTTTGACATGCTTCCGGTGCCGGTGATTTTTGTCGGGGCGGCGATTGTCGTGCTAGCGGTTGCCTTGCTGGATTACAGAGGCGGGGCAAAACCGGTTTCGGTTGTGCCCGCCGAAGATGATGAAAGTGATGGAAATCGCAAGGCCGCAACGGCGAAAGTTTAGCCTTTCTTCGGAAAACCTGTTTATCCGTTATGAACTGTCGTCGTGTTGCTTGCGGGAATCATCGGGTGTTTCGGCCCGTTCATGCATTCCATAATCACGCATGACATGGGCGACCCGCAGACGATAATCGTCGAAAATCCGGTTACGGCCTTTGTGCTGTGCAATGCGGTGTTCACTGACATTGCGCCATGCCATGACGGCTTCTTCATCGCGCCAGAACGAAAGAGACAGAACCTTGCCCGGCTCGTTAAGGCTTTCGAACCGTTCGATGGAAATGAAACCGTCGATTGTTTCAAGTACCGGCCGGAGGTCTTTTGCGATCGAGAAATATTCGTTACGATGTTGCGGGTTAGGCAGGACTTCGAAAATGACGGCAATCATGGCTTGACCAGCTCCGCATGCGGGGTAGAGGCGATTTTGAAAAACTGGCGTTCTTCGCGCAGGATGAATTTTTCACGTTGGGCGAACTGATAGTTTTCACGCCCCAGTGGGTCTTGTGACAGGCGGGCGCGATAGGCTTCATATGCTGCCAGATCCGGCAAATGATAAACTGCGTAAGCGGTCGATATTGTTCCTTCATGGGGCGCGAAATAGCCGACCAGATCAGCACCGCATCGTGGAATTGCTTCGCCCCAGTTACGCGCATATTCCACAAAAGCATTCTTCTTATAAGGGTCGATTTCATAGCGGATGAAACACGTGATCATTGGCTTTATATCCTTATTGGGAGACCATTTTATGATTTAGGAAAGGGTGACTGTCGCCAGAATGTGCGCGGCAGATTGATCATTGCGACGCCGACAAGCGTGCAGAGGATTCCAGCAAGAACCGGGGAACTTATGCTTTCACCAAGCAAAAGAGCGCCCAGCAAGACGCCGATCCCGGCACGCAGATAGCTTTGACTGGCAACACCCATTGAGCCAAGCGTGCGTAACAGCCTGAAATAGATCAGCAAAGCGATTGCCGTGCAAAAGACCGACAGGGCAAGCGTTGCAAGAATGGCGGACGTTGAAGGTGTCAAGGTCCAGGGTCGATCCAGCACCAGACTGGCCGGGATCAGAAAGGTGCTGGCCCAGATCATGGTTGCGGCGGCGGTAACGGTTGCGGGCAGGGCGTTGAAGCGCTTGCCATAGATTGCTGCTCCGGCATAGAGGATCGCTCCGGCCAGAACGGCAAGCTGCCCGCCAACATGCTGCCCTAGGCCGATAATCACACCGGGGCCGACAATCAGAACCACACCAGCAACGCCAAGGCACGCACCGACAAGACGAAACCGGTCAACCCGTTCATGCCGTGTCAGAAGGGCCGTGAACAGGAACACAAAAACCGGTGACGTCGAATTCAGCACACTGGCAAGGCCGCTTTCGACATGTTGCTGTCCCCAAGCAAGAATTGTCCATGCGCCGAGGCTGTTGAAAACCGACTGGATCAGCAATGTGCCGATAACCTTGCCATCGCGCGGAAAACGTTCGCTACGGCAGCACATGACGACTAGAAGAAACAGCGATGCGATGCCAACCCTGATCGCAATCAGCGTAACCGGTGGGATGTCGGTTAGGGCGATTCTGATAAACAGATAAGACGATCCCCAAAGCAGGGCGAGCAAAGTCAGCAAACCGATTTCAAGGGGTAGCGATATTTTGGACGATGTCATTCGGATCTCCGGGGCAGGGGCAATTCTGAACAAATAACCGATTGCTGGCGACCAATGCTTCGATTAATATCGAACTATGAAAGAAGGACCCGATATTGCCCGCGTGGCTGCATTGCTTGGCGATCCGGCACGCGCGAACATGTTGACCGCCCTGATGAGTGGCCGAGCCCTGACCGCGGCCGAACTTGCACAGGAGGCCGGTGTGACGCCGCAAACGGCGAGTTCACATCTGGCAAAGCTGGAGGCTGGTCAGATCGTTATCCCGCGAAAGCAGGGGCGGCATCGTTATTTTACGCTTTCGGGCCCCGATATTGTCGAGGCATTGGAAGTCCTGATGGGGATTGCCAGCCGGGTCGGACATAATCGGGTCCGAACCGGGCCGAAGGACCCGGCATTGCGCAAGGCACGTGTTTGCTATGATCATTTGGCCGGAGAAATGGGGGTTGCCCTGTTTTCGGGGCTTGAGGCCCGCAAACTGATTTCGACAGATCATAATGGCGTGGCTTTGACAGATGCCGGTGCAGATTTCGCCGAGGCGTTCGGGATTAATCTGAATGAACTGCGCACCAGCCGCAGGCCGCTTTGCCGGGAATGCCTGGATTGGAGCGCCCGACAATCTCATTTGGCAGGGTCGTTTGGTGCTGCGTTACTGGACCGGTTTTATGATCTGGGCTGGGCACACCGAAGTAAGGAGTCGCGTGTGGTGATTTTCAGCCCCGAAGGCGAACGCAACTTCAAGGCGCTGTGCGATAGTTAATAGTTGTCAGACTTGATCCATCAATAGGCTGTCGATCAGTGCCGGAACCAATTTAGTCGCCAGGCCATATGAACTGTGATCAAACAAGGACGCCCCGGAACCAGGTTCCAGGTTGATCTCGACCGTTTCTGCACCAGCTTCTTCACTGGCGATTTGGACGAACCCGGCAGCCGGATAAACGTTCCCTGATGTGCCGATGGAAATGAATAGGCCACATTTGGAAAGAGCAGCATAAATGCGTTCCATTTCAAACGGCATTTCCCCGAACCAGACAACGTGTGGGCGTAGGCCCCCGGTTTTGGTGCAGGAGGTACAGGGAGTGTCTCGTCCCAGTGGGGCAGACCAGACCGTCAGAAGCCCGCAATGATTGCAGCTGATTTTCAGCAATTCGCCATGCATATGGATAAGGTTTTTTGATCCGGCGCGGTAATGGAGATCGTCGATATTTTGGGTTACCAGCAGAACGTCGCTTGGCCATCTGGTTTCGAGCCGGGCAAGGGCAAGATGCGCCTTGTTTGGCTGTATCGCAGGGTCAAGCAGCCCTGCGCGTCTGTCATTGTAAAAGTGATGTACGAGATCGGGATTGTTGATGAATGCCTCAGGCGTTGCGACTTCGGAAATGTCATATTTTGCCCAGATACCATCTGGGTCGCGGAAGGTATGCAGGCCGCTTTCCTTCGAAATACCGGCCCCGGTCAAGATAACAATCGTTGCGGCTTCATCGCGCAGAATATTGATAATGTCAGGACGAAGCGGCATGGCGTGTTCCGATGTCATTGTTGCAACCAAGCCAGATTAGACCCGAAATGGACAAAATAAAACGGCCCGCCGTGAAAATGGCAGGGCCGTTTAAATATTTGATCTTTCAAAACCGGTTTGCGGATTCCCGACCAGAAATCAGCCAGCGCTATCAGGCAGAGGTGTCAACGTTGCTGCCAGGTTCGTCGTTTTTTGCGGCCTCCTGACCGGCGGGGTTTTTGGTGACCCCAACCATTGCCGGGCGCAAAAGGCGACCTTTGAGCACGTAACCGGCCTGCATTACTTGGGCGACATGGCCGTCTGGATAAGCAGGATTTGGCATTTCAAACACGGCTTGATGATGATTGGGGTCAAGTTTTTCCCCAAGCGGTTCAAGCTTTTCAACGCCGTTCTTTTCCAGTGCCTTAAGAAGCGTCTGTTCGGTCATTTCAACGCCTTCAACCAGCTTTTTCATCGTCGGGTCGGCATTGGACGTGTCGCCAGCAGCCTCAAGGGCGCGACGGAGGTTGTCACCTACATCAAGCAGTTCGCGGGCAAATTTGGTAATCGCATAGTTCCCGGCGTCCTCGACGTCTTTCTTCGCGCGACGGCGCGTGTTTTCCACCTCGGCGGCGGCGCGCAATAGGCGGTCTTTCAACTCAGCAACTTCTGCTTCAAGTGCTGCAACCGGATCTGTGGTGGCTTCGCCACCTTCGGCTTCGGTTGCTTCTGAGACGACATCCTCTGCGGCAGTTTCTTCTGCCGACGCGGCATCATGCAGATCGTCCTGGTTGTTCTTTGCGGTTTCCGACATGGCTAACCTGTACCTTCAATTTGTGTGGCCTGACACGCAGCGCCAACGTTTATCCAATCAGTCGCCCGACCAGCTTGGCGGTGTAATCGACCAGCGGAATGATCCGGGCATAATTGATCCGGGTCGGCCCGACAACCCCGATTGCGCCCACAATGCTGCCTTCGGCATTCTGATAGGGCGAAATCACCATCGAAAGCCCCGATCCGCCGAACAATTTGTTCTCGGACCCGATGAAAATCTGCACACCTTGGGCAATCGTGGTGACATCAAGCAATTCAATCATCTGATCGCGTGCTTCGAGCACGTTGAACAGCCTTCTTACGGTTTCGAGCTGTTCGATCGTGTCGATATTTTCAAGCAATTGCGACTGGCCCTTTACGATCAGGGACGAACCCTTGACCCCGCCGGCCCATGTCGCAAGTCCGGCATCAATCAGTCCAGCCGACAATTCGTCGAGTTCCTGTTTGATGCGGTCGCGTTCCAAACTCATCAATTGCCGGGCGTCATCAAGTGTCTTTCCGGCCAACCGGGTATTTAGATAGTTCGATGCTTCTGTCAATGCCGAGGTCGGCAAATCGGGCGGAACATCAAGGATACGGTTTTCAACATTACCGGTCTGCGAAACCAGAACCGCAAGGACCTTGCCCGGCGAAAGCGCAACAAATTCAATCTGTTTTAAACGGATTCCATCGGTTTTCGGTGCAACCACAAGCCCTGCACAGCGTGACAGCCCCGAAAGCATACTTGTGGCCTCGCCCAGCATCTGATCAAGGGAATATCCGGCCTGCTCGCAATTTTTGGTCAATTGATCGCGCTCGGCATTTGGCAGATCACCGACTTCCATCAGGGCATTGACGAAAAGACGCAGGCCTTTCTCGCTTGGCAATCGACCGGCCGAAACATGGGGAGCAACCAGAAGCCCCATTTCCTCAAGATCGGACATGACATTGCGGATGGTCGCCGCCGAGAGGTTTTCTGACATGCGGCGTGCGATGGATCGAGATCCGATCGGTTCGCCGGTTTCGACATAAGCATCTACGATCTGGCGAAAGACTTCGCGGGATCGTGCGTTCATGTCGCCCAGCAATGTGTCGTCAAACAGCGCCATGTCAAACCTGTCAAAACCAAATGTGTAGCGTGGAATTTAGTAAGGTGTCGGGCAGGCGTCAATGAAGCTGGCAGATTGGTGATAGCTGGTGGACGGGAAAACGATGGTATCAATCAGGAAGTTAGTCTTGCCAAATCTTTGAATTCGTCGCGAATCGAGTGCCATTTATGGTTTTTGCGCGTGGATCTGAGGCATGGTGTTGCTGGGATTTTGCCGTTATTTTCGGGGAAACTGCTGGACCTTTGATACGATGCTCAGTAGCTTTGGCCGCAATTTCAGCCATCGTTGATCAGCCATGCAGGTTGATCCGACCCAGAACAAAGAGGTTCAGACCCCATGCGTCCATCCGGCCGTAATTTCGATCAGCTTCGCGACGTTTCCATTGAGACAGGTGTTTCCAAATATGCAGAGGGCTCCTGCCTGATTAAATTTGGCGATACCCATGTGATTTGTACCGCGACGGTCGAGGACAAGGTGCCAGGCTGGATGCGTAATTCCGGCAAGGGTTGGATCACTGCAGAATATGGCATGCTGCCGCGTGCAACCGACAGCCGCATGCAGCGCGAAGCCGCACGCGGTGGCCAGTCGGGTCGGACCCAGGAAATTCAGCGCCTGATAGGGCGTTCGATCCGTGCGGTCGCTGACCTTAAGGGCATGGGTGAAATGCAGATGCGCCTTGATTGCGATGTTATCCAGGCTGATGGCGGAACACGCACCGCATCAATCACGGGTGCCTATGTTGCGGCCCATTTGGCGTTTCAGGGCGTACGCCGTCTTGGCCTGATCAAGGAAATCCCGTTGAATCAGCCGGTTGCCGCAATTTCGTGCGGTATTTATCAGGGTGAAGCGGTTCTTGATCTTGATTATGCCGAAGACAGCAATGCGGGTGCGGATGCGAACTTTGTTCTGGCGGGCAGTGGCGGCATTGTTGAGGTTCAGGCGACTGCGGAAGATGTGCCGTTTGATCGTTCTGCTTATGACAAGATGTTTGAACTGGCGGAAAAAGGCTGCAAGGAACTGTTTGCCAAACAGCGAGCAGCGATTGGCATCTAAGAATTTATTCGGGCGAGCCTGGATATGGTTCGCCCGATATTGTTTTTGCGGTTTTCAGCCGTCTTCGTCTTAACGACCCGAATATCTCTAGGCAGCATCATGGCCCGTCGCTTTACGGAAAAAAAACTCGTTATCGCCAGCCACAACAAAGGCAAGATCAAGGAGATTGCCGAACTGCTTGATCCGTTCGGGATCGAAGTGGTTTCAGCAGGCGATTTGAATCTTCCCGAACCCGAAGAAACCGAAAACAGTTTTATTGGCAATGCTCAACTGAAGTCGTTGGCGGCAGCAAAGGCCGCCAATCTGCCAGCCCTGTCTGATGATAGCGGCATGGCGGTTTCCGCCCTTGATGGGGCGCCGGGTATTTATTCAGCGCGTTGGGCCGGGCCGGACAAGGATTTTGATATGGCGATGGAAAAGGTCCAGAACGGGATCGGGAGCCATCCTGACCGTCGGGCGGCCTTTATCTGCGCCTTGTCTCTGGCTTGGCCAGACGGTCATGTGGAGAATTTTGAAGGTCGTGTTGAAGGTGAAATCGTTTGGCCCAAACGTGGCCGTCACGGTTTCGGCTATGATCCGATTTTCCAGCCAAAAGGTTATGAGCAGACCTTTGGGGAAATGGACCCGGCACAGAAACATGCAATGAGCCATCGCGCGGATGCGTTTCGCCAGCTGGTCAAGGCTTGCTTCGTGTAAGGATTTTAGGCGGCTAACTGCCTGCATCGAACCTATGCACGCATCGCTGATGTAACTATCGGTGGTGCGTGTTACTTTATCCGTCTTTCCCGCAGTCGAAGATCGAGAACCGCGTGTCCCTAGCAACCGCAGAAGCTGTCCCGTTTGGCATCTATATCCATTGGCCGTTTTGCCTGTCGAAATGTCCCTATTGCGACTTCAATAGTCATGTTGCTGACAAGGTTGATCATGCGCGCTGGAGGTCGGCATTGCGTGCGGAACTTGCCGCAGGTGCTGCGCGTCATCCCGGCCGCACGGTCGGATCGGTATTCTTTGGTGGTGGGACACCGTCGCTAATGGATCCGGAAACCGCAGGGGCCCTGATCGCCGATATCAAAACCTTCTGGCCGGTAACCGATGACATCGAAATCACGCTTGAAGCCAATCCGGGTACGGTTGAAATCAACCGGTTTTCGGCCTTTGCTACCAATGGCATCAACCGGGTCTCAATTGGTATTCAGGCGCTCAATGACCGCGATCTTAAATTTCTGGGGCGGGTGCACAATGCGGCTGAAGCCATGCGTGCTCTTGATGTTGCGGCGAATGTGTTTGACCGGTTTTCGTTCGATCTGATTTATGCCCGGCCCGAACATGATCCGAAAGCCTGGCGTCAGGAGCTGCGCGAAGCACTTGAGATCGCGCGCGGTCATATTTCGCTTTATCAGTTGACGATCGAACCGGGAACGCAGTTCCATACCTTGCATCAGCGCGGTGATCTCGTTGTACCCGATGAAGATCTTGCGACCGATCTTTATGAAATCACCCAGGAAGAAACCAAAGCCGCCGGTTATAGTTGCTACGAGGTTTCGAACCATGCCCGACCCGGGCAGGAAAGCCGCCATAACCTCGTATACTGGCGCTATGGCGATTATCTTGGCATTGGTCCGGGGGCACATGGCCGCGAAGCCGTGATTCAGCCAGATGGCAGCACGAAACCAATGGCGGTGCGCCGTCATCGTGCGCCGGAAATCTGGCTTGACCGTGTGGAAAAGCAGGGACATGGCACGCAGGAAGAAACCGCTTTGGTTGCGGATGAACGCCTTATTGAAATGGTGATGATGGGGCTGCGCCTGAATGAACCGATTCCGGTGGGACGCTTCGAGCGGATTATTGGCAAAGCCCCGCGCGAGGCATTGGATTCAGAACGGCTTGAAACCCTGATTGCGTCGGGCGATCTGATTTGCGATCAGGCAGGATTGAGCACGACCGATCAGGGGCGGAACCGTTTGAACGGGGTTCTCAGATACTTGTTCGACCATTCGGCGTGATCGCGGATGAGTGGGAAAATCAAGATTTTCCTTATGTCTTGCGACGGTGGGCGATTTTCAAAGACGCGTTTTGCAAAACCCTCAAAAAGGTTGTTGACACTGAAGTTTGGCAGCGTATATTGCGCCCCGTTCCGGCGGGTTCCGCCGGGTAAATACCACAAGCCCCTATGCCCAGGTGGCGGAATTGGTAGACGCGCTGGCTTCAGGTGCCAGTGGCCGCAAGGTCGTGGAAGTTCGAGTCTTCTCCTGGGCACCATACCCCAGCACATCGTCAATGTGCTGGGGTATTGTCGTTTTAGGACCTTTAAAGCCCTAGATACACATGACTTTTGCGTCGCGGCGCATCAAGCACTGTGTTAAGACGACGAAGTATCTGCATAGTTGAGAGTTGTGATGATTTCCTCTCCTTGTGATGGCATGATGCCTGATGTCAGTTTTGTACTGCCGGTGTTCAACAAGGAAAATGCTTTGCCGCATTTTTTTGAGACATTGCTTGCGCAACAGGGTGGATTTTCGTGCGAGGTGATATTTGTCGATGATGCGTCAACCGATGGCTCGCGTGCTGTTTTGGAGGGTTTTGCAAAGCAGTACGATTTTGTTTGCGTCATTGCCAATGATGACAATGCCGGTCCCGCGATCCGGCTAAATCAGGGCGCGGAACGCGCGCGTGGCAAATATCTTGCGTTATTTGATTGTGACGAGCTTCTGGCGCCCGATGCGGTTTCCTGCATGCTCCGGCTTGCCGAAGAATACGATGCTGACATGGTGCATGGCCGCGGACGAAAGACTGACGCAATAATTGCCCGGGCAAACATCGACATGATTGGCAACAATATTGATGCCAAGATATTTGATGATGCCTTGGAGCGGATTTTAGGCCGTGGCATGGTTAGAATGACTTGGCTGGTTGAGAGGAAGTTGTTTGAAAAATCAGGGGGATGCGACCCTGACATCTTCATTCAGGACGAGTCTTTGCCTTTGAGATTGTCATACCATGGTCGTCGGGTCGTTGATGCCGACATGGTTGTGACACTTGTTCCGGACGCAGGTAGTCACCTCTCGGCAAATAAAATGCAGCAACATCATGATCGTTTTTTTGCCTATGCAAACTTTTTACGCGCCCATCCCGAGCTGGGCTTGGCGAAGCGTCGCAAAGTGTTTGGCAAATGTATTTCTGCTGCACGTAAAGCCAAGCGTGATGGTGCGCCGTTCAATTGGCTTGATCTTCAGCTTCAATATCTGGCAAACAAACTTTCTATTGGCCCTGCTGATTCAACGAGTTTGAACCGCTTCGTGCCTGTTTTTGAACAAATTTCCGGCATCAGGAGGCCGATCAAACCGTGATTTCCGCCCAGTCTTCCAGTGTGTTTGATCGCCGTATGCATATTGCTGCGACATTCCTCCTTTGCACGATCCCAGCCTTCCTGTTGTTTGCGCGTGGCGTTTCTGATGGTGCTTTGGTTTTAATCGGACTGTTGTTTCTCGTGCGTAGTGCCGTGTACCGGGATTGGTATTGGGTGCGAGAAGTAGATATCGCGATCCTTTTGATGATCTGGCTGATCCTGAATTTACTGGTTTCACCCTTTGCCGAATTTACTGGCAAAAGTTTCGGGCGATCAGCGAGCTGGATACGGTTTGTGATTTTCTATGCGGCAGTAACGCGTTGGATTCTCGCTGATGAGAAAGCTGTTCGATGGGTTTGCAAGGCTTTTATGATAACGGCTGCTGTAGCGGTTGCTGACGCGTTTTATCAGTTCTTTGTCGGTTATTCCCTGTTGGGGGGGCAGCTGATGACCGGTCGGCTTACGGGTCCGCTAGATCGACCGAATATCGGAATATACCTTGCTAAGACTGGCTTTGCGACGATCACATTGGCTTGCGCCTTATGCATTTCGACTTCAAAACAAAATATCTTTCGTATCAGCTTGGCGACTTTCCCCTTTTTGCTTGCAATTATTTTTCTGAGCGGTGAACGCACTGCAAGTGTGCTGACCCTTTTGGCGGTTGGTTCCGGTTTGATTGGCTTGTTTTTTGTTGGTGGAAAAAGCCGCCATGCTGCAGCGGCAATCGCTGCTCTTGTTGTGGGTGGAATCGGCGCACTTCTTATATTGAGTGATCGCATTCTTGCACGGGTTATGGCGCTCGGGAATGTTGTCAGTGACTATAGCAATTCGATCTATGGTGAGCTGACATCACTTGGTTGGCGCTTGTTTGCGGAACATCCTATTACCGGGACCGGTATGGGAAACTTTGGTCTCGTTTGTCCGAGTTACGAAGCACAAGGCTTGATTAGCGAATGTCATCCCCATCCGCATAACTTCTATGTAGAATGGTTGTCGGATACTGGATTACTGGGCACTTTGCCTTGGTTGGCTTTTGTTGGAATACTTGTTTGGGCTGGGCTGCGCCATTTCCGGAACGGGGATCGCCAAAGTCTGGTCGCTGGTTTGTATTTCGGTACGCTGGTTCTGTCCTTATTTCCGTTGGCGGCAACACAAAGTGCATTTTCAAATTGGCCTGCGATTGTTGCGTGGAATTCGATTGCTGTTGCCGTTGCTGCGTTGCGCTTGTCTGAAAAACATCAGGTTAAATCTGTGTGATTGATTGGGCTTTTTGCGAAATTTCATTGACGCAAAAAGCTGATCTTGGTGAGTCTTTTGCATCGCGACGTTGGTAATGCTGTGTTAATACAGCGTCAAACCAGCATTCTGGAGAATTGCGATGACCAATTTCCTTCATCATGGAGACTTGCCCGACGGGCTTGATCTTGGCAAAACCGTTGCCATTGACAGTGAAACCATGGGCCTTAATCCGCATCGTGATCGTCTTTGTGTGGTCCAGCTTTCGGCGGGGGATGGCGATGCTCATCTGGTGAAGTTTGACGTGGAAAGCTACGAAGCGCCCAACCTTAAAAAGCTTTTGTCCGATCCGTCGGTTTTGAAGCTGTTTCACTTTGGGCGGTTCGATATTGCTGTGATGGACAAGTATCTTGGTGTGCGGTGTGCACCAGTCTATTGCACCAAGATTGCATCCAAACTCGTGCGCACCTACACCGACCGCCATGGTTTAAAAGACCTTGTAAGGGAGCTGGTTGGAATCAACCTCGACAAGCAACAGCAAAGCTCTGACTGGGGTTCTTCTGATCTGTCAGATGAACAGATCGCATATGCCGCGTCCGATGTGCTGTATCTGCACAAGGCCAAGGAAGAGCTTGATCGTCGTTTGGCGCGCGAAGGAAGAACGGAACTGGCCCAGGCCTGTTTTGAGTTCCTGCCGACACGGGCGACACTTGATCTTGCTGGCTGGGAAGAGACAGACATTTTTGCCCACTGATTTGCCTTTTTGGTGTGTTGAAATTTTTCCTGGTGAGCCTGCATTGTTAATTCTGCGTCAACGGCATTTGGCGTAAGGGAATGATCCCTTCCGACATCATTAACCTGATCGTTGCTTTTGTCGCTTGCCAGTGCAGATGATCCCGCCCATCTTTCCCCGTAGTTAGTTCCGCCGGGAAACGCATAAAGAAACTGATGACAGTGACCCCGAAACCGCAAAACACGCCTGAACCGGCATCGGAGAAAGACCTTGAAGTCGCCCGCCGGGTTCTGGCAATTGAAGCCGATGCACTCAGTGATCTTGCAAAATCCTTAAACGGCGATTTTTGCAAGGCAATCGATCTGATCGAGAGCCTTGCGGGCCGCCTTGTCGTAACCGGCATGGGTAAAAGTGGTCATATTGCCAAAAAGATCGCAGCAACTTTTGCTTCGACAGGAACGCCATCCTTCTTTGTGCATCCGGCTGAAGCCAGCCATGGCGATTTGGGGATGATCGGCAAGAATGATGCCGTCTTGGCCCTGTCGAATTCAGGCGAAACACCAGAACTGTCAGATATCATCGCGTATACGCGCCGCTTTAACGTGCCGTTGATCGGTATGACCCGGCGTCCGGAAAGTTCGCTGGCAGCTCAATGTGATTATCCGCTGATTCTGCCCAATAGCCCGGAAGCCTGCCCGAACAGGCAGGCACCGACGACGTCGACGACAGCGATGCTGGCTTTTGCCGATGCGCTTGCTGTGACTTTGATGGAGCGTCGTGGTTTCAGCGCCGATGATTTCCGCACATTCCACCCTGGTGGCAAACTGGGGCAGCGATTGCTGCGTGTTAGTGACGTTATGCATGACGTTGCGGATATTCCACTTATTGGGGAAAATGCGCTGATGTCCGAGGCATTGGTCATCATGACTGGCAAGTCATTTGGCTGTGTCGGTGTGCTCGACGATACAGGCGTGATGAGCGGTATCGTAACGGATGGTGATCTACGCAGGCATATGGCAGACAATCTGGTGGCAATGCGGGTCGGTGATGTGATGACACCCAATCCCAAGGCGACCAAATCCGATGTTCTGGCTGTCGAGGCACTTGCGATTATGAATGATCGCAGCATCACGGCCTTGTTTGTCGTTGATGATGCAGGCAAGCCGGTTGGCCTTGTGCATATTCATGACCTTCTGCGTTTGGGGGTTGCGTAATCCATGAGCGAAGAACGGAAGGCCGAGATCGAGAGGGCCGCGCGTAATGCGCGCATGAACGATCGTCTTCCGTCCGGGCGGCGGGACGTGCGAATCAATCCGTTTCGCCGTTCGATCGTTAACATGCTGAAACTTGTGCTGCCGTTGATTGCGGCATCGCTTGTTGCTCTTGTTGTGCTGTGGCCACAAATCGAGAAGGTTCAGGAAAGCGGTTTTCGTCTTGGCTTTTCGACCACACCCGATGATTTGATGGAAAATGTTACCATGAGCAATCCGCGCTTTTTTGGCGTGGATGGGAATAAGCAACCCTTCACCGTCACAGCCAACGACGCGGTTGAGCAACCGGAAAGCGGCGAGCGGCTGGCACATGTGCATCTTGATGCACCGCAGGCTGATATAACGCTTGAAGATGGTTCGTGGATTGCACTTACGGCGGATGAAGGTTTTTATACCCAGTCCGATGAATTGCTTGATCTGGTCGGGACCGTGAATATGTATCACGATCAGGGGTTTGAAATTCATACCGAGCAGGCCGAGATCGCATTGAATAGCGGCAGTGCCAAAGGCAATGAACCTGTCGATGGACAGGGACCGTTCGGGACGATCAAATCTGACACCGGGTTTGAGCTTGAGGACAAGGGTGCCGTGATCCGCTTTTTGGGGAATGCTCGTCTGGTGATTTTCGATAGTGCTTTGAAAGGTAAATCATGATCGCAGTTGCGCGTTTTGCGGTGCGCCGTTTTTTGATGGCGACAGTTTTTGGGGGCGCGCTGCTGGTTCCCTCAGTGGCGGCATATGCCGATCCACTTGGTCTTGCCCAAAGTGGAAGCGGGGGGCTTGAGGTCGAATCCGATAACGGCATTGAATGGCGTCGTAACGAGCAGGTCCTGATTGCGCGAGGTAATGCGGTGGCTAAACGCGGCAATTCCCGTGTGGACGCAGATGAACTGCGTGCCCTTTATCGGGATCGTGACGGTCAAAGCGAGATTTACCGTATCATTGCCACGGGCAACGTAAAACTGTCTTCAGAAACCGATGTCGCAACCGGTGATCAGGCGATTTATGACATTGACGATGCCGTTGTCGTTTTGACGGGTAAAGATCTGCGATACAAAACACCCAATGAAACCCTGACCGCTGAAGAAAGCCTTGAATACTGGGAAACCGAACGTATGGCGGTTGCACGTGGTAATGCGGTTGCCGTTGCCGATGATCGTACCCTTCGCGGTGATGTTCTGACGGCACGGTTCGAAGCAGGCAAGAATGGCGAAAACGAACTGAGCCGCATTGACGGTGATGGAAATGTTACCATCCGAACGTCAACCGATTTTGTGGTTGGCAATCAAGGCGTTTATGATGCGAAAACGGGTATCGCAACCCTTGTCGGATCGGTTAAGATCACGCGCGGCGAGAACCAGCTGAATGGGGATCGCGCTGTTGTCGACCTGAATACAGGTGTCAGCCGATTGACCGCCAGCGGAAATGGCGATGGCAAAAGCCGCGTTCGCGGTTTGCTTGTGCCGGAAAAAGACGACGAAAACAGCCCGGGCCAATCCGGGAATGGCAACTGACGAAGGGTCGGGAATTTGTTCTGGTCGCGCAAAAGCGGAAAAACCGACAACACACATGCACCAAAGACCGGTAGTGGCAGCAATGCATCCTCCGGTACGGGCCCGCGGCTGGTGACAGCCAACAAGGGGCTGGTGGCGCACAATCTTGGCAAGAGCTTCAAGAAGCGACCGGTGCTTAAAGACGTGTCGATGTCGGTACAACGCGGCGAAGCCGTCGGCCTTCTGGGACCAAATGGTGCCGGAAAGACAACCAGTTTTTATATCATCACGGGTCTGATTTCTCCGGATCGGGGGAATATTTCGCTTGATGGGCGCGATATCACCATGATGCCGATGTATCAGCGTGCACGCATGGGAATCGGTTATTTGCCGCAGGAAGCATCGATTTTCCGCGGGATGACGGTCGAACAGAACATCATGGCGGTTCTGGAGGTCGTGGAAGATGACCGGATCAAGCGTGAACAGAACCTGGAAGATCTTCTGGCTGAATTTGCCATCGAGCATTTGCGCCGCACTCCTGCCCTTGCCCTGTCGGGTGGGGAACGCCGCCGTTGCGAGATTGCACGTGCCCTTGCGGCCCATCCGAACTTCGTTCTGCTGGACGAGCCGCTGGCTGGGATTGACCCGATTGCGGTCGGTGATATTCGCGATCTTGTACGTCATCTGAAAGATCGTGGCATTGGGGTCTTGATTACCGACCACAATGTGCGCGAGACTCTGGACATCATTGACCGGGCATATATCTTGCATGACGGTCGGGTTTTGATGGAAGGTGGTCCTGACGAAATCGTCAGAAATGACGATGTCAGAAGGGTTTATCTGGGTGATCGTTTCAGCCTTTGATCACACACCTTGTTTCTAGGGGGTTCGGATTGACGAGGGGTAGTTCATAATGGCCCTGAAGGCGCGGCTTGATCTTCGTCAGTCTCAGTCTCTCGTCATGACGCCTCAGTTGCAGCAGGCGATCAAACTGCTGCAATTTAACAACATCGAACTTTCCAATTTCATTGATAGTGAATTGCTGGAAAATCCGCTGCTGGAACGCGCAGATCCGGGGCAAACCTTTGCCGAAACAGGTGACGGGGCCGTCGGGAATGGCGATCAGGGTATCGATTCCCGTACCAGTGATGATTTTTCGGATCGAGAAGATCGTTTTGGCACCGACCGCCTGACGTCAAGTGAAACCATGAGCACCGGCGATTCCGGTCCGCTCGATTGTGCGCCAGATGCCCTTTACAACGGCGAAGGTGAAATCACTCCCGATGGTGCCCCGGTTGCCGGAAACCATGATTATTCTTCGCCCTATAGCGGTGGAACGGGTGGTGGAGGCAGCGGCGAAGATCTGCCGGGCCTGGAACAGACGCTTGCCGACAAGGCGACACTTCGTCAGTCACTTGATGATCAGCTTAACATCGCGTTTGCGGATGCCATTTCACGCATGATTGGCAGCTACCTGATCGATATGCTTGATGAAAATGGCTATGTCGCCGGGCCGCTTGAAGAGGTTGCCGAGGCACTTGAATGCGAAATGAGCGATGTATTGCGCGTTCTTGCCGTTATGCAGGGATTTGAGCCAGTGGGCATCTTCGCCCGCGACCTTGCCCAATGCCTCGAACTGCAATTGCGTGAGCTTAATCGGTTTGATCCGGCGATGGCAGCGTTGCTGGCCAATCTGGATTTGCTTGCGCGTCGTGAATTTGATCGCTTGCGCCGGATATGCGGCGTGGATAACGATGATCTTTCGGACATGATTTCCGAAATTCGCACCCTTGATCCGCGTCCGGGGCGAACCGCCGATGGGGAACCGGCAACGCCGGTCATTCCCGATGTTTTGATGCGCGCAGCCGGAAGCGGCAACTGGCATCTTGAACTGAACAGCGATGCATTGCCGCGCGTATTGGTGAACGAGGATTACGCCGTAACGATAGGACAGGGGCTGCGTAATCGCGAGGAACGAAGTTTTCTTAGCGAGAAGCTTCAAAACGCCAATTGGCTGGTAAAGGCACTGCACCAACGTGCTACCACGATCATGAAAGTCGCAAGCGAGATCGTGCGTCAGCAGGATGGATTCTTCAATTACGGCGTATCGCATTTGCGCCCGTTGATCCTGCGCGATATTGCCGAAGCAATCGGCATGCATGAAAGCACGGTTTCACGGGTGACCAATGGCAAGTTTATGGCGACCCCGCGTGGCGTTTACGAGTTGAAGTACTTTTTCACCACGGCAATTTCATCTGCGGACGGTGGAGATGCGCATTCTTCTGAATCTGTGCGTCATCGCATCAAGTCATTGATAGACGGGGAAGATCCGAAAAAGATTTTGTCTGATGACAAACTTGTCGAGCTGCTTCAAAAGGAAGGGATCGACATCGCCCGCCGAACAGTGGCAAAATACCGCGAAGCGATGAGAATTCCCTCGTCGGTCCAGCGACGGCGCGAAAAAAAGTCGCGGGTTTCCTAGCCAGTCAAATACTGCAAAATATACCTTAAGGTATTGTATATTAAGCAATAATACCCAAATGTTGACTTGGCATTAACGAGGGAATATGGTGCGGCCTCCTGATTGAGGGGCACTGAATGTCCATATGTACTGGGAAGTCACTCAACTGGGGATAGGCGATCCATGCAAATTACGGTTATTGGTAAACAACTCGACGTTGGTAACGCACTCCGTCAACACGTCGTCGAGACGTTGGATCCTGCGGTAGAGAAATATTTCGATCACGCGATCGAAGCCACGGTGACCATCACCAAAGAGGCACATCTCTACATCACGCAGATATCGGTCCATGTCGGCAAGGGCATGTTGGTTCAGGCGAAGGCATCGGCGAATGAAGTGTATCCTGCCTTCGATTCCGCCTGTGATCGTGTCGCTAAACAGTTGCGACGCTACAAGCGGCGTCTGCGTGACCATCATACCAACCGTGATCAGTATGAGCAGGCAAGAATTGATGCGACACATTATGTGATCGCACAGGAAGACGACGATCATTCTGATGACGAACATGTCAATGGCTTCGAGCCTGTGATCGTCGCTGAAACACCGGATCGCATTGATACGCTCTCTGTTGGAGAAGCTGTTATGCGGCTCGACTTGGGGGACATTCCGGCACTTATGTTCCGGAATGGCAAACATGGCGGATTGAATGTTGTATATCGTCGTGCTGACGGCAATATCGGGTGGCTTGACCCATCCGATAAGGAGGCTGGTGCAGCGTGACGGACACAGATTCTTCCGAGCCAAACAACGCAACGCGAAAAATGGACATATCATCGATTCTTTCCCCTTCGGGGGTAATACCGGCCCTGCGGTCCGGTGCGAAAAAGGCTGTCCTTGAGGAACTTGCCGAAAAGGCAGCTGACGTCACCGGGCGTGAAGCGGGCGAGATTTTTTCCGTTTTGCTTGACCGTGAAAAACTTGGCAGCACCGGCGTAGGTGGTGGTGTCGCGATTCCGCACGGCAAGCTGGCGGATCTTGACCGGTTGCACATGATCTTTGCGCGTGCTCAGAACCCGATTGAGTTCGATGCCGTTGACGAACATCCTGTCGATTTGTTTTGCATGCTGATTGCCCCGGAAGAAGCTGGTGCAGATCACCTGAAAGCACTGGCGCGTATTTCCCGCCTTCTGCGTAATCAGGGCATGTGCGACAAGTTGCGCGGTGCGGGTTCTGCGGATGCAATCTATGCACTGCTGACACAGGATGAGGCTGAACAGGCCGCCTGAACGTCGTGAAATCAGAAAATCTGAAACCGGGTGCCATTATGTGGTGCCCGGTTTTATTTTGCCTTGATGAATAACTGTTGGTTAGCCGTCTTCGGTTATCGCTGCTGCGTGCGCGGCTTTTTCTGCGGTATTCTGTGTCATCAGCCTACCGGCCAGGACGACGAGATACAGCACGGGTATGCCAATCAGGGCTGTGCCAATAAAGAACCAGCTGTAACCAAGCGCATCGACGACACTGCCCGAAAATCCGGCAAGGATTTTAGGGAAAAGGGTCATGATCGAGCTAAAGATCGCATATTGCATGGCGGTAAAGGAAATATTGGTCAGGCCCGACAGGTAGGCGATGAAGGCGGCTGTTGCAAGACCACCTGACAGGTTGTCGGCCATAATCACACCGGCAAACATGATCGTGTTCGGGCCCAGATGAGCCATAATTGCAAACAGGATGTTGGTAATTGCCGAGAGAAGTGCGCCAAGAAACAGGATACGCACGACCCCGTAGCGAACCGAAAGAAGACCGCCAAGGAAGCTGCCTGCGATGGTCATGAACAGGCCAAATGTTTTGGAAACAGCTGCTATTTCTTCCTTGGAAAAGCCCAGATCGGTATAGAAAACATTGGCCATGACCCCCATGACGATATCGGCAATCCGATAGACGCCAATGAGTGCCAGCACAACTATCGCAGCCTTGCCATAGCGGTCGATGAAATCCTTAACCGGTGCGACATAGGTTTCCTGAACCATGCCGGTTGGGGTTACGCCGATACGGGTGGTCAGCCATGCGACAAGGATTGCGGCTGCGACAGAGATGGCTAGTTTGAGAAACCCGGCGATGAAACCAGCCAGTTCGTCGATCATTCCGTTTTCGATTAAAGCCGTTTTTAACGGCTCGGTCAGGTCGCTGGCATAGATGTTGGCAATGATGAAGGCGATCACAGTCAGCGCAAACATCAGAAGGAAACGACCGTAATCGGATGTTTTATGAAAATACTTGCTGTCAGTCCGATTTACGGTGGGTTCGCGAATGATCAGCGTGGTGATAACGCCGATCCCCATGGCCAGAGCCATGCAGCCATAGGCAATTGTCCAAGCAATCGGCTCATAACTGCCTTCGGCCTCAAATAGTCCGGCAATGGTCAATGCTCCGGCACCGGCGACAATCATTCCGATACGATACCCACCGATATAGGCCGAGCTCATCATGGCTTGCAGGTCGGTATCTGCTGCCTCGATGCGATAGGCGTCAATCACGATGTCCTGTGTTGCCGATGCAAAGCCAAGCGCAACAGCAGCAAAGGCCATAGTAGTCAGGTTTTCGGCCGGATCGGTAAAGCCCATCCAAAGGATGGCGCCGATAATGGCACATTGGGCGATAATCAGCCAGCTTCGCCGACGTCCAAGAACCCCATGCAAAATCGGGAACGGCAGCCGGTCAATAAGGGGGGCCCAGACAAATTTGAAAGAATAACCAAGGGCGGCCCAGCTGAAATAGGTGACGGTAGAACGTTCCACGCCGGCTTCGCGTAGCCAGATCGACAGGGTTGAGAAAATCAGCAGGATGGGAATCCCGGCCGACAGTCCCATGAACAGCATGGTAATCACGCGTGGATGAATGAACGCCCGAAATGAATCACCCCAACTGCGCAAGGCTGTGTCGTGCATGGATATTCCCCGTCTGAATGCGGCCTTGTGCGAAATTAGGGGAAACACGTTAAGGAATGCCGAAACGGTGTAGGCGATTGTATGTCTCGTCCCGAAGTCGACGTTGTCAGCTATAGGCGCAGACAATGTCGACTTCGGGACGAGACCCCTGATGAAAAAGGCACGAACATCATAGCAAATGTTCGTGCCTCTCAATGTATAAGGGCCGCCCAAGCAGGCGACCCTTCTAAATCACGACCCAAACCGGTTTAAACGGTTTCGGATTCCGATTTGCGGCTTTCGCGTTTGCGCACGTTCGGGTCGAGGTGCAGCTTGCGAATACGGATGCTTTGCGGGGTAACTTCGACCAGTTCGTCGTTCTGGATATAAGCCAGCGCTTCTTCAAGCGACATACGACGCGGCGGGGTCAGGGTGATGGCATCATCCTTGCCCGATGCGCGGACGTTGGTCAGTTTTTTACCCTTGAGAATGTTAACTTCAAGGTCGTTGTTGCGGTTGTGTTCGCCGATGATCATGCCTTCATAGACACGTTCGCCCGGATTGATGAACATCGAACCGCGATCTTCCAGACCCCAAAGGGCATAGGCAACCGCATCGCCCTGATCGTTCGAAATCAGAACACCATTACGACGACCTGCAATCGAACCTTTGACCGGACCATAGGAATGGAACACACGGTTCATCACGCCGGTACCGCGGGTATCGGTCAGGAATTCGCCATGATAACCGATCAGGCCACGCGACGGTGCCAGGAACATGATACGGGTCTTGCCGCCACCGCTTGAGCGCATGTCGGTCATTTCGGCCTTGCGCAGGCTCATCTTTTCAACGACGGCACCGGCAAATTCTTCGTCCACGTCGACCTGGACTTCTTCGAACGGCTCGGACAGGACGCCGTCGATTTCCTTGATCAGAACGCGCGGACGCGATATCGACAGTTCGTAACCTTCGCGACGCATGGTTTCGATCAGAACGCCAAGCTGAAGTTCACCACGACCTGCAACTTCAAAGGCGTCCTTATCCGCGGTTTCCGACAGCTGAATGGCAATGTTGCCTTCGACTTCGCGTTCCAGACGGGCACGGATCATGCGCGATGTAACCTTGTCGCCTTCCTGCCCAGCAAGCGGAGAGTTGTTGACCGAGAAAGTCATGGCAAGGGTCGGCGGATCAATCGGCTGGCTTGAAATTGCACTGGTGACTTCTGGTGCGCAGATGGTGTCGGCAACGGTTGCGTCGGTCAGACCGGCAATCGCGATGATGTCGCCAGCAACAGCTTCTTCCTGCGGGACACGATCAAGGCCACGGAAACCCATCAATTTTGAAAGACGACCGGTTTCGACAGTGCCATCACCACGAAGAACCTTGACCGGCATGTTAAGTTTTGCGCGGCCCTGTGCGACACGGCCAGTCAGGATACGGCCAAGGAAGTTGTCAGCATGCAGCATGGTCGCAATCATTGCGAACGGCGCGTCAACTTCTGCCTTCGGTGCCGGAACATAGTTCAGAACCAGGTTCATCAGCGGCGTCAGGTTTTCTTTCGGGCCTTCCGGTGCCTCGGCAGCCCAGCCATCACGACCGGAGGCATACAGAACTGGGAAATCAAGCTGTTCGTCATTGGCTTCGAGCGATACGAACAGATCAAATATCTCGTCGAGAACTTCTTCTGCGCGTTGGTCCGGGCGGTCGATCTTGTTGATGATCACGATCGGCTTCAGGCCGAGTTTCAGGGCTTTACCCAGAACGAATTTGGTCTGCGGCATCGGGCCTTCGGCCGAGTCAACCAGCAGAACAACACCGTCAACCATCGACAGGATACGTTCGACTTCACCACCGAAATCGGCGTGGCCCGGGGTATCGACGATATTGATACGCGTATCGCCCCACTGAATTGCGGTCGGCTTTGCCATGATGGTGATGCCGCGTTCGCGTTCCAGATCGTTACTGTCCATGGCGCGTTCATCAACACGCTGGTTGTCACGATAAACACCGGATTGACGGAACATCGCATCGACGAGGGTGGTTTTGCCATGGTCGACGTGTGCGATAATGGCGATATTGCGCAAGTTCATTGGCGCGGACTCCAGAATAAAAATGCCGCGCGCCGGGATACATCCCTTGCGCATCGGTCAGTAAAAGTTTCAAGGCCAGTAGATATTCAGCTGCCGCAGGACCGGTGTTGCCCGGTCGGCAAGTTCAAACCCGCGCATTAGCGCAGCACTGCACATGCTGAATGTTTACTGGCCCAAAAGACAAATTGCAGTTTGGCTCGGAAGCCGCCCTGTCATAGCCAATGTCGAGGCGAATGACCAGCCTTGTGCATGCCATGCGGGGTTGATTTTTATGCAATGCCGGGTTCTTGCGCTATTAACTGGAGAAAGTCAATCTTTGTGTGCATTGCAAAACGGCAGAATACCGGCAATTGCTACAAAAGAAACGGGACGGCAACCAAATGTTGCCGTCCCGTGAATTTTATCGTGAAACCATGGCGAAGGGTCAAAGAGTCTTCGCAACCAGTTCCTTAAGGTCTGCATCGGGGCGTGCGCCCATATGCGAAATCACTTCGGCAGCACAAATCGAGCCAAGGCGACCACATGTCGCAAGACTATCGCCACGTGTGTAGCCATAAAGGAAGCCCGATGCGAAAAGATCACCTGCGCCGGTGGTGTCAATCACGCGGGCAACCGGTTCGGCATCAACCTGTATGACTTCGTCATCCGATACAATGACCGAACCTTTTTCACTGCGGGTCAGGGCTGCGACTTTGCAGTGTTTACGGACTTCCGCCAGGGCTTCTTCGAAGGTGTCGACCTCGTAAAGCGATTTGATCTCGTCTTCGTTGGCAAACAGTACGTCGATATGATTATGGACCAGATCGCGGAACGATTCACGATGACGGTCGACACAGAAGGAATCAGACAGGCTGATCGAAACCTGTCGTCCGGCATCGTGCGCGACCTGTGCTGCTTTGATGAAAGCTTCCTTCGCTTCGGGCCGATCCCAAAGATATCCTTCCATGTAGGTGACCTTGGCCGATGCGATCAGTTCGGCATCGATATCATCCGGGCCAAGCTCCGTGCAGGCACCAAGGAAGGTATTCATGGTACGATGACCATCCGGTGTCACGAAAATCAGGCAGCGCGCCGTTGGGGAGCCGCTTGTTGCCGGGGTCGAATTAAAGGAAACGCCGATGGCACGGATATCGTGGCGGAAAACCTCACCCAGCTGATCGTTACGCACCTTGCCAATATAAGCACCTTTGCCGCCAAGGGCCGCAATCCCCGCCATGGTATTGCCAGCGGATCCACCGGACATTTCAAGGCCAGGGCCCATTTGGGCGTAGAGACTGTCGGCGGTTTCGGCGTCGATCAGAGTCATGGCGTTCTTTACAAGGTTCAAACGGCCAAGGTCTTCTTCCTTGCAGTGAGAAAGAACGTCGACAATGGCATTGCCGATTCCGACGACGTCGAATTTGGTGTCACTCATTGACTTGAATTTCCTAAGCTTTTTTCGGTATTTCCCGACAGTCAAGGTTCGGCAAGTCATAGTGCTTGGCTGCCATCGCCTTTATGGGTCGGATGATCTGGAGCGGGAGTATAGAGAATGAAAATCGCGGTGCAAGCATCGCGACCGTTTCGCGTCCGGTCTTTTAACCCTGCGTTAAGGACGTAAAAAACTGCATCCGTAGTTTTTCACGCGGCTTTCCGAAATCAATTCAATCTTTGTTGACCGAAATTTTTTGCCATTGTCGGAAATTGATTCGTCGCACCTCTGGTCGCCGATTCCACGATGCGCAGAAAACCGCGCTTTTTGACTCCTCCAAGGCATGATGAGGGCTCTTTACCTATTGTTTGCCGATGTGATGTCTTTAGCGCTCTGTTGTCACTCACAAATATCACTATAAGATCGTTTCATTTATCTTAATTATGAAGTTAGCGAAGATAGGAGGCGTGTTAAAGTTCAAACAGACTGGTATGTCTTTATCTAGATATACATAAAATCCCTAAAAACTACAATATAGGAACATGCTATCAATCTTATGCTGGGAAAAGTGGTGGTTAAGTCTGAAGTGGCTTCCCCGTGCCTTGACACTACTGAGGAGTTCAGGGTTGACCGGAATCAGGATTGTCCGAGGGATTTTTGTGATCCGTGTTTTGCGACCGGATCGGATATAGCTGCACTGGCGCGTCTGAATTTGGCACGTCGCGCGTGTCATTCTTGCGGTCAGAAGATTGATGACCGAGGCGATCACGCAGTTCTTCGACAACAGCACTTATGCGGGCCCGATGCATCGGGTCCTTACACAGTTTAACGAACCGGGTGAAGGCATGGAGTGCTTTTGCATCTTCGTGCAGGCGGGCGTAAAGCGCGCCGAGCTGATGCCAAAGCCCGTCATGGTCAGGTGCAATCAGCAAACTGTTGTCAATCACACGCGCGGCGAGGGCCAGCTCACCCTGCCGAAGGGCCCTAACCTTTATATTGTTTTGAAGTCGTAACAATATCGCAATATCAGATGCTTCACGATAATGAGCGGGTTGCAGTTCTGCATCTAGCCCCTGAAACGCCTTCAACAATTCGCGTAACTCGGCAGAACCCAATGTGATGCCGCCATGGAAGGGATCGATCATTCTTCGCGCCCCCCCGGATTGCAGACGCAGCAGAAAGTGACCAGGAAAATCGATGCCCGTGATCTCTATCTGGCAACGTTTTGCGACATGTACATAAAGCAATGCGAGCGCCACAGGAAGACCGCGCTTTCGATCAATGACCGACATCAAATCTGCATTGGCGATATCGTCATAATTTTCCGCATCGCCCTGAAACTGATAGTGACCGGGGATAACATCCTGCATGGCCCGCACGATTAGGTCGATGACGGCGCGGCCATCTTCATCTCTTGATTGCGCAGATAGGGAGCCAATCCGGTTGCGGACATCACCAGAAATGGCTTCAAGCAAATCGATATAAGGTGCAATATCACGGCTGGGGTCGTTTAACCGTGCAAAATGCAAAGCGGCCTCGGCCGCAGTTGCATCGGGATATTGGCCGTTACCGTAATCGGTAAGCCATTGGCGATCTTTTGCTGTGATGTCCTTTTCCCGATCAATAATAATGCTCAGGTCCTCTGGCGTTGTGGGTCGTCCTTAAGTCTTACATGACTGACGACGCGTCTGACATAACTGGTAGCGCGTGCATGAGCGATGACAAGGTTGCGCTCATGTTCGCTTTGCGCGATGCCCATGATATGGACGGTACCATTGATGGTTTCGACACTGTAGTTAATCGCATAGACGTCTGTGTCAAACATCAGTGCGGTTTTGATGCGGGTCGTGATCAAAAGATCACTGGCGCTGTCCATTAAACTGCTGCCTTGACCGACATTGATTTCGTTGATGACACGGTTTACGCCATTGACCTGCCAGGCCAGTTCGACCGCTTTAAGTTCGCTGTCGGTATTTTCAACCGTTCCGGCAAGCAGAACTTCCCCCTCAACTACTTCGATTTCGATCCGGCGAAACAGGTTTTCATCTTCGGTCAGGAACTTCTGCCAGATCTCGGCCGTGATTGCGGTATCGCTGACCGCGCCGCCAAATCCGCGTTCCTGTAGGGCGGCCACACCGGCAGTTGCACCTGCACCCACTGCAAGAGACGTGCACCCCGCAAGTGGCATAAAAGCAAGGATCACCAGAACGGGTCCTGCCTGCGCAATATAATTCCTGACTTTAACAATACGGCCCTTTGACCGTCGCAATGTGCGTGACAGCAATGTCATCTATCGGTTTCTCGCCCCGCGTTCCCCCGTCGTCTCAACTGCCAATATGAGCGCAGCCGGTTAAGGAGTTTTAAACTCGAAGCGCGGTTTGGCCGATTAATGACTTTTTTCGCATGTGAGTTCGGCCCAACGGCCGGGTGTGATACCAAATGCACGTTTGAAATGCCGATTAAGATGGCTTTGATCCGCAAATCCGGTATCACCCGCAATATCGACCAGCGGCTGGCGAAGGCTGATAAGGATGCGGGCTTTTTGCAGGCGACGCATCATCAGATAACGATATGGTGTTGTCCCAAAACAGGCACGGAATTGACGGATAAGACGATATCTATCAAGCCCCGTGACCTCTTCAAGCTCGGCGGACTGTACCGGGCGATCAAAGTTGTCTTCAAGATATTGTCTGGCCCGTTCCATGTGTTCCAACGCCAGAAAGCCAATCGGTTTCATTGAGTTTTTGGCGTGCTGCGCAAGGCCGGTGGCGATGTCAGAGATAAATTGATCTACCAGAAGGGGATCAACATCTTCATCAAGATGGGCGAGCATTGAGGCAAGGGTTGCTGCCAGCTGCGAGTCGGCAATGACGGGATCAGAAACAAAGGGCAGGGAAGCCGTATCCGTGCCAAGGCCCTGCCGTAGCAGTGATGGTTCGAGATAAAGCATGCGATAGCGCAAACCGTCCTCGGTTCCTGCACCTCCGTCATGGACCTCGTCGGGGTGAAGGATAATCACATTACCGGGCTGACTGGCACAGGAAGAGCCGCGATAGTTGAAGGTCTGAACGCCCTGCATGGTGATGCCCAGCGCATAGGTATCGTGGCGATGGGGGGCAAACATATTACCAAAGAAAAGGGCTTCCATTCGCTCGATCCCCGGCAGCGGGGCCGCAGAAATGAAGTGCTCGCGCGGTTTGCACAAACGTTCAAGACCGTCAGATGGGGTTTGGTTTACAGAATCCAGCATTACGGTTTTTCCGACAACCTCCCGAACCTGAAAATCAACGGATGTGCAAATGTTTGATACCAAAGTCGCCATTGTTCTTCGCAATGATCTCGAAAATTGGCAATCGCTGAATGTGACGGCATTTTTAATGAGCGGTATTGTCGCCCAGTTTCCCGAAATCATCGGGGAACCCTATAAAGACCGTGACAATAATATCTATAACCCCTTGTCCCGCCAACCGGCGATCGTTCTGTCGGCCGATGCCGCGACAATGGCAAAGATTCACCGCCGTGCCCTTGAGCGAGGGGTAACCACATCGCTTTATGTCGAGGAAATGTTTTCAACCGGTCATGACGAAGCCAATCGCGATGCTTTCGGGCAATTTTCGCCAGAGGATGCCAAAGCGGTCGGAATTGCTTTGCGCGCGGAAAAACGGGTGACTGACAAAATCATCAAGGGCGCAAAGATGCATCCATGATTATCTGATCACAGCGTCCAGGCGTTTTTCAAATGCCTGATACGCCAGCCGTTCCGTACGGCTATGATGTCAAAACGCAAATCGCCATGATGCCCTATGTTTGAGGCGAAGTTTGAAAGAGCGCGGGCAATGCGTTGTTGCTGTTTGGGGCGCAAAGCATGCAGCGCATCGTCGAGGTTAGCGCGATTTTTGACTTCGATTGCGGCGATCAGATCGCCTTTTTTGACGATGATATCGATTTCGCCGACCGGGCAGCGATACCGGGTTTGGATAATACGATAACCGAATAGCCGAAGCCACATTGCGCATAACCATTCAGCACGTCTACCGGCCTGCTCGGCCTTGCGACGATCAGATCGGACTGTGTCGCGTGTTGTCCGGGCGGATTTCATGGCTATCCCCCGGATGGTTTGGAAAGTTCAAGCGCCCGATTATAAAGATCACGCTTTTTAAGGCCGGTTTCCTTGGCCAACTGATCGGCTGCTTCTTTGGTACGCAGGGTTTTCAGAAGTCCGATCAGGCGCGCATCAATGTCATCGGCGTCGGGTTCGGCGTCCTGTTCATTCTGCGGCCCGACAACAACAATGATTTCGCCCTTGGGTGCGCCTTCGGTGGCGTAATGAGCCGCCAGATTGCCAAGTCTTCCGGTTCGAACTTCCTCAAACATTTTTGTCAGTTCGCGGGTGACGGCTGCTTCGCGCGTTTCGCCCAGCATTTCAGCCATATCGGCAAGACTGCTTGCCAGTCGTTTGGGACTCTCAAGAAAGATCAGGCTTCCGGGGATGCTTGAAAATCGTGCCAGTTCCTTTTTGCGTGCCGATGTCTTGGGGGGTAGGAAGCCAGCATAAAAGAAGTGGTCACTGGGAAGTCCCGATAAAATAAGAGCCACAATCGGTGACGAGGCGCCGGGGGCAGCAGTGACATTGAAGCCTTCTGCCTTGCAATCACGGACCAGTTTGTAGCCGGGATCGTTGATCAGGGGCGTTCCGGCATCCGAAATCAGCGCAAGCCCCTGTCCCTTGCCAAGGCGTTCCATGATTTCGGGGCGCATTTTGGCGGCGTTATGTTCGTGATAGGCGATCCGTTTGGTTTTTACGCCATATCGCGACAACAACTTGCCCGATGTTCTGGTGTCTTCACACAGGATAATATCGGCACGTTTGAGGATATCGAGCGCACGAAACGTAATATCGCCCAAATTACCGATTGGAGTAGCGACAAGATAAAGACCTGATGAAAGTGGCAAGTGTCGTTCATCTGGTTTACTTGATCCGTCGCGCGCATTACCCTGCGTGCGAAACGAGCTATCGGGAGGTGAGAGTGGGTTTTCCGAAACGTCATCCGTTGCAGAATCAGGACGGGAATTCGGCATGGTGCCGGGTCGCGCGCCGGACGGCATCTGTGGTGGTCCTTTCGCTGGGGCTTGCGGCATGTAACGCGACCACGAGTATCACGGACCTGTTGGGCATGCAACGGGATGGGGCGCCTGTGGAAACGGCAAATAACCCTGCAAACGATCCGACCAGAGCCCCCGATCAGGGGCTTATTACGGATGCCAACCCTTGGCCGGGCGATGCCGCCCTGCCGGAGGGAGAGGGTCAGGAGATTCTGACGCTTTATAACGATGAAGCGGCATTAAATGAAAAGCGCGTTGCACTTCTGCTGCCGCTTTCCGGGCCAAACGAGGAGCTTGGCCGGGCGATGCGCCATGCGGCCGAACTTGCAATGTTTGATGTTGCCGGTGACGATTTCGTCCTGATGCCGATTGACACGGCAGGAACTTATCAGGGTGGGCAGGCCGCAGCCCATCAGGCGATCAATGCCGGGGCAAAGATGATTCTTGGCCCGCTTTTTGCCGAATCGGTTAGCGGTGCCAGTGAAATCGCCAAGGCCGCCGGTGTTCCGGTAATCGCATTTTCGAACAATCAGCGGGTTGCCGAAAGCGGTGTCTGGGTTAACGGCTTTGTCCCCGAAGACCAGATTGCGCGTGCTGCTGGCTATGCAACAACACAGGGTAAATACCGATTTGCAGCCCTGCTGCCGCAAAACGACTATGGGCGCCAGATCGCAGGCGCATTGCAGGGTGTTGTTTCACGTGTCGGTGGCAGCCTTGGCCGGGTCGCGTTCTATGCACCGGGGTCGGAAAATCTGGAACAGACAATTCGTGATTTTGCCAATTATGATGCCAGACGGGCAAACTTGCGGGCACGTAAACGCGAGTTGCAGGCCGATGGTTCGGCAGCATCCCAACGTGCTTTGAAGCGTTTGGAAGGTGTCGATACACTTGGTGAACTTGATTTTGACGCGTTGATCCTGCCGGCAACCGGTGGCGAGCTCCGTCAGGTTTCTGCACTGTTGGCCTATTTTGATGTCGATGGTGCGCAGGTTCAGTTTATCGGGACATTCGGCTGGAATGATCCGGGCCTGTTTTCCGAGCCGGCACTTAAGGGCGGCATTTTTGCTGCACCGGATCCCGAAAACTGGAAACTGTTCTCGGATCGCTTCCAGCGGACCTTTGGTGAACAACCCCCGCGTATTTCGAGCCTTGCCTATGACAGTGCGGCCCTTGCCGCTGTGCTGTCGCGCGATTCCGGTCAGATGACCAACGAAGCTGTTACGAACCCGAACGGGTTTGTCGGGGTGGACGGTATTTTCCGTCTGACGGCTCAGGGACGTTCGGAACGTGGCTATGCAGTTATGCAAATCCAGCCTGATGGCGCAAAGGTTGTCGCACCGGCACCTGCTGCATTCGATCAGGTTTTCTGATCTGTTCGGATTTGGAGACTGCTGTTACGCTCTCAAACACCCGCCGATTATGCTTCGGCGGGTGTTTTGTCTTTGTAATTGCACAGGTCATTGACGATGCAGTCACCACAGCGTGGTTTGCGTGCCTTGCAAATATAACGACCATGCAGGATCAGCCAGTGATGGGCATGGTTCATGAAGCGTGACGGGACCTTTTTCAAAAGACCCTTTTCAACAGCGAGCACGTTTTTGCCGTTTGCCATCCCCGTCCGGTTACCGAGCCGGAAAATATGGGTATCAACAGCCATCGTGTGTTCGCCCCAAGCAATGTTGCGGACAACGTTGGCTGTTTTGCGACCAACGCCGGGCAATTCTTCAAGCGCATCCTGATCGTTGGGGACGATCCCGCCATGTTTTTCAACAAGAATGCGTGCAGCAGCCATGACATTCTTGGCCTTGCCGCGATAGAGCCCAATGGTTTTGATGTGTTCGATCAGGGCTTCTTCGCCAAGGTCAAGCATGTCCTGCGGGGTTTCGACGATCTGGAACAGCTTTTTGGTGGCCTTGTTGACACCAACATCTGTTGCCTGCGCTGATAGTGCAACAGCGACCAGAAGCGTATAGGGATTGGTGTAATCCAGCTCCCCCTTAGGTTCCGGGTCGGCATCCGAAAGACGCTGAAAAAATTCTTCTATGGCGGTTTTGCTCATCGGGCGGGACATGGATTTTCGTCTCTGTGTTGATGCCGCATTTTTGCGGTCATTTCCGGGATAAGGGACGGTTGACTTTCCGCATTCCTGATCTGATCTCCTGCTATCAGCATATATAAACGGCTGCTTTGCAAAGGTCGAATTTTGATTGCGACAGATCTGGAAGCGTTCCAGAATTGAAACATTGGAAATGCCGCAAACCGGTTGATAGCCATGCCAGCCGTACCAAGAACAGAAAAGCCGATATTTCGGGTTAATCTGCATCCGCCGCGTTCGCTTGGCAGGCGGGCGGCACGCAATATCGTTATTGCGATGGCGTGTGTCACATCGACTATCGGTCTTATTTTCTGGTTGGTCGGGGCGTGGCCGGTGATCGGTTTTCTTGGTGTTGACGTGATACTATTGTCGCTTGCCTTTTATTTCAGTTTCCGTGCAGCACGGGCGGAGGAGCGGATTGAATTGCGTCACGGCAATTTGCGGGTCACCAGAATTTCGGCGCGCGGGACGCGACAGGAATTTGATTTTCAACCCTATTGGCTTCAGGTGGTGCTTGAACGGGGTGATGATGACCAATGCGAACTTTATTTGCGATCGCATGGAAAGCGTTTCGAGATTGCGGGATTTCTGGGTGCGGAAGAAAAGACTGATCTTGCCGGCAAGCTTGATCGCCTGCTGCGTCAGGCTCGATGCAGTCCCGATCCTCGGGCCGTGTGATTAGTGAAAGTCGAGGTTTGAAGCGGGTTCTCGAGATTCTTTGAGTGGTTTTGCTGTGTCGGCAACCCCGATATGCTTCCAGCGAATTTCATTAACCTTGTCCGCGCAAACAGCTGGAAAAGATGTAATTTCGTTCGGGAAAACGGTGTTGGAACCGGTTCAGGACACCGAAATACACGTTTCAGAGTAAAATTCACCCGAGATTCCCCGTTTTCACCGCTTGCGAGTTTTTGATGACTTTCATATATAGGTGCGCGGGGTAATTACCCCACGAATTTTGAGACTATTAAAACCATTGGTCCCAGGAGGTCCTGCGCAGCGCTTAGATCGTGAAGGCTGCGGGACGGACCGGCCGCTAAAAGAGGAACTTACTATGGGCAAGATTATCGGTATCGACCTTGGCACCACCAACTCCTGCGTCGCAGTCATGGACGGCAAAGAAGGCCGCGTGATCGAGAACAGCGAAGGTGCCCGTACCACTCCGTCGATGGTCGCATTCACCAATGACGGTGAGCGCCTTGTCGGTCAGCCTGCGAAACGCCAGGCAGTGACCAACCCGGAAAACACCCTGTTTGCGATTAAACGTCTGATCGGTCGTCGTTATGGTGACCCGGAAGTCGAAAAAGACAAAGACCTTGTCCCGTACAAAATTGTCGCGGGTGACAATGGTGATGCATGGGTTGAAGTCAATGGCGAGAAAATGGCACCGAGCCAGATCGCAGCCATGGTGCTTCAGAAAATGAAGGAAACCGCAGAAGCCCATCTGGGTGAACCGGTAACCGAAGCCGTTATTACCGTTCCGGCATATTTCAACGACAGCCAGCGTCAGGCAACCAAGGACGCCGGTAAAATTGCCGGTCTCGAAGTAAAGCGTATCATCAACGAGCCGACTGCAGCAGCACTGGCATATGGTCTGGACAAGAAAGATGGTGGCACCGTGGTCGTTTATGACCTTGGTGGCGGTACCTTTGACGTCTCGGTTCTGGAAATCGGCGACGGTGTCTTTGAAGTTAAGTCAACCAACGGCGATACTTTCCTTGGTGGTGAAGACTTCGACAAACAGATCATTGACTATCTTGCTGACGAGTTCAAAAAAGAACAGCAGATCGACCTGCGCAAAGATCGTCTGGCCCTGCAGCGTCTGAAAGAAGCCGCAGAGAAAGCCAAGATCGAGCTTTCCTCGTCGATGCAGACCGACGTCAACCTGCCGTTCATCACGGCTGATGCATCTGGTCCGAAACACCTCAACATCAAGCTGTCGCGTGCGAAGCTTGAAGGTCTGGTGGGTGATCTGATCGAACGCACCATGACCCCGTGTAAGGCCGCGCTTAAAGATGCTGGCATTACTGCAGGCGAAATCGACGATGTTATTCTGGTTGGCGGCATGACCCGTATGCCGAAGGTTCAGGAACGCGTTAAAGAGTTCTTCGGTCGTGAGCCGCACAAAGGTGTAAACCCGGACGAAGTTGTTGCACTTGGTGCGGCAATTCAGGGTGGCGTTCTGCAGGGCGACGTCAAAGACGTTCTTCTGCTTGACGTGACCCCGCTGTCGCTGGGTATTGAAACCCTTGGCGGCGTGTTCACCCGTCTGATTGACCGTAACACCACGATCCCGACCCGTAAGTCGCAGACCTTCTCGACCGCTGAAGACAACCAGACGGCCGTGACCATCCGCGTCTTCCAGGGCGAACGTGAAATGGCTGCCGACAACAAGATGCTTGGCCAGTTTGATCTGGTCGGTATCCCGCCGGCACCGCGTGGGGTTCCGCAGATCGAAGTGACCTTTGACATTGATGCCAACGGTATCGTTAACGTGTCTGCCAAAGACAAGGCGACCAACAAGGAACAGCAGATCCGTATTCAGGCATCTGGTGGTCTTGGCGATGACGAGATCGAAAAAATGGTCAAGGATGCCGAAGCCAATGCGGAATCCGACAAAAAGCGCAAAGCGCTTGTCGAAGCCCGTAACCAGGCGGAAGCCGTCATTCATTCGACCGAGAAAAACCTTGCCGAACACGGTGACAAGGTTGATGCCGGTGCGAAATCGATGATCGAAGACGCTCTTTCTGCGCTTAAAGAAGCCAAGGACGGCGAAGATCCGGAAGCAATCACCACGAAGGTCAACGAACTTCAGCAGGCTGCAATGAAACTTGGCGAAGCCATGTATCAGGCACAGCAGGCCGAAGAAGGTGGCGAAGGTGAATCTGCTGGCGCATCCGCACAGGCCGATGACGGTGTTGTTGATGCCGACTTCGAAGAAGTCGATGACAGCAAAAAAGACAAGTAAGGCGACCGCAGAGGTCGTCTTGAACGACGCCCTGTAAATAAAAATCGGGCCGTTCCGGACGCAGAGAATTGCGGGAACGGCCCGACCGTGTTTCGGAGTTACAGATGGCGAAAGAAGATTATTACGAGCTGTTGGGTGTTGGCAAAGACGCCGATGCTGCCGCGCTCAAAAGCGCCTATCGTAAACAGGCGATGAAGTATCATCCGGATAAAAATCCGGGCGATACCGAAGCCGAAGTAAAATTCAAGCAAGTCAACGAAGCCTATGAAGTCCTGAAAGATCAGGAAAAGCGTGCTGCCTATGACCGTTTTGGTCATGCTGCGTTTGAGCAAGGTGGGCCGGGCGGTGCCGGTGGTTTCGGTGGCGGCTTTGGCGGTGGTTTCGGCGGCGGCGGGTTTGCCGACGTTTTCGACGAGATTTTCGGTGCCATGGGCGGTGGTCGCCGTGGTGGTGGATCGTCGCGCGGGGCCGACCTTCGCTACAATATGGCGATTTCGCTTGAAGAAGCGTTTGAAGGCAAAAAGGCCGAGATCACCATTCCGGGGTCGGTTGCCTGTGAAGAATGCCATGGCAGCGGTGCCGAGGCCGGTTCGCAGCCGGTAACCTGTCCGACCTGTAATGGTCACGGCAAGGTCCGCGCGCAGCAGGGCTTCTTTACGATCGAACGTACCTGCCCGAGCTGTCATGGCAAAGGCAAAATCATCAAGAATCCTTGCAAATCCTGTCATGGTGTTGGCCGCGTTGAGCAGGAAAAGACCCTGTCGGTGACGATTCCGGCCGGTGTTGAGGATGGTACTCGTATTCGTCTGGCGGGCGAAGGTGAAGCTGGTGCCAATGGTGCACCGGCAGGTGATCTGTATATCTTCCTGGATATCCAGAACCATCGCTTCTTCCAGCGCGACGGGGCGAACCTGTACTGCCGGATTCCGATCCCAATGAGCAAGGCAGCCCTTGGCGGCACCATTGAGGTGCCAACAATCGAGGGGACGCGCACCCGGATCAATATCCCGGAAGGTACGCAATCGGGACAGCAACTGCGTCTGCGCGGTAAGGGCATGACCATCCTGCGGTCGCAGGCGCGTGGTGACATGTTCGTTGAAATCAGTGTCGAAACCCCTGTCAGACTGACCGAGCGGCAGAAAGAACTTTTGAAAGAGTTTGACGAGATTTCGCGCGAAGAGGGCAGTAACCCGGAAAGCGAAGGGTTCTTTTCCAAGATGAAGGAAATCTGGAAAGACCTGACCGACTAGGTTCAAACACAGCATTTCAGTCTGAAATTCAAACCCCCGGCGGACGTGTCGGGGGTTTTGTTTTGCGCGGTTAGAGGCCTGTGCTAAAGCAAAGGCATGATTTGCACGCTTTGTTGCTAGGAGACGCGGAAATGAAGATCGGAATTGTCGGATGTGCCGGCCGTATGGGGCGGATGCTGGTCAATGAAGCATCTAAAACCAAAGGCTGCGAGGTTGGCGGTGGTACCGATCTGCCAGACAGCCCTTTTGTTGGCAAGGACGTCACCCTGATTGCCGGTCTGGAAGAAAGCGGTGTTCTGGTAGGTGACGATCCCAAGGCATTGTTTGAAGCTGTTGATGCGGTGATTGACTTCACCGCACCGGCGGCAACAATGAACCATGCCAAGCTGGCAGCCGAAACCGGTAAAATCCTTGTGATTGGCACGACCGGGCTTTCGAATGATCAGAAAGCAGAGCTTAAGGTCGCAGCCAAAACAGCAACCATCATTTTCGCACCGAATATGAGTGTCGGTGTGAACCTTGCCTTTGCGCTGGTCGAGAAGGTTGCGGCGATCCTTGATAAGGATACGGCTGATATTGAAATCGTTGAAATGCACCACAAGCATAAGGTTGATGCACCTTCCGGCACGGCACTTGGCCTTGGCGAAGCGGCGGCAAAGGGCCGTGGGGTCGATCTGGATGCGGTTTCGGTGCGCTCACGCGACGGGCATACCGGCGCACGCGAAAACGGCACCATTGGCTTTGCAACGCTGCGTGGTGGCGACGTTGTGGGCGACCATACGGTTGTTTTTGCCTGCGAGGGTGAGCGGATCGAAATTACTCATAAGGCATCATCACGCGAAGTTTTCGCCAAGGGGGCGGTACATGCCGCGAAATGGGCCGAGGGCAAGAAGCCCGGTCTTTATTCAATGCGTGACGTTCTGGGTCTATAAACCATCGCCAATCGATGCATTTTACGCAAAAGCCCCGGCAGTACTGCCGGGGCTTTTGTCATGATTAAGGATCTGGATATTGAACTGATCAGTGTGCATCCGCCCAGCTATCCCCGATACCGGCATCTGCGATAAGCGGTACGGACAGGTGTGCGGCATTTTCCATAACCTCGCGGATCACCTTAACGGCCTTTTCGGTTTCATCTTCGGGGGCCTCGAAAATCAATTCATCATGAACCTGAAGCAGCATGCGGGTTTTAAGCCCCGCATCAAGAAGGGCACCGGGAACGGCAATCATGGCGCGTTTGATGATGTCAGCGGCACCGCCCTGAATAGGGGCGTTGATGGCCGCACGTTCGCCGAAGCTTCGCCGCATCCCGTTTTTATCATTAATGCCGTTGATATGAATATGACGGCCAAACAGGGTCCTGACAAAGCCATGCTTTTTGGCGAAGTCTTTTGCCTGTTCCATATAATCGCGAATGCCGGGATAAATTTCGAAATAGGCTTCGATAAAGGCTTTGGCTTCTTTTTGCGGGATACCAAGCTGGTTGGCGAGGCCAAAGGCCGAAATCCCGTAAATGATGCCGAAATTGATGGCCTTGGCTTTGCGGCGGACCATCGGATCCATGCCTTCAATCGGAACACCAAACACCTTGGATGCCGTGGCGGCATGGATATCCTCGCCGTTTTTAAAGGCATCACGAAGGGCATCGATTTCGGCCACATGCGCCAGAAGGCGCAACTCGATCTGCGAATAGTCGGCAGAAATCAGTTTACAGCCGGGCTCCGAGATAAAGGCGGTACGGATTTTACGGCCTTCCTCGCTTCTGATCGGGATGTTTTGCAGGTTGGGATCGTTTGACGAAAGGCGACCGGTATTCACATTGGTCTGGCCGTAGCTTGTGTGGACGCGGCCGGTTTCAGGATTAATGTGATTGGCAAGAGCATCGGTATAGGTGCTTTTGAGCTTTGAAAGCTGCCGCCATTCAAGGATTTTGGTCGGCAGGTCATGTCCCTGAGCCGCCAATGCTTCAAGAACGTCCGCGCCGGTCTGCCATGCACCGGTTTTGGTTTTTTTCCCGCCCGGCAGGCTCATCTTTTCAAACAGGATTTCGCCAAGCTGTTTTGGGCTGCCCAGATTGAACGGTTCACCGGCCATTTCATGGATGGTTTCTTCAAGGGCAGCCATCCGCTTGGCAAAGTCATTCGACAGGGTTTTGAGCTTGTCGGCATCAATACGGATGCCAAGGCTCTCCATTTTGGCCAGTACAGGGACGAGTGGCCGATCCAGCGTTTCATAAACGCTGGCCATGTGTTCCTGTGCAATCCGCGGCTTTAGAAGTCGATGCAGGCGCAGCGTGATATCGGCGTCTTCGGCGGCGTAATCAAGCGCCTTGTCGAGCGGGACCTGATCAAAGGTGATCTGTGTTTTGCCTGATCCGCAAACATCGGAAAACTTGATCGGTTTGTAATCCAGATGCAGTTCGGCCAATTCATCCATGCCATGGCCGTGGCTTGTGCCGTCCAGAACATAGGACAGCACCATGGTGTCGTCTATCGGGGCGACATTAATGCCGTGACGGGACAATACGATCATATCGTATTTCAGGTTCTGGCCGACCTTGAGAACACCCGGGTCTTCCAGAAGGGGTTTGAGCAAGGCAATCGCGCGATCCAGCGGGATTTGCTTTGGCACTTCGATTTCTGTCGGTGCCTCGGCGGGGGCATCAAAATCAAATCCACCCTGTGCTTCGCCACTTTCACCATGACCCTGTCCGTGCCCAACAGGGATATAGCAGCCATTGCCCGGTTCGGTCGAAAGCGAAATGCCAACCAGTTTGGCCTGATGGGCATTCAGTGATGTGGTTTCGGTATCGACAGCAACCGTACCGGCATATTCGGCCATTGAAATCCAGTGCTTTAGGCGATCTTCATCCTGCACCAGTTCATATTCTGCCTTTTCAACGCTGATATCATTGACACCGGTTCCCGGCTCCACAACGCCGTCTGCATCAACAGAGCCACCGAACTTTGCCTTTATTTTAGAAATCAGTGATTTAAAGCCATGTGTTGAAACAAAGCTTAAAAGAACATCAGGATCAGGTTCGCGCAGCTCAAAACCATCAAGTTTCTCGACAACCGGAACGTCGGTTTTGAGGGTCACCAGATCGCGCGAAATGCGAGCCAGTTCGGCATTCTCGATCAATTTTTCACGGCGTTTGGGTTGCTTGATTTCTCCTGCACGTTCCAGCAAGCCATCCAGATCGCCATATTCATCAATCAGTTGGGCTGCGGTTTTGATACCGATGCCGGGCACACCGGGTACGTTATCAACGGAATCGCCAGCCAATGCCTGGATATCAATGACCTTATCCGGTGTGACGCCGAATTTTTCCAGAACTTCCGGCGCGCCAATGGTGCGATTCTTCATCGCATCAAACATTTGCACCCGGTCTGAGACAAGTTGCATCAAATCCTTGTCCGAAGATACTATAATAACATCAGAACCTTCGGCCTCAGCCTGTCGGGCGTAGGTCGCGATCAGGTCGTCGGCCTCGTATCCTTCGAGTTCGATCGAAGGCAGGTTGAAGGCACGCGTCGCATCACGGATAAGCCCGAACTGTGGAACCAGTTCTTCCGGCGGCGGCGGACGGTGCGCCTTGTATTCGGGATAGAAATCGTTTCTGAACGACTTCCCCTTGGTGTCGAAGATCACCGCCATATGATCGGGCTTGGTATCTTCGCGCAATTTCATCAGCATGGTGCAGAAACCATACACTGCATTCACCGGCGTACCGTCGGGGCTTGTCATTGGTGGCAAGGCGTGAAAGGCCCGGAAGATAAAACCGGAACCGTCAACCAGAACGACGCGGCGCGTGGCTTTGCCGGTGGATGGCGCAGAATCTGTCATGCGTCTAATGCTCATTCATTCATGTGATTTGATGGTCCGCAGAATGCCCGATCCGGTCGGCTAAGTCGAGTGGGGCATCGTCGAAAGCGGGAATATGTCACCTGCTTTCGGCTTTACTCCTGACATGAGCTTGTCAGTTGATGACAGGTATTTTGATATCATATCGAAACCAAAATGAAATTTTTATCATGATCTGATTCTTGCCATTTGCGGCAGTATGTCGCTTTGGGCTTATCAGGGTGCAAAGGGATTGATATGGTCGATGGCGGTGCAACTTCGCTCTGGGAAACGGGAGAACCGGTCATTGCCGGCGATTGAAGATAAACCGGTTTTCAAGCCGCAAGGCATAGGCATTGAAACCGCAGAACCGACGCGCCAGCTTCATGACGACATGAAGCTGGCAAATCGGCACAAAAAAATCAGGAAAGCTGAACGGGTTGCGCGATCCAACGGATCGGGATGGCGCAGATTTTTTAGCGTGTCCTCGTGGCTGCGCTTTCTGATTACTTTTGGGATTTTCGGGTTTTTCCTGCACGGTCTGTTCGTGGTTTTTGGCGTTTATGATCGCAATCAGCGCCTTCCTGCGGCCGACCATTTTGTGCTGCTGATCAAGCTCGTCGTGTTCATCGCGCTGATGTATCTGTTTTATGCGATGTTGATGCATTACGGGCCGATCCGTCACAAGGTACGCGGGATATTCTTTCTTGCGTTGGCACCCGTGGCGGCGGTTTGCATTTTCATGATTTATGGTGGTGGACAGCTATTCGGAAGCTTCCTGCCAGTTTTGCAGTTCCTGACCCTGACCATCGGGGTTGGTGGATTTCTGCTTTATGTGCTGGGTTATACATGGGTCGCTGGTCGCAATGTTCGGCGTGAAGCCGAACATTATGATCGGATCGGACAAGTCAGAAATCAGGTTTCGCAAGAGACTGCTTTGGGTGGGTTGCCGCCCGGTGTAACCGGCGACCGGCGCAAGGTGCACAAAGCTGGCAGTCTTCGCCTGCGTAAAGATGATGACGGGTCATCAAGTGGTAGTGGTATGGGCGGCGGAAATTCATCCGCGGTACACAGCAAAGTGCGTTTGCCGGAAATCTGATTGCCGGATGTGTCAGTTCAGGTGTGATTTTCCAAAACAACACCCGCCAGATAGAGCGAACCCAAAATCAAAACCCTTTTGGGTTGATTGATGCTGTTTTTCAGAACTGCCAGCGCATCATTCAACGTGTCAAAGGCATGAGCATTGGCAATTCCGACCTTAAAGGCAGCATCACGCAATGTTTCCGCACTGTGGACTTCATGATCACCCGGGATCGGAATCCCGGCAAATGATGCGATATGCGGGGCCAGTGGTCGCAGAAATGCGATGGGATCCCTGTTGTCGAGCATTCCCATAATCACAACCGTTTCACCCGTGGACTGTCGGGAAAGCCAGTCTGCAATGACTTCTGCGGCGGCGATGTTGTGGCCACCATCCAGAACCAGGTCGCATTTGTCAGGCATGGCATCGCACAGCGGGCCTTTGGTCAGCCTCTGAAGGCGGGCGGGCCAACTGGCTTGGGTAATGCCGCGGGAAATCGTTGCCATATCCGGGCCTGCGATATTCGGGATATCGGCGTAGCGTGCGGCGGTAATGGCGGTTGCGGCATTGATGAATTGATGGCGACCGGGCAACGCGGGCAAGGGCAGATCAAATTCTTCTTCGGCGATACGAAGTGTGAAGCCGTTCTCGCGTTCGGCGGTGATGCCGAAATTCGTGATCAGAGGGCTGCCGATATCACCGGCATGGCGGGCAAGCGTATCAAATGCCTCAAGGCTTTGTGGGGCCAGAACACATGGGACGCCTGGCTTCATGATTCCGGCCTTTTCAAAGGCGATTTTGGCAATCGTATCGCCAAGGAACCCCTGATGATCAAGCGAGATCGGCGTAATGACGGTCAAAGCCGGTTTATCAATCACGTTGGAGGCATCAACCCGACCGCCAAGACCGGTTTCAAGCAGAACAACGTCTGCCGGAATTCGGGAATAGGCCAGAAAAGCTGCTGCCTGGGTGATTTCAAAGAAGGTTATCTGTTCACCGCCATTGACCGCTTCGACTTCTTCAAGAAGGTCACACAGCATGTCTTCGCTGATCAGTTCACCGGCCAGACGTATGCGTTCGTGAAAGCGAACAAGGTGCGGGGAGGTCGAAGTGTGAACACGAAGGCCTGCGGCCTCATAGATGGCACGCAGGTAAGCCAGCGTTGATCCCTTGCCATTGGTTCCGGCCAGATGAATGACTGGCGGCAGATTGAGGTGCGGATTACCCAGCTTGTCGAGCAAGCGGGTAATCCGACCCAATGAAAGGTCGATCACTTTTGGATGAAGCTGGCCCAGACGCGCAAGAATGGCGTCACTTCTTGGCGTTGTCACCTTCGGTCTCGGCCTTTTTCGCGGGTTTCTTTTTCGCATCCTTGATCGGAACGATCGCGGCACCCGGCTTGGTGCGGCGGATCATATCGATCAGGCGACCGATGGTTTCATTCAACTCACCGCGCGGCACGACCATATCGACCATCCCGTGATCCAGAAGATATTCTGCTGTCTGGAAATCATCGGGAAGCTTTTCACGAATGGTGTTTTCGATCACGCGACGACCGGCAAAACCGATCTGTGCGCCTGGCTCGGCAATCTGGATGTCACCCAGCATGGCGAAGGATGCAGAAACACCACCGGTGGTCGGATCGGTCAGAAGGACGAAATAGGGCAGGCCCTTTTCCTTGACCTTCTCGATCGCGGCCGTGGTGCGCGCCATCTGCATCAGGCTAAGGATGCCTTCCTGCATGCGTGCACCGCCTGATGCCGGAACGATGATCAGGGCAGCGTCCTGAACCGTTGCCAGTTCAGCGGCGGCAACAATGCCTTCGCCAACGGCGGTGCCCATTGATCCCCCCATAAAGGAGAAATCAAAAACGGCAATCACGGTTGCATGCCCGCCGACATCACCATGGGCAACAGCCAGCGCATCCTTGTAGGTTGCTTTGGCCTGTGCTGCTTTCAGGCGGTCGGTGTACTTTTTCTGATCGCGGAATTTCAGCGGATCGACCGGAACGTTCGGCAGTTCGATGGTCTGGTATTTACCATCATCGAACAGGAGTTCCAGACGTTCCTTGGCGGAAATGCGCATGTGATGGCCGCAATGCTGGCAAACATGTTTGTTCTTTGCCAGGTCACGGTGGAAGATCATCTGTTCGCAAGACGGGCACTTATGCCAGAGATTTTCGGGCACTTCGGTGCGGCGAACAAGTTTCTGAATCTTGGGACGGACGAATTCTGTCAGCCACGACATATCGGATACTGATCCTTGGTTTTGCCTATATCGGTCATTTCACGGCAACGCGCAGCGTTATTTACGCGCGTTGCGTACCCCGTCTGCAAGTTCGCGAACAAGGCCTGTGACCATAGAGGCGGTCTTATCGGTGGCCTTGCCGTTTTCGTCAAGACTTTCGGCAATTTTTGATACGATTGCCGACCCGACAACAGCGGCATCTGCCTGCCGGGCAACCTCTGCGGCCTGGGTCGCGTTCTTGATGCCAAAGCCAACTGCAATCGGAAGATCCGTGTGGCGACGCAGACGCGCCATCGCTTCAACAATCTGGTCATTGGTTGCTGAACCGGCACCGGTAACACCGGCAACTGAAACATAATAAACAAAGCCCGACGTATTCTGAACGAGTTTCGACAGGCGCTTGTCATCAGAGGTCGGTGTCGTCAGACGAATGAACGACAACCCTTTTTCCACGGCTGGGACGCAAAGCTCGGCGTCCTCTTCGGGCGGCAGATCAACAACGATCAGGCCATCAACACCGGCATTGCGGGCATCTTCAAGAAACTCTGCCACGCCATAAATATAAATCGGGTTGTAATACCCCATCAGAATGATCGGCGTTTCGTGATCCTGATCGCGGAAACCGCGGACCAATGACAGCGTCTTGCGCATGTGCATCCCCGCTGCCAGGGCTCGTATCGAGGCTTCCTGAATGGCGGGACCATCCGCCATCGGATCGGTAAATGGCATACCGAGTTCGATGACGTCCGCACCTGCCGCAGGCAGGGCTTTAAGGATTTCAAACGATGCTTCCGGGTCGGGGTCACCTGCGGTGATGAACGTGACCAGACCGGCACGACTTTCTTCTTTGAGCTTCGCGAAACGTTTGGCGATGCGGTCCTGGCCGCCGATGATTGCGTCGCTCACAGTTCTACTCCCAGTGCTTCGGCCACGGTAAAGATATCCTTGTCGCCCCTGCCGCTCAGACACATGAGAATGATCTTGTCTTTACCCATTTTTGGGGCTTCTTTCATGATCTGCGCGATGGCGTGACTGCATTCCAGCGCGGGAATAATGCCTTCGAGTTCCGAACAAAGTTTAAAAGCTTCCAGCGCTTCTTTGTCGGTGATCGGCTCGTAACGCGCACGACCAATATCTTTAAGCCAGCTATGTTCCGGCCCAATACCGGGATAATCAAGACCGGCTGAAATCGAGTCGGCCTCTTTGATCTGTCCGTCGTCATCCATCAGCAGATAGGTGCGGTTCCCGTGTAAAACGCCCGGTTTTCCAGCGCTCAGGCTGGCGGCGTGTTTACCGGTGTGCACGCCATGACCGGCAGCTTCGACACCAACCACCTCAATATCCTTGTCATCAAGGAACGGGTGGAACAAACCGATCGCGTTTGATCCACCACCAACGGCCGCGATGACCTGATCGGGCAGGCGACCTTCCTGCTCAAGAATCTGTTCTTTGGCTTCCTTACCGATCACGCATTGGAAATCGCGAACCAGTTCCGGATAGGGGTGCGGACCCGCCGCCGTCCCGATGATGTAGAAGGTATCTTCGACATTGGTGACCCAGTCACGAAGGGCCTCGTTCATCGCATCCTTGAGCGAGCAGGAACCGGATTTGACCGGTTTGACTTCGGCACCAAGCAGGCGCATGCGGAAAACGTTCGGCGACTGACGTTCGATATCCTTCGAGCCCATATAAACCGTGCAGGGCAGACCAAAGCGCGCGCAAACCGTCGCTGTTGCAACGCCGTGCTGACCCGCGCCGGTCTCGGCGATGATGCGGGTTTTGCCCATGCGTTTGGCCAGAAGGATCTGACCGATGCAGTTATTGATCTTGTGCGCGCCGGTATGGTTCAGGTCCTCGCGCTTGAAATAGATCTTGGCACCGCCAAGATGTTCGGTCAGGCGTTCGGCGAAATAAAGCGGATTTGCGCGACCGACATAGTGCTTCAGGTAATAGTCGAGTTCTTTCTGAAACGCCGGATCTTTCCTGGCATCCTTGTAGGCCTGCTCAAGCTCGAGAATCAGCGGCATCAGGGTCTCGGCGACAAAGCGGCCCCCGAAATTGCCGAAATGTCCGTCCGGATCCGGAAGGGCACGATAGCTGTTAAGAGCGGTTGGTGCAGACGTCATAGGATTTCCCCGTGGATGTGCCGCGAACAATGCCGCGACGGCAAAGACATGCGACAGTCATTAAGTCAGCGAAAAGCTGCCGGGATCAACGATATTGGCAGCTTTGGCGCTGGTTCCTTTTACCTGTGGTCAGGCAAAATAGATTAATGGGCTGCGTGCTCGGCCTGGGATTTGTCGAAAATATATTTCTTTGAGCAGTATGGGCAGACCACCTCGCCCTTTTCCTCAAGATTGAGGTAAACGGTGGGATGGCCAAGGTGACCTTTGCCGCCGTCACAGGCAACATTAAGGCTGCCGACTTTGATTTCTTCGGTGATCTTCATATATCCAGCTTCCCAGTTAGCACAGGCATCGGTGTTGCCATCGGTTGATCATCGGCCTGAAACAGGTCCAAGAGCCATTGACCCCGCTTTCATGGGGATGATACCGATTGCGCATATTCAATCAACACTTCCGCATGGTCTTAGCGCAAACAAGCCACGCGGAAAAGAGCGGAGATCACGCATTCATGACTGCAATGCCCGACTACGCCATCGAAGTCGAAGGGCTGACCAAGCTCTATAAGGGTGCGAACGGCGAAAAACTGGCACTGGACAATGTGTCGTTGAAAATTCCACGCGGTTCTTTCTTTGCCCTTCTTGGTCCGAATGGTGCCGGAAAGTCCACTTTTATCAATATACTGGCTGGTCTTGTCACCAAGACAAGCGGTACGGCAAAAATCTGGGGCTACGATATCGAAACCGAAATGCGTGCTGCGCGTTGTTCAATCGGGATCGTGCCGCAGGAACTTAATCTGGATGCATTTTTCACGCCGCGTCAGGCGATGGAATTGCAGGCAGGCCTGTATGGTGTCCCCAAAGCGGAACGTCGTACGGACGAGATTCTTGCCGCCCTTGGACTGTCTGACAAGGCCGATTCCTATTCCCGCTCACTTTCGGGCGGGATGCGTCGGCGTCTTCTTGTCGGCAAGGCGATGGTTCATATGCCGCCGGTTCTGGTGTTGGATGAACCAACGGCCGGGGTTGATATCGAACTGCGTCAGCAGCTTTGGGCCTATGTGAAGGAACTGAACAAGGCGGGCGTTACGATTGTTCTGACCACGCATTACCTTGAAGAAGCCGAAGAGCTTTGTGACGAGATTGCGATCATCAACAAGGGCAATGTGATTGCCCATGAAGACAAGCGCAGTCTTCTGCGTCGTATCGATCATAAAACCCTGATTCTGACAGTTAAAAATGCGCTCAATGCCGTACCCGAGGAACTGACCCCGTGGGGTGCTGAGCTTAAGGCCGCAAACCAGATCGCGCTGAATTACCGGCCCAGCAACACCCAGATGGCTGAAATTCTCAACGCCATTCAGGGCTGCGGTCTTGCGATTACCGACCTGTCGACCGAGGAGGGCGATCTTGAAGATATCTTCCTGATGCTGACTCGCGATAACGACAAGGCCCGTGCGGGCAAGGCGGCCTGATTTTCGGGGCGTCTCACCATCCTTCAAAACCCTGCAAGTTGCTTGCAGGGTTTTGTTTTTTGGCCTTAATTTGATCTGTAAATGCAAAGCAACATGATTGTGGGGGCGGCAATTCATCACATTGAGAAGGCATTGTCGTGGTTTGTCGGGCTTGGGTTCGCATTTTGGCTGGCGGGCTGCGCGCCGACGGTAATTCCCGCTGGCGATCCGATCGCCAGCGTTAGAATGACCGAAAATGCGTTTATGGCGTCTGATGGGGCATCTTTGCCGTTGCAGTATTGGGGGCCGGTTGATGATCCGGATGCGGTAATCCTTGGTCTGCATGGGTTTGGCGATTATGCGAACGCGTTTGACGAAGCCGGAACGGCGTTAGCTTCTGAAAATATTGCGCTTTTTGCCTATGATCAGCGCGGATTTGGCCGCACGGCAACACGGCCATTCTGGCCGGGAACGCAAAGCCTGATCAATGATGCATCTGATATGCTCGTCATTCTTCGCATGCGATATCCGGGGCGACCGATCTATTTGATGGGGGACTCGATGGGGGGTGCAGTTGCAATTGTGACAGCTGCGTCGCGCCCCCAATGGATGGACGGGGTTATTCTGGTCGCACCGGCAGTCTGGAACCGCGACATGATGCCATGGTATCAGACAGCGCCATTATCGATGATTTCCAATAGTTTGCCGTGGTTGCCCCTGTCGGGGCAGGGGCTTGATATATGGCCGTCTGACAATATAGAAATGCTTCGTCGTCTATCTCGTGATCCGTACATGATGAAATCGGTGAGGGTCGACATGGTTGCAGGACTGGCAGATTTGATGGATTTGGCGCAGCAGCGCGGTGGCGATATCGATATTCCGACACTTTTGATGTCAGGTCAGCAGGATCAGGTTATTCCACCGGGGGCGGTTGCCGCGATTGCAGATAACATGCGGGCGTCAAATAGCGATCAAAGCACGATTTGTCTTTATCGCGACGGCTATCACATGCTGTTGCGGGACCTGAATGGGCCAACGGTGATCGGCGATATCGGACGTTGGATAAAGGGTGGCGGTACCGCGCGGGATTTTTCGTGCCGGGTCAACTGATTGCATTTTGACCGGGGATCACCGATCAGGTAGCATTTTTAATCAGTTGCATATGGTTGTCATGCTTGTTACGCGGTGCGACCATCACGATATGGCACCTATCGCCTTTGCGTATTTGGTGGTGCTTTCAGCCATGTTTTTCGGAGGATCAGGACCGGCATGCTAAGGACCGTTCGGGCGAAGTTCCTGGGTGTCGCGGCCTTTTTTGTCGTGTGGCTTGTGGTGGCTACCGGGTTCTCCGTCATTCAGTCGTTGGGGATCAATGGCGATCTTGAAGCGGTGTCGCGCTATGTCACGCCGGTGAAGGATGCGCTTTCCGATGTGCGTTCCCGTCAGCTTGAACAGATTTCGCTGATCGACCGTTATATGCGTGTGGTCGAGAATGAAGGACCGGATGCATCGCTTTTAAGTGGCATCGAAATCGAAATTGATGCCAAGCAGACCCAGATCGAACAGGCTTTTCGCAAGGCGTTCACATCGGCAGCTCTTGGCCGGGCACAGGCATCAGGTCATTTTGATCAGGGCGTCTTGCTTGATCTTGATGTGCGGATGCGTGAATTTGCCGATATTGCCGCCCAGTTCAATCTGGGTGTTGAACGGCTGCTTGGCCGGGTACGCGATGGTGATCTTGACGATGCGCAACGTCAGGAAAATCTGGTGCGTGGCATTCATCGCAATATCGTGCTTGATCTGCGCAGCGAGATTTTGCTGCTGGAAAAATATTCCAGCGAAACAGTCGAAAATGTCTCAGCCCGCGAAGATTTCCTGATCCAGGCCGAATTCATCATGATGCTGGCCGCGGTGGTGATTGGCATTTCCTTTGCCTACTATCTGGCGCAGGCAGTGGTCAAAGCGGTTCGTGATACGACCAATGCGTTAAACAGCGTCCAGTCGGGCAAGCTCGATACCAGCCTTGATTTCAAGGGCAAGGGCGATTTTGCCCGTTTGGCGGATGCCTTCAACCGCATGACGCGTGAATTACGTGTCCGGTTCCGGATGCGCGAACGGTTTGGCAAATATATTGATCCAAAGATTATCAATAACCTGCTGTCGCAGGAAACCGCGCTTGAGACCTCGCAGAAGCGTGTAATGACGGTTAGCGTCGTCAACCTGACCAATTTTGACTGGATGGCGGAGCATATCCCGCCCGAGAAACTCGTCGATTTTCTGAATGATTATCTGACCGCCATGACCGAACCGATTGCCAACCACAGCGGCATTATTGATAACTTTGTCGGGGACCGGGTGATCGGTTTCTGGGGCCCGCCCTTCTGTGGGGAAAAAAGCCATGCCGGGCATGCCTGTCTGGCAGCGTTGGAGCAGGTGGCACGCTTTAATGCGCTAAAGACCAAATATGCCGACCTGATTGGCGATCACGGACTTGATATTCGCGTTGGTATTGCAACCGGCGAGGTTGTTGTCGGCTCCATCGGGACGGATAAATCACGGTCTTATACGGTGGTCGGCGACTGTGTGAACTATGCCAACCGTCTTGAAAAGGCCAACCGGATTTATGGTACGCAAATTCTGGCGTCGCATGAAACCGCCAGCATGGCAGCCGGCGAAATCGAGATGCGTGATCTTGACCATGTCGTGCTGCTGGGGACCGAGCATGTGGTCTATCTCTATGAAGTGCTGGCGCAGTCCGGACAGCTGAGCGATGAACGTCGCGAGTGGCGCAAAACCTATGAGATGGCGATTGCGCTTTATCGCGAGGGCCAGTTTGATAAGGCGCAACCGCTGTTTGAGGAAGTTCAAGAGGGTATCGGCAGCGATTTTGCCGCCCAGCTCATGCTTAACCGAATGGAACGTCTGCAGCGCCGTGAACAGGACCGGGAATGGAACGGGACCTGGATCGTACGGGATCCCTATGAGCGACGTGATGTCGAAAGCTGATCGCTGTGATATGCAGCAACCAGAATTTAACCAAACGGTCGACAGGATGCTGATTGGCAGGGGCCGTCAAAAATCCTTGCCCGCGACGGACAAAACCTGTATCACCCAACCGCTCGGGTCTTGCTGCCCGATGCCTATTGCGCACCCGTAGCTCAGCTGGATAGAGCGTTGCCCTCCGAAGGCAAAGGCCACAGGTTCGAATCCTGTCGGGTGCGCCAATTTTCTTAGGAATATTTTCAAAGACTCCCGATTAAGGGCTGGTAAAGCGTGTCCTGAACTTTAATCTGCATTCGGGTTAATTGTAGACGGGATGGATGAGACATGCGTGGATATCTTCATGATTTTGCCGGAACCAATGTGCTGTTTGCCATGGCGGCAAATCAGGAATATGGCCCTCATCTTGAAAAACTGTTCAAACCACTGATGATCGGCATCGGTCCGGTTGAGGCGGCACTTAATCTGAGCGCAGCCTTGACGGAGCTGAAATTGGTGAGCGATTTGCCCGATCTGGTGGTAACCCTTGGATCGGCAGGTTCGCGCACGCTTAAGCAGGCGGCGGTTTATCAGGCGTCATCTGTGTCTTACCGCGATATGGATTGCTCAGCACTTGGTTTTGAGAAGGGGATTACGCCCTATCTGAATCTTCCGGCAGTTATGGAATTGCCTTATCGCATTCCAGGTGTCGCGGAAGCACGTTTGTCGACGGGGGCAAACGTTGTCTCGGGTGTCGCTTATGATGCGATTGATGCCGATATGGTCGATATGGAAACCTATGCCATTCTGCGCGTTTGCCAGAAGTTTGACGTGCCGCTAATCGGTTTGCGCGGAATTTCCGATGGCAAGGAAGAGCTCAAAAAGCTTTCGGATTGGACAGCTTATTTGCATGTCATTGATGAGAAGCTAGCAGACGCGGTTGGCAAGTTGCGCAAGGCGCTTGAAAATGACGAGATCACCTTGCCGAATGGTAAGTGACCTCGTCGTATTTCATAGCTTTTCAGATTAACTACCTGCGCGAATTTGATCCAGTGTCTTGATCGGGGTTAAGGCCTGCGGATCAACCTGCACCTCGATAATTGCCGGTTTGCCGCAATTCATCGCACGTTCAAAAGCCGGGCCGAAATCTTCGGTTTTGGTAACGGTTTCTCCATGTCCGCCAAAGGCAATGGCGTAGGCGGCAAAATCCGGGTTGTGCAGCTGGGTGCCGGAAACGCGACCGGGATAATTGCGTTCCTGATGCATGCGGATGGTACCGAACATGCCGTTATTGACCACGATCACGATGATGTTGGCACCGTACTGAACCGCCGTTGCGAATTCCTGGCCGTGCATCAAAAAGCATCCGTCACCGGCAAGACAGATCGATGGGCGATCCGGGTGGGTCAGCTTGGCGGCTACAGATGCCGGAAGGCCATAGCCCATCGAACCCGAAGTCGGTGCGAGTTCGGTGCGATATTTGCCATACCGGAAGAAGCGGTGCAGGAAGGCGGCATAGTTGCCAGCCCCGTTGGTCACAATTGCGTCTTCGGGTAGCATTTCGCGAAGTTGCGCAACGACATGTGCCATTTTCACGTCACCCGGCGTATCAAGCGGGGTCGAGAATTTCAGGTATGATGCGTGAGCTGCTTCAATCTGCTCTTCACGGTCGCTTCCGTCCACTGGTTCCATCATAGCAATCGCACGGATAAAGGACCGTTGGGACGCATTGATTGCGATATCAGGGCGATAAACGCGCCCCAGTTCATCGGGGCCTGCGTAAACATGAATCAGTTTCTGTTTCGGGCAGGGAATTTCAAGCAGGCTGTACCCGCTACTGGTCATTTCCCCCATGCGCGACCCGACAAGGATCACAAGGTCGCTTTCGCGAATGAATTGCGCCAGTTCCGGATTGATCCCGATGCCGACATCGCCAATGAAATGGCTGTGCGTGTTCGGGATGTAATCCTGACAGCGGAAGCTGGTAGCGATCGCAACATTGTTTCGTTTTGCAAACGATTTAAGGTTTTCGGTGGTTTCTGCGGTCCATCCACCACCGCCAACGATCATGATCGGTTGTTTCGCATCTGCCAGTGCGCCACGGAACCGGGCGACATCTTCGGGGGCGGTTTTGGCTTCGATCGGGACATAGGGTTTGGCATCGGCAACTGCGGCTGCAGATGACAGCATATCTTCCGGCAGTGCAAGGACGACTGGTCCGGGGCGACCGGATGTCGAGATATGATAGGCGTGGCTGATATATTCCGGGATGCGGTTGATGTCGTCGATCTGGGCAACCCACTTGCAAAGCGGTTCGAACATCTTGCGATAGTCGACTTCCTGAAAGGCTTCGCGATCAACCATTTCACGCCCGATCTGACCGACCAGAAGGATCATCGGGGTGCTGTCCTGATGGGCGACATGCACGCCCGCCGACGCATTGGTTGCACCTGGACCGCGCGTGACCATGCAGATGCCGGGTTTTCCGGTCAGTTTGCCGTGCGCCTCGGCCATAATGGCGGCACCGCCTTCCTGACGGCAGATGATCGGTTCTATATCGGGATGGTCGACCAGGCCATCGAGAACAGCCAGATAGCTCTCACCGGGAACAAGATAAACCCGTTCGCAGCCATGAAGGGCAAGTTGATCGACCAGTATGCGTCCGCCGTGACGCATTTCCGCAGTATTCGACATTCGGGGCTCCCTGAGATGCGCATTGTCTTGGTGGGGCGCTTTTGCGCGTGACCGGATTTCATCATGGTTAAACCGGCCCGTAAAGATGGGGTTCACCTTGAAACAGATTTTTTCGTCAATCTTTTGAAATCGTTCCAATTAGATTGATCGCTTATTCGCTTACAACGAGATTTAAAAATACCGTTCAGTGATGTGAATAATATCACCAGGCAATACAATGCTTTGCTCGTTGGCCTGAATCTCGACGCGATTATCGTCGCGGCCACGCATGATAATGATGTCATCCTGATCGGCGCGATAAGTGTAACCGCCACCAAGTGCGACGGCATTCAATACGTTCATTCCTGAAGCATATCCGTACTCACCGGGCTCATTGATTTCGCCAATAATATAGACGGGGCGGAAATGAAGAACATCAATGGATACAACGGGATGGCGTAGATAACCGTCTGCTAGGGCATTGGCGATGGTTTGCTGTGCGGCTTGTGGCGTGAGGTCGCGCAAGGTAACCGTTCCGATCAGGGGCAAAGTGACGGATCCGTCTGCACCGACCGAGAAATCACCTGAAAGAGATTCCTCGTCGAAAACCGTGATGCGCAGCTCGTCTCCGCTATCAATCGTGTAGACGGTCTGGGCATGAACGCCACCTGAAACCGCGAACAAAAGGATTGCAGTCAGAATTATGTTTTTCATGACATCACATTTTCAACCGAAGCGTCAGCAAAGCGCGATTGCGGCGATAATCATGGCCGGTTTCGTTTGATTTACGCTGGTCATATCGCCAGGAACCATCCAGTTCCGTAAAACGGTTGACTACATAAAGCACGCCCCCGCCAAAGTGCGTTACTTTGTCAGTACGTCCAGCACCCTCAAACCGATCCTGCTGATAGCCAGCGTTAAGGCGGATGCTTAGCCAGCGCCGTAGTTCATGTTCAATACCGGCATCGAAGCTTTCACCGATAATTCCGCTAGCACCGGTAACGGTGGTTTCCCCGATTTCGCGTTTGGCACGGAAATCCAACGCAGTCATGCGTGTAATATTCCATGTTGTTGCGGCACGAAGTGAAAATCCTTCGTTATTTTGCAAACGGGAATCCTCATAAATTTGCGACATCCATCCAGCCCCGAGATCGGCCTTAATCAAATTGGTAAGGTCAAATGTCATGCCGCCCAGTAACCGGTAACCGTTTGAATTGCGAAAAATGCCCTGATCGTCGGGGGTATTTTCATATTCTCGCTGGTTAAAGGTGGTCTCGCCATAAGCTTCGCGGCCTGGTCCCAGTTGATAAGAAGCCCGCATGATCAGCCGCAATTCAGTCCGATCCCGATCATCATTATTGGCAATGCCCCCATTGGTGAGCGCGGTATCGTCAAAATCAAGCTGTCGAAAGGCCATGGCGGCACGGTAGTGGACATCACCGGCAAAATAGCGAAGGGCAATTTCAGTATTTTTCTCGTCATAGGTGACGGGTTCGTTGGCACCGGTCGGAATATCATCACCGCCGCGATCTTCGTGACCTTTGGCGATACGGAAATCGCCATCAACAGCAAATGCCGGGCCGATATCCGATCCGGCGGAAACACCAAGTTCGCCATCCAGATAATCATCTTCGCCTGATTTGGCGTAAAACCCAGCATCACCGAGAGCTTCAAGCCGTAAGCGGGCCCGTTGCCAATTTGATTGCAAGGTTAAAGCAGGTACTACCCGGCTAATGGTGTCGGACTTTTGGGTGCTATCGGACAGAAAAATATTGTCGTTGAATTCCTCTGTCACCGATAGCGATGGCACCAAATCAAAAAGGCCAAGCTGAATTGTTGTATCTCGCCTGTTCTTTTGTGTCGGTTCAGACTTTGCAAAAGCCATAGGATTGAAACAGTTGGCCAGCAGAATGCTGCAACATAGTGAAGCAGTCTTAAAGCCAGCGTTTTTCATCCGGTACGACATGGTGACAGTGTTTCAGGGGATGTGCGCTTAGGGCCATTCACCCAGTACCAAGGGCGCGTGATTGTGCAGATCAAAATAAGTATGTCAGATGTCAAAGATTGCTGGTTGATATAGAGAAGATCACAGTCAAGGCGGCTTTTCAGATCAAAACTGGACTGAATTGGGCCGCGCCAACCATTGATCTGGGCCAGACCTGTGATGCCAGGTGGCACCTGATGGCGTGCATTATAAAGCGCAAAGTGCCGGGCGAAATCGTGATTGTCCGCTGGTGTATGCGGACGCGGCCCGACAAGTGACATATCACCACGAACGATATTGAAAAGCTGCGGCAGCTCGTCCAGACCCCAGCGCCGAATGAAATTACAGAATTTTGTCGGTGGCAGAGGTGTGCCGTCCGGGCGTATCGAACCCCAAAGAGTGCAGAACTTATAAATATTGAAAGGCCTGCCAAGATATCCGATGCGAACCTGTTTGAAAAATACGGGGCCACGATGATCGCATTTCAGGGCTATCGCTATCATAAATAGTAAAGGCAGGGCCGCGATAAGTAAGGTTGTGGCAACTGAAAGATCAAAGAGCCGTTTCGGCAAAGGACTTTGGCCGTGTAAGCCGAATGTTTGCGAGCTCCGCCCCGAAAGCCTCGTTTGCATTTTCTGTTCCCCGCCCGGAATGTGCAGGAAAAGATTAGCGAATTAATCGTAAGACGCCAACGCTTTATAACTAAAGGTTGTTTAAACGCTTTTGACGATATCGTTCGAACCACTTTGCCATGATTGGTGCCAGCAATACGATCTCGAAAATGCGGACGATATGATGGAAAGCAACAAAGCTTGGTTCGACATTCAGCGCCAGCGCGATTAGGGACATTTCCGCAACGCCACCCGGTGCGAAGGCGAGCAGAACAGCAATATAATCAAGATCCAGCCAGTCAGAAACAAACCAGGCCACTCCGCCGGTGAAGGCAAGGATCAGCAAAGTGGCAAAGATCGAATAACCTGCAAGACGGGCGAGGAAGGAAAGCTTTACCCCGGCAAAGCGACTGCCAATTGCCGAGCCGAGGATCAGAAGGCTTCCGGCCAATAACCATCCGGGCAGATTGCCCTCTACAAGGCCGGTTACATGCAAAACCATGCTGGCCATCATGGCGCCGGTCATTTCGGCGGCGGGAATGCCGATTTTTCGGAAAACCAGGACGGTTGCAATCGCACAGAATGCCGTGATCAGTCCTTCGGACAACGTCATCTGTATGGCTTCGCTATCGCCATGACCACTTGCGACGACACCGGTGATCATAAGGACGATCAATGGTGCTGACATGACCAGAAGCAGAACGCGCAAACCCTGTGTGAGGGCGATTTCCTGTTCGTTGCCGCCTGCGGCGGCACCCAGAACCACCATTGGCGTCAAACCGCCCGGTGTGGCTGAAAACAAAGCCGTTGCCGGATCGAGTTTTGCGACCTTGCTGTAAAACCAGGTAACAACAAGCGTGATGATCGGAACGTAAAGCAGAACCGCAATCATACTGATCGGCCATCGGGCCGCCTGATCAAGGGTATCTGGGGTAAAGGATGCCCCGAGAAATACGCCGATCACACCCAGAATAACGGAGCGAAATCGCATCGGGATACCCATGCGGACACGCAGCAGGCTGGCGACAAAGGTCGCGAGCATTGGCCCCATCATCCAGGCAAGCGGCATATTGATGCCGTGTGCGATCAATCCGCCCACAAGCCCTATGCCAAGTGCCACAAACAGGTTTTTGAAAAATTTCGGGGTGAGGCTGCTGGAAAGGCGGTTGATCCAACTGTCGTCTGCGGGCCTTTCCGGCGGGACGCTCATTATTATGCCTCGGCCTTGTTCTTGTTGATCTGGTCAAGGAAGCCGTCGATCGCATCACGCAGGCGGGCAGCTTCGGCATTCAGGGTGTTTGTCGCACGCGAAACGTTTTCCGATCCGGTGTGAACGCGGGCGGTTTCCGTGTCCAATGCACCAACTGCATCGGCAACTGTCCGCATGCCACCATTGGCATCATGGATGCTGGTCGATATGCCATTGGTCGAGGCTTGTTGTTCTTCCACCGCCGCCGCAATGGCCGCGGCTGATTGATCAACTTCACCAATAACATTGGCAACGGATTCAAGAGCACTGACAACATTGTCCGTCAGACCGCGGATTTCTTCGACCTGTGCCGAAATATCCTCGGTCGCGCGGGCGGTTTGCGATGCAAGGTTTTTAACCTCGCCTGCGACGACGGCAAAGCCTTTGCCTGCGTCACCGGCACGTGCTGCCTCGATCGTTGCGTTCAATGCCAGAAGGTTTGTCTGGTTGGCGATGTCTTCGATCAGCGTAACAATATCACCAATTCGCTGGGTTGCTTCGGTCAGCTGTTCAAACAGGGCGCGGGAATGTTCACTCTCAGTGCGGGCGCGTCCGGCAACTTCGGCTGATTTCTGTGCCTGCTGGCCAATTTCGCCGATGGCCTCTGACAGGTTGGCGGTGGTTTGTGATACGGCCTCGATATGATGCAGGACAGCTTCGGAATGATGGTTGGCATCAGCAGCACGTGCGGTGGCCGATGTTGCAATCTGTTCCATGTCGTTTGCCGAGCCGTTCAGTGACCCGAATTCACGGTCAAATCCGCCGAGAGCTTCCTGGACGGCCCGCTGGAAATTGTCGGTTGCCTTAACCAGTTCAAGCTGGCGTTCGCGTTCTATCTTTCGCACGCGTTCGCGTTCATGACGCAGTGTTTCGGCTTCTTTTGACTGATCGCGAAGAACGGTTACCGAGCGCGCAACCACGCCAATCTCGTCACGGCGCTGCACACCACGAATTTCCACATCAAGGTCACCCTTGGAAATCTGTTCGATCAGTTGCGCAAGATCGGTCATCGGGCGCGAAATACGGCGTGAAACAAAGACTGAAACGACTGCCGCGACAAAGATCACGACAATCGCGACAATGACGAAGACCTTCTGAAGTGTTTCGGCCTGCGCTTGGGCGTTGCCAAATGATGTGGTGGCAACTTCCTGAGACTGCGCGAGAATTTTCTGCAACGGTACTTGCAGTGCGCGGAAGGACTCATCGGCACGCGCAATAACCTCAAGCGCGCCATAGATATTCATCTCGCTTTCGATCAGGAACTGATCGACTTCGTTCATATAGGTGTCGTAGGCGGTGGTAAATTCATCGCCGCCGACTTCTGCCAGACGTTCGGCAAGTGGAGCCAGTTCGGTAGACAGATTACCGGCCTTTTCGCGAAGTTCGGGAACCGCGGCGGCATTAACGCCGTTGGAATCCCACGTCAGAATCCGGAAAAGGCTTCCGTGCGCTTCGTTCAGTTCGTCACTGAGTGTCAGTGCATCGGAACGGCGTTCATAAGCTTCGACGCGAAGGTTGTTCAGCGTTTCCTTTTCGCTTTCCAATGTCAGAACCGTTGCGATACCCATCGCAATGATCACAACCATCAGAAAAACAGGAACCAAAAGGGTTTTCGGGCCGATTGAAAGATTATCGAGAAAACGCATCGCTTTTGTATCCTTCGCGTCGAAGATATTTGGTCTTACATTTCGCCGTCGTTCGGAACGGCCTTGCGGTTGCGCAACCACTGACGGGTGTTCCCGACAAGCGGTGCCAACAGGAAGGCAATGCTGATCAACAGGATTATAAGCGTAATCGGACGTTCCCAAAGGAAGGAAATCGAACCATCACTGATCATCAATGCGCGACGCAGGTTTTCTTCCATCATTTCGCCCAGGATGAAGCCCAGCAGCATGGGGGCCATCGGATAGTTCAACAGGCGCAGGCCAATGGCAATTGCCGCGGCCAAGACCATCATGTGAATATCCATGGTGTTAAACGTCACCAGATAAACACCGATCAGCGAGAAGAACAGGACGAACGGAACCAGCAACTGTTGCGGCAGTGCCAGCAAACGCGAGATGTACGGGATCAGCGGCAGGTTCAGAACCAGCAGAACGATATTGCCGATATACATCGAAATGATGACCGACCAGAACACGTCAGGCTGTTCGACGAACAGACGCGGACCTGGCTGAACACCATAAGAAATCAGCGCACCCATCATCACAGCAGTGGTTCCCGAACCCGGGATACCAAGTGTTAGAAGCGGGACGAACGAACCGGAACATGCCGCGTTGTTTGCCGTTTCCGGCGCTGTGAGACCACGGATTGATCCCTTGCCAAACTTGAGCTTTTCCTTGGCACTGGCCAGGTTGCGTTCAAGGCCATAGGCAAGGAAGGACGCGATCGTTGCACCGGCACCCGGAAGAACGCCGGTGAAGAAACCAAGCACCGAGGAGCGGGCGATGACCGGGGTCATGATTTTGACCTCTTCCTTCGTCAGCTTCATGGAGCCGAGGTTTCTAAGTGCTTTTTGTTCGTCAGTACGGGTATCCTTGGTCGGACGCAGAATCTGCAGAAGGGCTTCGGACAGGGCAAATGTCGACATCGCCAGCAACAGGAAGCTAATGCCGTCGACAAGGTCCATGCTGCCAAAGGTGAAGCGCGCAACGCCAGCCGCCGGATCGGTGCCGATGGTTGATAGCATGATGCCAAACAGGGTCATCGTGATTGCCTTCAGAACCTGTCCCTTTCCGGCGAACGCGGAAACGGCAGTCAGGCCCAGAACCATCAATGCAAAGTAATCAGCCGACTGGAAGGACAGCGAAACCGAAGCCAGTGCCGGTGCTGCAACCAGAAGGAAGATGGCAGCGATCGTGCCCCCAGAGAAGGAAGAATAGGCCGCGATGGCAAGCGCCTTGCCGGCATGGCCCTGCTGAGCCATCGGGTAACCGTCAAACGCCGTGGCAACGGTTCCGGCAACGCCGGGCGCATTGATCAGGATTGATGATGTCGACCCGCCAAAAATCGCGCCGTAATACACACCAGCCATAAGGATCAGGCCGGTAGAAGGATCAAAGCCATAGGTGATCGGGATCATCAGCGCAATGGCCGTGATCGGACCGAGACCAGGCAACATGCCGATAAAGGTACCGGCAAAACAACCGACAACAACCATCAGAAGGTTGATCGGCATGACGGCGGTCGAAAGACCGGAGAAAATTCCTTCAAGCATTTCTTTCGCCTTAGCCCAGCATTTCGAAGATGTCGCCCGGTGCCAGATAAATCCCCATCAACTGGGACAGCAGGAACCAGAACACGAAAACGACAGGTACGGCTGCACCCAGCAGGACCTTGATGCGGCGTTCGCCAAGAACGGCAAAACCGCCCATCAGGAAGATGGTGGTCGAGATCAGGAAGCCGAGATAGCGAATGGTCAGGCCATAGAAGATCATCAATGCGGCAAGCATGATGACCGGTTTCCATTTCATGCCGCGGAATGCGGCAAGGAGGCTGCCGGCCTCTCGATTGGCCGGCAGTACCAGTTGGACGAAGGAAACCACACCCAGTACCCACGCCACGGCATTAGGGAGGGTCCGGGCATTGAACGGGGCATCTTCGTCACCGAACAGAAGCGGGATATCGCGAACATAATAGCCATAGATCAGCGCAAGGCACAAAAAGAGCAGTGCGCCGAACTTGTCACGATTGATGGACATGGCGTGGTTTCCTTCAGAGGTCTTTTTTATTGCAGGTCGAGATGGCTTATTTCAGGAAGCCAAGTTCACGCATCAGATCGCCAACCGTTTTTTCCTGATTTTCCATGAACGCGGAAAACTCGGCACGCGGCTTGTAGAACTTTTCCCAGCCGTTACGCTTGCGAACGACTTCCCATTCTTCGGTTGCCTGAACGTCTTTCAAAATCTTGGCGTATTCGTCCGCCTTTTCAGCCGAAAGAGCCGGGGAACCGAAATAACCACGCCAGTTGATGAATTCAGCATTAATGCCAAGCTCACCCAGCGAAGGAACGTCCGGAGCAACTTCGATCCGATCGGTCGAGGTCACAGCCAGAATACGAATCTGACCTGCTTTGTGCAGTTCAAGAAGTTCGCCAAGACCGGTCGAAATGACCTCGGTTTCACCCGACAGGAGACCGGCAATTGCTTTGCCACCGGCGTCGTAAGGAATGTATTTCACCTGTTTGGCATCACCGCCGCCCTGCTGAACAGCATAGGCCGCAACAATGTGATCCATACCGCCGCGGACCGAACCGCCACCAAACTTGACCGAGCTCGGATCAGCTTTGATCGCTTCGACAACATCAGTAAAGGATTTGTAAGGGCTGTCAGCCGGAACGCCAAACGCGGCATATTCAGCAACAACACCGGCAATCGGGGTCAGGTCACGGAACGACTGCGGGAATACGCCGGTCAAAGAACGGATGATGATCGGGGTGGAGTTGACCATCAGGGTGTTGTCGAGGCGATCTGCAGCTTCGATCATGTAGGCAATGGCTTTACCACCACCGCCGCCAGACATGTTTTCATATGACGCCGTACCGACCAGACCAGATTTGGTCAGGGCTTCACCGGTACCACGTGCAGTGCTGTCCCAGCCACCGCCGGCACCACCCGGAACGATGAAGTGGATATCATTAACTTCCTGCGCTTTGGCATCAAAGGCGCCAAATGCAGCAGTTGAAACGGCAACAGCAGTTGCTGCAGCCAAGAATCCGCGACGTGAGAACATCGTCAGCTTCGTCATGTTGTCGTCTCCTCCAGACACAAAAACCTTCCCTGGCCGCCGATTGGCGGCAGGCCGATCAGTTCAGGACAAGGCATCTGCAATGAAGGTCTGGCTGCGCTTGCATTCCGGCGACATGCCGGTACCCCATGACAACAAACAGCTGAAGGCCTCCCTTGCCGATGATCCTTTTTGATTGTCCTTATATCAGATCATTCGACCTGACGGATCGGCAGCGCGAAGACGGTAACAGGCAAACCTGTCACCAACCTGTCATCGCACCAAACAGAGTGAAAAAAGTTCACAGCATTTATGATCATGCGGCAAAAGCCGCTGCGGAAAACGGTTTATGCCGACAATGCTCGTCCACACTCAAGGGCATGTTTCTTCAGGAAAAGAAGTGCTTCCTTGCGTTTCGATTGATTGAACCGGCTGACCGGTCCCGAAAGAGTCAAAACACCAAGCAGCCTGTTCTGCCGGTCCAGAACGGGTACTGCGATTGCTGATATATCCGGATCACGTTCGCCTTCGCTTTGGGAAAAACCGGCTTCAAGAACGTCAATTGCATGATCATCGACGCCATTACCCCATGCGCGTATCACGTGCCCGGCCGCGCCACGATCACAGGGGAGTATCGCACCTTCTTCCAGATGGTGGCGCAGGCTGCTGGGGGAATTTTCGCGAAACAGGCACAGGCGGTTTTCTCCTTCGGGCACATAAAAAGAGGCTGTTTCGCCGCTGGCCAAAACAAGCGCCGACAGATGTGGTCGAACCACGTCATCCATACGAAATGAACGACGATATATTGACCCCAGACGCCACAATGCTGGTCCCAGCCGGTAACGTCCACGCCCCGATATTGCCAGAAACCCCCGCGACTCCAGCGTTCCAGCCAATCGGGTGATCGTGCTTTTATACATCCCTGTGCGTTCAGCAAGGTCCTTGAGCGAAAGATCGGCGTCGCGATCTGTAAAGGCATCAAGAATGACCAGGGCACGTTCAACCGCGCTAACATTCTGTTCTGACATGATTAATCCGATTTCCGCGTGACGGTTGGACCCGATGCAATGTTATTGGGCGTTTTGTGATTGGTCAAAATTCTATATAATAGAACAAAATTCTACCAGACAGAATTTAAGGAAATCTCATGGATACGACCAAACCACTTGCCGGTATTACCGTTCTGGACCTGACCAACGTTCTGGCGGGCCCGTTTTGCTGCCATCAGCTTGCCCATCTGGGGGCTGATGTCATCAAAGTCGAAGCACCCGGTCGGGGGGACCTTGCACGTCAATTGGGCGCGGATCAGGGATTGAATGAAAAGCTGATGGGGGTTTCGTTCATGGCGCAGAATGCCGGGAAACGATCCGTCACGCTGAACCTCAAGGATCCGCGCGGTAAGGAAATACTCAAAAAGCTGGTCGCGAAGGCGGATGTCGTTGTCGAAAATTTCCGACCCGGCGTGATGGATCGGCTTGACCTTGGCTATGATGTGCTGTCGAGGGTAAATCCGGCGCTGGTTTACTGTGCGATTTCGGGTTTCGGGCAAACCGGACCGATGAAAAAGCTGCCTGCCTATGACCAGATCGTGCAGGGGCTTTCGGGCATTATGACAATCACCGGCGAAGAAGATAAGGAAACCTATCGTGTCGGATATCCGATGGCTGACACGATAGGGGGCCTTACCGCCGCATACGCAATCACAGCGGCACTTGCCGGGCGTGCCATGGGAAGCAATGAAGGCAAGGGCAGTTTTATCGATATTTCGATGCTGGAATCCGTAATTGCCACCATGGGGTGGGTGGTGTCGAATTTCCTGATCGCCGGGAAACAGCCAACAGCCAACGGAAACGATAATTTCACATCCTCGCCGTCGGGTACTTTCCGCACACAGGATGGCAAGATCAACATTGCAGCAAACAAACAGGAACAGTTTGAAGCCGTTTGTGATGTTCTGGAATTGCCAGACCTGAAAATCGATCCGCGTTTCATTACCCGAACGGAACGCCTGTCGCATCGCAGGGAACTAAGCGATCTGCTTGAAGGAATACTCGTAACCCGTCCAACAGATCACTGGGTTTCAAAATTCAACGCCGCTGGCGTACCGGCAGGCGCGGTTTTGACCGTGCCGCATGCCCTTTCGCTGCCGCAAATTGCTGATCGCGGGATGCTTGCCGATTTTACCGATGTACCGGGTGCCGAACGTGACATCCGCATTCTGCGTACCGGTATCAAGATGAATGGCGACGCGCCTTCGGTTAATGCGCCGCCACCGGTTCTGGGACAGGACAACGAAACCATTCTGGCCACTCTTGGTCTTTCCGCCGAGGAGGTCGCCACCTTGAAAGCCGAGGGCGTGCTATGAGCGATAAAACTGCAGAAGACATTGAAAACGAAGTCAGCGACTGGTGGAAAACATCCATCATCGATATGGAACCGGGGAAAATCCATTTCAGCGGTTACCCCATTGAGGACCTGATCGGCAATATCAGTTTCCCCGGTATGATTTGGTTGATGACGCGCGGTGAGTTACCATCAAAGGGACAGGCAGCCTTGCTTGAGGCCGCGCTTGTCGCGGCAGTCGATCACGGCCCGCAGGCACCGAGTATCGCAATCGCGCGAATGGCTGCGACCTGCGGGGTCGGGTTGAATAACGCGATGGCCAGTGCTGTAAATGTTCTGGGTGATGTTCATGGTGGGGCGGGCGAACAGGCTGTCGGACTTTACCACGATATTGCCGCGCGCATGGATAGCGGCGCAAGCCTGGCCGATGCGACAGCTGCTGGTCTGGATCATCAGATTGCCGAACATGGCAAACATATTCCGGGATTTGGGCATCGTTTCCATCCGCTTGATCCGCGTGCCCCGCGTTTATTGTCGCTTGTTGAAAAGGCGGCTGCGGAGGGCATCGTTTCCGGGCGCTTTGGACAGATCGCCAGTCAGATCGAGGAAACCCTTCTGCAACGCAAAGGCAAACGCATCCCGATGAATATCGACGGTGCGACGGCGGTGATATATGCCGAGCTTGGATTTGCAGCACCTCTTGCACGGGGCTTGTTCTGTTTGTCCCGTTCGGTTGGGATACTGGCCCACGCGTGGGAGCAAACCAATCAGGGGGGGCGCAACAAGGGGCCAATTCCGCGTCGCCTGATCTGGAATTATGACGGTCCGGAACGCCGCCCGTTCCCGAAAGATGTCGGCGATCAGTAAGGTTTCAGGTCGGCAGCTGCGCGTAGATGCTGCGCGCAGCACTTTCCAGAAGATCCCGATCAAATTCGCCACTTAAGGCATAACCGATCCCCTGATCGACCCAGTAAAAGGTGCCGATAGACCCTTTCTGATCATAGCGAAATGTCGTTGATCCATTATCAGGATCACGTGCGATCATTACGGTCAGTCTTGCGCCACTGCCATCCTGATACATCAAAAGCGCACCGGGTTTGCCATCAAAGGGCACCAATCGCCCGCCAACGAGTTCGAAACCTTGTGTTTCCAGATCAGGCGCCGTCATCGACATGCCAAGACGTTTGCCTAGCCACGTGACCAGATGATCCTTTTCATTGGCGTAGACTTCTACCGGATGGCGAACTTCGCTGGCATAAATTCCATATCCGTCACGTGATGCCTTTTGAAGGATGTCGATATAGGAGGCTTCACGGCTGGTTGGGCCAATGATTTTTTGTCCCAAAAGCGCGCTGGCCCCTCCGGCGATAAACAGGATCAAAGCCGCAGCAAGGTTACGCCAGATTGTGCGATGATGTTCTGTTGTTGATGCGCGACGTCGTGATAGGGGAAGTCCCAGATCTGCATCAGGTTCGGGGAACAGATCCCTAAGAATTACATTTTGTCTGCGCCAGGTTTCAACCTTTTGCCGGTCTTCAGGGTGGGTTTCAAGCCAGTCGTCGACAGTCTGTCGACGTTCATCAGATAATTGGTTGTCGACCCACGCATGAAGATCATTTTCGGTTACGGATGTGTTGTTCCTATCGTTCATCTGGAACTCCGTAGTTCAACAATATTGTTGCCGGAAAGCTGTTTGGCAAGGAAGTGACGGGCACGTGACAGGCGTGACATTACCGTGCCTACCGGGATGTCAAGAATCTCTGCAGTTTCGCCATAGCTGTATCCTTCAATCGCCACCAACATCAATACAGATCGCTGATCGGCCGGCAGTTTTTCCACGGCCTCGCGAAAGGCATAATGTTCGACAGCCAGATTGGGACTTTGAAGACCCGGATCGCTGTCGGTGGTATTGATTGGGATATGTGGCGGGGTGCGGCGGTTTTTGCGCAGGTTATTGTAATTCAGATTGGTCATGATTCGTGTCATCCATGCGCGCAGATTGGTGCCGCGCCAGGATGCCTCGTTCTCTACAGCATTTGTCAGGCAGTCCTGCAACAGGTCTTCGGCATCGTGCGATGATCGGGTCAGGCTGCGCGCATAGCGGCGCAATTGCGGGATCAGATCAAGCATCGCCTGACTCTGTCGCGACATCACATTATCCTCCGGGCAGCACGAAACGAATTTCGTACTGCCCCGGAAGACTTGCAAAACAAATTGCAGTCAGACCTGTTACGGATTGATCGCTTAAGGACGGGCAGCATCCCAGATATCCTTGAAGCCATGACCCGTTGTGTCGCCTTTTTTAGTGTCTTTGACCCAGAAATAGAGCGGTTTTCCGTCTTTGGCCCATTGCATTTCGCCGGTTTTACGCTGGATCAGGCCGAAGTTGCCATCCGCAGTTGCACCGGCTTTGGCAATAAAGGGCGGCCAAGCACTTGCGCAGGCATCATAGCAATTCGATTGTCCGTCCGTGTCCTTGCGAAAAGTGTAAAGGGTCAAGCCATTTCCACCGGCAAGTACCGGGCCAATGCCGGTTTCAACGGTCATGGTATCGGGAGCAGCAAGGGCGACGGTCGAAAGCGGTAGGGACATCACAGTGAACAGGCCGGCAGCGATCATAAGCTTCTTCATGAATTCCTCCTTGGAATAGGGACGGATCGAAAATCCGCCTTCATCAAGCAAGACACCGCCGCATGGTATTTTATTCCGGCCGATACAAAATTTTTACCGGCGATTAAGCAATGCATCCTGCCAGCGGCTTAAAAACCGCTGGCGTTTTGCCTGATCGAGATAAACCAGAAGCCCGGGCCCTACGGGGAATGATCGGACCCGTTCGCCGTAGCGGTCGAAAATCAGCGACGAAAACGGGCTGGGTGGGACATCGGGGCGGACCGGGTTAAAATTCCCTTCATCCTGCAGGATGCTCTGGCCTTCGATAGAAAGGATATAGTCAAGGAATCTGCCGCCAGTTTCCGGGTTGCGCGCGCCGCGCGGAATGATGGCGATACGGGAATAAACAACGATGAAATCATCAGGCAGGATCACCCCAAGATTGGGGTTTCGGCGACTGAATGTTTCTGCATATGATCCCAGCAAATTGTATCCCAGGACCAACTGGCCGTCGGCGATTTTTTCAAGCATCGGGGATGTGTTGGAATACAGTTTTACCCTTGCCTGCCCCAGTGTGCGGACAAAATCCCATATCCCCGAAAAAAAGCGTTCATCGCGTGCCAGAAACAGGAAGCCAACCCCGCTGCGCTCGATATCATAGGTCGTGACTTTTTCGCTGAGCAGATCATCATGATCGTTCAGAAGCCGGATGAGGTCGTTACGTGTTCTTGGAGGTTCGAGATTGTTTTCGCGAAAGAACTGCCGATTATACGCCATTACGGCGGGTTCTTGCGTGACGGCAAATGCTTCGTTGCGCCAGCGCGCCCAGTTTGGCAAAGCGCGGGTCTGATCGCTTTGATGGGAAATGGCATAACCGTCATTCGCCAGTTTCATCTGCAAGTCCATCGAAGAACTGATCACCAGATCGGCGTTTGGTTCTCCGGCTTCATGCTCCGCCAGGGTCTGGTGATACATTTCCAGCGTTTGTAGCTGATGATATTCGACGCGAATTTCAGGGTTACTTTGCTGGAAGCCATCAATCACAGGGCGAAAGGCCTCGATGTCGGCCGATCCATAAATGACGACAGTTCGACTTTCCGATAACAGGTTCTGTTCCGGGTCGCCGGGACCTGTATTTTGCTGTGCAGGAAAAACAAACAACTCGGCAGACGCAGGAAAAACGCGGAAAATTGCTGCGCAGAAAACTGCAATAATGATAGTACTGCGCAGGTTCATTGCTTACAGGCCCTCATTAACCGTTTACGCGCAGGCGTGATGCCAGATGATTATATCAAGGCTTTCCCGATCCGGCAAAATCTGGAAAATTCATGTGGTTCGGGCAATATGTACCAGACCTTTCTGGTTTAACAGGGGACCGGACCCGATACAATGAGAGTCCTTGTCGTAGAAGATCACGCAGCACTTGCCGATGGCATCGCCCGCTCCTTGCAGTTGGCGGGCTATGCGGTTGATGTGATTTCCGATGGCGAGGAAGCGGATGAAATTCTGCGTACACAGGAATACGGTCTTGTGGTGCTTGATCTCAACCTTCCCAGGATGGACGGACTTGAAATACTACGCCGGTTGCGTCATCGCGGGTCAGAAAGTGCGGTGTTGATCCTTACGGCCCGCAACGATATCGATGATCGTGTGCGCGGCCTTGATCTTGGTGCGGATGATTATCTGGCAAAACCGTTTGAACTGATCGAGCTTGAAGCGCGTGTGCGCGCCCTTATGCGTCGCCATTCCGGTACGCATAATACCCGGATCACCTGTGGCCGCCTGACATATGATACCGTAGCCCGTCGTGCGATGATTGACGGCGAGGATATCGAAATTCCAAGGCGAGAACTGAATATCCTTGAGATTCTGTTGCTGCGGCTTGGGCATGTCTTATCCAAGGAACAGATTACAGACCAGCTTGCCGGGTTTGAGGATGATATCAGTGCAAACGCGGTCGAACTTTATATCAGTCGATTGCGCAAACGCGTCGAAACGGCTGATGTCAAAATCCAGACCATCCGCGGCCTTGGCTATCTGCTGAAAAAAACATGAAGTGGCGTAACGCATCCCTTCGCCGGCGATTGCTGATCTGGCTTCTGATCCCGTTGCTTCTGATCAGTTCGCTGATGCTGTTCGAGGTGCGCAGCAATGCCGTGCATTCCGCCAATCAGGCGTTTGATCGTGCGCTTCTGAGTTCTGCACTGGCAATTGCTGATCGTGTGGTTTTGATTGGCGGCCAGATCGAGGTTGACGTGCCTTATGTCGCGCTTGAGATGCTGACAAGCTCCGCACAGGATCGGGTTTTTTATCAGGTCAGTACTGCACAAGGTGAATTCATCACTGGTTATGAGGAATTACCGCCGGTTCCCGAAAAACTGATGCCACTACTTGAAGAGCCGGTATTTTATGATGCGGAATATAACGGTGAACGTGTGCGGATCGGGGCGTTATCGCGGTATGTTGCTAGTGCAAGGATGGCGACCCGTTTTCATGTATTGGTCGCGGAAACTACCGGAACACGCGAAAGCCTGAGCGAGGATATTCTGGCACGTGCCGCTGTCCGGCAATTCGGACTGATCCTGATTGCGGCTCTTATTGTCTGGTTTGGGATCGGGCAGGGGCTTAAACCGCTGGCGCGATTGGAAGAAGCACTTAACCGCAGATCGCCTTCGGACCTGAGGCCGATTTTGCATGATGTCCCAACCGAAGTGCGCCACCTTGTCGGGGCGATCAACCATTTGCTGAAACGTTTGGAAAATACGCTTTCGACCATGCAGCGCTTTACCGCAGATGCCGCGCATCAGTTGCGGACACCATTGGCGGCGTTACGTACCCAGGCCGAGCTGGGACTGCGTGAAAAGGACCCGGAAAAGCTGCATGATGTCATGGAAAAGCTGGCGGCATCAACGCGTCAGACATCCCATCTTGCCAATCAGTTGCTGGCATCTGCACGGTCCGCGCCCGAAGGTCTGGCCGGACGACCCTTTGTCCGTATTGATCTGGGCGAGATCACACGTGCGGTCACGGGCAGCAAGGTGCCCGAGGCACTGGAACGCGGTATTGATCTCGGATACGAAGGGATTGACGGGGCGGCCCCGATCATGGGCGATGCGACGCTGATCGAGGAATTGCTGAAGAACCTGATCCACAATGCGTTGACCTATTGCCCAGAAGGCAGTTCGGTCACGGTTCGGTTAATGCCCGAGGCAGGTAACACTGCATTCATCAAGCTGGTGGTGGAGGATGACGGGCCGGGCATTGCGCTTGAACATCGCAAGCATGTGTTCGAGCGGTTCTATCGCGTGTCGGATGGCGGGGAAGACGGATGTGGTCTTGGCCTGTCTATTGTGCGCGAAATCGCCTTGCGCCACGATACCCGTATCGGGCTGGATGAACCCGAAAATCACAGCGGCGCGATCTTCTCGGTGCGTTTCCGATTGGCATCAGACCAATAAAACGCACTTTAACGGCGAAGGGCTGGGATGGTCGACAGCACGGTTTTCATTAATTGCGGCTGCCTGTTAACTCCGATTTTGGAAAACACCGTTTTAAGATAGGTGCGCGCCGAGCTTAGCGAAATACCGACCAGATCTGCGGCCTGATCAAGGGACATTCCTTCTGCCAGTTTTTGTGTCAGTTTGGCCTCGGACCGGGTCAGACCAAACACATCAATCAGATCATCAATTGTTGGCGGCCCCATTCGTTCCGGTTCAACCAGAATGAACACAAAACTGTCTTTCTTGTCAGCACCATTTCGTACACGACGCAGGAAAACCGAAAGGGCACCCTGTTCATGATCAAGCGAGAAACCGCGTTGCATCGCAGGGACACGACCGGCGGGGGGGTGCAGAAACCGATCCAGATCATCCGGGGCATTGTCGATCAGAAGCCGGTTTTCAGGATTAACCTGCATGGCGGGTGATCGGCGTAGCATTTCCGCAGCCTGTGCATTCATATGTGAAATCGCAAGCCGATTGTCGGTTGCAATCAGCCCCAGATGAAAGAGATCCAGGAATGCCGCGGGGATGGTATCGCGGCTTTCTCCGCGTTTGCGGGCGATTTCGGTTTCGATGCCCTCAAGAACCGTCTTCAGGGCGGTAGGTTTGGGGTAGAACCGAAATACACCGAATTCATTGACCGCGGTTAATGCTGATTGCAGATCGGCATAGCCGGTCAACATGACGATGATCAGATCGCTTCGAAGATTTCGAAGCTTGGCCGCCAGCTCAAGTCCGGTCATGATCGGCATGTGAATGTCAAGGATCGCCGCCGTAACATCGGGATCACCAGAAATTTCTGCCAGCGCGGTTTGCGGATTGTTGAAATACAATCCCTGCCAATGCGGGGCGAGACGCGCGAAATTCCGCCGGTGCGATGACAGAAGGTTTTCATCATCATCGACAAAAGCAATGCGGACAGGCTGATCCGACACCATTGTCATGCACACTCCACATATGGGGATATTGGTGCGTCTATCCTGACATTATTCTTCAGTATATCAAGACCTGTATGAACTGGTGAAGATCGTTTGTGCCCAGAATCTTTAAGGTTTCGTACTAACCGGAGTTGTTTCAGATGAGCGTTGCTGCAGCCGGTCTTCCGACGGTTCTGATAGTAGATGATGATGAGAATCTTCTGGCTTCGGTATCCCGTTCTTTGTCCGGAAGCTTTAATTTAGTCAAATATATCAATGGTGAAGCAGCTCTTGAATGGTTATCCAAAAATCGTTCGGGTGTGAATATCATTGTAGCTGATCTGGTGATGCCGACGATTGATGGAATCAGCTTTCTGAAACGTGCATTTCGGTGCGCCCCCGATATTCCGAGGATTCTGCTAACCGGAAATATTTCGGCAGTTCCCATGCGTGAAGCAAACGGTCTGGCAAAAGTCAGTAAAATTCTGACAAAGCCGATTTCGATTTCGACCTTCAAGGAAGTGCTTTTCAAGACGATTGAGGACAAACGCAAAGAAAATCATGCTGATCAACTCATTACCGATACGTTGAATGAGCTTCTTGATCGATCCGCAGTCATAACCGCGTTCCAGCCCCGTGTCAGTGCCGAAGACTTTTCGCGAACGGGGGGCGAGGTTCTTTGCCGAATGTCCGATGTGCATAAAGGTTATGATATCGGGACAATCATCAGGCAGTGCCAAAATCAGCCTGTCATGGATCGTCTGACGATGTGTTTGATGGATATGACGATTAATTCAGCGCCTGTTTATCGCAAAATTCTGGGTTCAGGTGCCCTGTTGTCACTTAATCTTGATTACGCCTCGGTTTGCAACAGCCAGTTCGTTCAGGCTTTGTCTGGCTTTGTTGCTGAAATGCAGAAATGTGGTTTGGAAGTCGCGTTTGAAATTCATGAAATGCAGCTCCGCAAGATTGACGAAAATTTTATAAAAAACGCGAGGGTTCTCTCAGATCGCGGAATACGAATTTTTATCGATGGGTTTGGGGCTGATAAAGGGGCGTTGGAGTTGCTGCGCCACGAATTTTTTGTTGGCGTTAAACTTGATCGTCGATTGATCCGCCAGGTGATGGAAAATGACGATACGGGCAGGTTTATTTCTTGGATTGTCCAGATATGCCGACAGATTGATTATTCGGTCGTCGCCACCGGCGTTGAAAATGAGGCAACAGCCCTTCGTCTCAGAAGTTATGGCGTTGATGAATTGCAGGGATATCTGTTTGGTATGCCACAACCGATTGAAGAACATATTCCAAGTATCTTTACGCAATGAACCGGCCATACAGCCATTTTTTCCGGTCCAGCTATTGTTGTAACCCTTTGGCGTGACCAATGTGTAAATCAGTTTCGGAGTACAACTATGATGATGAAAACGATCATTAAATTTACGATGGCTTTGTGTGTCATCGGTTTTCTCTCAACGGAAAACGCCCGAGCAGCCGGAAAGCTCATGCTCTCAAACACGGGCGGTGAAACGGTGACTGTCTCGTTTGATGAATTGACCAAACTGCCAAGCACCGAGTTTTACACCTCGACCCCATGGACGGATGGTGTTCAGAAATTTCAGGGTGTCGATTTCGACGTTCTGTTCGATACCTATGGCATCACCGCCGATACAGTCCGCGTTTCTGCGCTAAATGATTATAGCGTGATGGTTCCGGCTGGTGTCCTGCGTCGTGACAATGCCATCCTGGTTTATCGACTGAATGATGCGGAAATGTCGGTACGTGACAAAGGGCCGTTTTGGGTTGTGTTCCCCTATGACAGCGATACCCGTTTCCAGACTGATACCTATTGGTCTTATTCCGTCTGGCAGGTGAAGTCGATTGATGGGCAAAACTAGAAATTTTCTGTCAAAAATATCGAACAGGGCCATTTTTTCAATTTTGGCTCTGTTCGTTGTTCTTTATGGGGTTTTCTCGATCGCAATCGTAAGAAAGCTCGAAGATGAGAAATTTGCCTATCGCGAAAATTTTGCATGGGCAGTTTTCCAGATTCAGCGGCAGTTCCTCGAAATCGAACGGTATATCGAGTATGCCCGTTCCGATGGCGTTGTTGAGAGGGAGGAGCTTGAAAAGGTTTTACTGGAATATGAAATCTTTGTTAGCAGAACCCTATTGGTCAAGCAGGGTGAAGGGTTTCAGGTTTTAGCCCAAATCCCGGAAGTTGGCGATTTGCTTGCGATGCTTGATGAAAAGATCGCACGGATTGATGAGCGGATCAAAAGCGTATCGAACGCGACTGCATTGGTGGAATTTATCCGCGAAGAACTTGTGTCGATCGATGATCCCTTGCAGCAGGCGGTGGTGCGGACAACAAATTTTGTGTCAGTCTACAATGCAAGTAACATCGCGAGCGTAAAGTCCGACATAGAGATTCTGTCATATCTGTTCTTTTCCGGGATGATCGTGATGATTGGTCTGGCGATCTTTGTAATTCGTCACCGTCAACGTGCATTTGCTGCCGATATCGATGCAAGACGCGCACGTCAGGAACAGGAAGTGATCGAAGAAGCTGCAGATTACGCGAAAATGCATGCTTTGGGGACGCTGGCTGGTGGGGTTGCACATGAAATCAATACCCCAGCCCAATACATACAGAACAATCTTGAATTTCTCTCTGACAGCTTTGACGATTTCGTTCATGCACTCCGCAAAGACGAAGGTGACGGGTCTGTTCGTCTTGAACTGGCGCCGGAACGGATCGATTTTATGACCGAAGAAATACCGCTTGCGATCCGCGAGAGTATTCAGGGGCTTGATCGCATAGCGGAAATTGTTCGTGGTATCCGGAAATTTGCCCATCCTACAACGGACTCTGTGGAACGGATTTCCATCGCCGAGGAAATTGAAACGGCGATAACGTTGACGCGCAACCAAGTCAAACATGTAGCCGAACTCGAACAAAGCTATGATACGGACGTCACCGAAGTTGAAGGGCGGCGGAACCATTTGTCACAGGCCCTGATCAACCTGATCGTCAATGCTTCGCAGGCGATCCGCGAGTCGGGCCAACGTTCCGGCAAAATCAAACTGAATGTCACGTCGGACGCTGAGAATGTTTTTATCCGATTACGCGATAATGGCGGTGGTGTCCCCGAGGATTTACGAGATCGAATTTTCGATTATTTCTTCACGACGAAGGAACGGGGCGTTGGGACGGGGCAGGGTTTGCCGATATGTCGGAAATTGATTCAGGACGATTTTAACGGTGACTTGACCCTTTCCGCTCCGGACGGCGAAGGGGCGGAATTCGTTATTCGAATTCCGAAACCTGGTGTTCGATCAACTGATGATGATAGTGCATTGAATTACACCGCGACCGATGAATTCTACGACATCCGGTCGTGATGTTCATGGCCGTTGGCATCGTTTGACTGAGATGGAAGGTGATTGGTCAGGCTTGGTTATCGCCAAGTGGGGCACAATGACGTTCCCAATTCGCCCATTTTTGCTGGGCATCACAATGGGCGATGAAACCCGAAGCGCGATCATATTTTGCCGCCCGGGTATGACGGTCATTGCCAAACTTGCGGGCAAAATGCTGAGCTGCATAAACGATCAAAAGAGACAGCGAGTCACGGGTTGGCGCAGCTTCGGGGCGATGATGAAAAGCAATGTTTTCGACAATTTCGTGTTTAAAACCCCAGAGAGCGGCCAAGCATGCCGATACGGCAGGATGAGACACTCCAATCTCGCCGATCTCAGTGGAAATGATATCGCATTGATCGTCGTCGGCCTGCTTGCGGCTTAAAGCAACCTGATCAGGTATTACATGCTCCATCACATTCAGGCCGATATGACACAGCAATGCTGCTGCCCGAATCAGATCAATTGTTTCTGAGGGCATGCCTTCAAGTTTTGCGATCCCGGCCGCCATATTGCCCAGAATGAGGCAGCGATCTATTGGCTGGTCGATATTGTCAGGATCAAATCTGGTTTGCTGTCCATGCAAGGTCCAAATGACACATAGTGCCTTGATGGTTTCAAGACCGAACAGGTCAATCAGGGTAACGAGATCCGGACCCTCTGTTGGCAGGATCAGCTTTTCGCGCCGCGCCATTTCGCATACCAGCATAATAAAACCAGGATTTTCAAAGGAGAATTCCTGTAGTTCGTTCTGACTGTGTGGTCCCTTATATTGCAGAATTGCATGAAGCCGGTAAAACACCGGGGGCCAGACAAGTTCAGCAGGCATGCGGTACAGAATATTGATCAGCTGGGGGTCTCGCAGATAGTTGCGCAGTATCAGGCCACGTTCGATGGCATGAATAACTTCCTGATCGCTGCAGGGTTTCATCAGGAAATGATGGGTTGCCGCAAGACCGGTCTGGATAGCCTGTTCATCGGCGTAGCCGGAAAGCAGGATGCGTGCGGTATCCGGATATTTCCGGGCAACAGACCGAAGCAATTCTGCCCCGTCCATCTCGGGCATGCGCATGTCCGAAACAATGACATCTGCACTATGCTGATCCAGATTTACGAGTGCTTCTGCGCCGCTGGTGCAAAACCGCAGTTTCCAATTCGGGCGTTTGGATACAATACGGCGGCGTAATCCGCTGAGGACATGGGGATCATCATCGACGAAAATGATTGAAGCGCTTTCTGGCATCCCGGCTCCTTCGCGGAAGGGTTCAGGCAATTGCTGCCATCAGGCTGGCAGCATCGCAGGGTTTTGACAATACAAATGCGGCTCCTACCGATACGGCTTCTTTGCCCATATCCGGATCAAAAAAGCCGGTCAGCATGATCATGCGGGTGCCTTCTGCATGTTTGATTTGTCGGCGTTTGATTTCATAAAGCGTTTCGATCCCCGACATGCCGGGCATCATGTAATCAATCAGTATGACGTCATAGCTTTGCTGTTTTCGCGACAGTTGCGCCATCATCTGAAGTGCGGTTTCACCGTTTTCTGCAACATCGACGGATTGTGCTCCGCCGCTGCGCAAAATCCGACGGATAGAGAAGCGGACTTCGATACTGTCGTCCACGATCAGGAACTTTTTCTGCGCGTTCGGTTTGCCAAAAGCATTGTCACCCTTACAGCGACGCAAGCCATCGGCAATGGCAATATCATTATGGCTATTGGATTTTATCGCGTTCATTTCTCAAACTCTGACCGTAATGGTTTCCTGAAGACCGGTTGATCAAAATACTGGTTCAGTTGGCAGTCTTTTATGTGTGGATGTTACGTCGATTGAGAAGAGCCACATATCCCTATATAGGGAGGGAAACAAAAAAAGGGCTGCCGGCAAAGGCAGCCCGAAGTCGTTTTTCAGGGAAGAGGGAAGGTCGTTGCGTTGGGGTGAGCAGGATTAGAATTCGATACCAATCTTGTGATCGATCGAATATTTTCCGCCGCCACGGATCAGAACTGAAAGTGCCATCAGGCCCCAGAAGACCGGCATTTCAAACCCGGCATTGTTCCATGCATACCCGTTGGGCAGATGAATGGTGACCGCAACAGCCATAAAGGCAATCACAGCGGCGGCAACCGGGCGGGTCAGAAGACCCACAGTCAGCATCAGGCCGCCCACGAATTCCAGAAGCCCGATCAGAAGGGCAAACAGGAAGCCCGGGGCAAAGCCGATGCTTTCAAGCCAGCCAGCGGTACCTTCAAGGCCATAGCCACCAAAGGCACCAAACAGTTTCTGTGCACCGTGCGGGACCAGAAGAAGACCCGTGGTTACGCGGACGATGACAGGCGATAGAGGTTCAAGGGCAGCCCACAGATTGCCAAGGGCCGGGATAATTGGACGTGGTTTGGTGTGTTCAAGGGACGACATATTCGTTTTCCTTTGAAGGGTCGGACCGGAAGACCGGCTCAGGCGACCATGTCAAAAACAAGAGCTTCGGCTTCGGTTGCGTCGGTGAAAACAAGTTCATCTTCGTCCCGGATGGCGGCACCATCGCCAGCCTTCAGGGTTTCGCCATTCACGCTCAGCATGCCGCGCGCTACTTGCACCCAGGCAATCCGGCCCGGTTCGATTTTATGGGATGCTGTTTCACCTTCACCCAGATGGGCAACGTAAAGATCAACATCCTGATGAATGGTGATCGATCCATCCCGGCCGGTGCGGCTGCCGATCAGTGACAGGCCCGAACCCGTATCGGAACGTGCGATTTCCTTTTCCTCGTAACCAGGTTCGAGGTTCGCGGCTTCGGGTATGACCCAGATTTGCAGGAAATGAACCGGCTTCTCCTTGGAATGGTTGTATTCCGAATGACGGATGCCGGTACCGGCAGTCATGCGTTGCAGGCGGCCCGGACGGATAACGGAACCGGTGCCAAGGCTGTCTTTGTGTTCAAGCGCGCCATCAAGCACATAGGAAATGATTTCCATATCCTTGTGGCCGTGCGTGTCAAAACCGGCACCGGGGATAACCCGGTCTTCGTTAATCACGCGCAGCGGGCCCCAGCCCATCCGTTTCGGGTCGTAATAGTGACCGAAGGAAAAAGTGTGATGGGAGTCAAGCCAGCCAAACTGGGCGCGGCCACGGTCGGCAGATTCGATCTTGGTAATCATGTTGGTCTCCATCGCTGGGTTGTCGTTTGTTGGAGCCAGAATACGCTTTTCGATGAAAGTGACAATTATCGTAATAATGTGCATACTGTCGCAAATTATGCGACAATTGTTGTGACCTTCGCCAGATGGAGCGTTCGGATGGACAAGCTGGTAAGCTTGCAAACCTTTGTAAAAGTGGTTGATGAAGGAAGCTTTGCCGCTGCGGCACGTGCCATCGGGCAGTCACGGTCCCAGGTTAACCGCGCTGTTATTGCACTTGAAGAAGACCTGGGCGTGCAGCTTTTGAACCGTACAACCCGTCAGGTTGCTGTCACGCCAAGCGGGCGCGCTTTTTATGACCGGGCCAAGGCTGTTTTGGCTGATTTGCGCGAAGCAGAAGAAGCCATTCGTGAAAACCGCGCAACCCCGTCGGGGGATATTCGCATCAATGCACCGATGTCCTTTGGCACCCTGCATCTGGGGCCTGCTTTGGTCGATTTTGCCCGTGAATACCCTGAAATACGGGTGGAGCTGGCACTTTCGGACCGGTTCATCGATCCGGTTGCTGATGGTTATGACATGACGGTGCGGATCAGTCAGCCAAGCGAGACATTGGCACTGATTGATCACGAAATCATTCCGATGAACCGGGTTCTGTGTGCATCGCCGGAATTCATCCGAAAGCATGGCGAACCTGTATCGCCCCGTGATCTGGCAACCTTGCCTTGTTTGCATTACGGTAGCTTGCCCGCCGGGTCGAGCTGGAAGATGACCGGACCGGACGGACCGGTTTCGGTGCAGGTGAATGGCGTGTTCTGCTGCAACAATGCCGAGGTTCTGCGTGATGCAGCCCTGGCTGATCTCGGATTGGCATTATTGCCGACCTTTATCGCCGGTCCGGATTTGCAAAGCGGCAATCTTGTCAGTGTTTTGTGTGATTATACCTCGCCAGAGCTTTTCCTGTATCTGTTGTATCCGCCCAGCCGGCAGTTATCTGCGCGTATCCGGCTTCTGGTTGATTTTCTTTATGACCGGTTTGGCGGGCAACCGCGTTGGGATCTGGTACAATAATCTGCCTGTGGTGAAATCCGATCTCTTGCGAGGTCCGTACCAAGCATTAGATCTGGACCAGCTTTGGAACTGTTCAAGGACATGGCGGAATTCGATATGCCGACCCTGATGATTGTGTCGCACGGTAACAGTGGTAATGGCGGTGATCCTGCGGGAACACTGGCAGAAGCCGTGCGCGACCATTGGGCTGGTTTTGTGCACCATGGCTATATGCGCAGCCAGCCTTCGGTTGCGGATCAATTGGCAAAGCTGAAACGCAATCACGCCGCCAGCGAACTGATCGTCTTTCCGCTGTTTTTCAGTGAAGGTTATCTGGTGTTTCAGGAATTGCCGCGCAATTTGCGTGATGCCGGACTTGATCGTGCGGTAATTCTGCCGCCTGCAATCAATTTGCCCGGTTTTGCGGAGATGGTTTCACGTCATGTGAATTCCGCGATGGCGCGGCGTGGCTGGGATTGTTCGGAAACGTCGGTATTTCTTGTGCCGCATGGCCTGAAAACCCTGACCAAAGCATTGCCGGAAACCGTCAGGCTTGCCAATGAAGTGGGTCAGTTCTGCCCCGATGTAGAAATTTGCATTGGAAATATCGAAGGGAACCCGTCCCTTCGCGATTGGCGGAAAATTGGCTCGCGCAAACGGGCTGTGATTGTTCCGATGCTGGCTGGCGGCGGCACGCACGCCACCACCGATCTGCCGGAAATGATTGCCGGGCAACCCGATGAAGCCATTGAGATACTTGATCCGATTGGCGAGTGGGCCGAATTACCCGACTTGATCCTGAAGGAAGCCGCAAAATACGTCCGGACTGAAATGGGCAGGCCAAATCTGCGGTTAAGCGCGAATGCCAAAGACGGCCATGCCGCAAGCAGTGCAGCCATTGTATAAAATGGCGTGATCAGCCAAGACCCGGTTTGACTGTTGTTTCGGACGATTTCTTTAACAGATAGTCCCGGAATATTTTTGCCGAACTGGTCAGGGTATCCTCGCCGTCATGCACGATCAGCAACTGGCGTTTGGCCCAGCTATCGGCAATCGGCGCGCCGGAAATATTCATGTGGTCAATGTAACCGGCAACCGAGCTTTGCCGCAGGAAGCCGATGCCAAGTCCGGCGGCGATCATCTGGCGCAAGGAGCCAAAACGCATGACCTTGATATGCGGATGCATGTCGTGATGCAGTTTGCCCGCCGCCTCGCTGATCAGGTCATCGATAACGCCGCCTTCATGCAGGGAAATGATGTCGTATTTTGCGGCTTCGGCAAAGGTGACCGGGGCGGGATTGGATGGATCGGGGATCAGCGGATGGCCCTTGGGCGTCACGACCCAGATCGGATCGTCGCAAAAGACGTGGTTCGATAAACCCTGACAGGGACCGTTATCGGCCATGATCGCCAGATCGGCGCGGCCTTCGCGGACGGCATCGGATGACTCGCGAGATGTCAGTTCACGGACATCGACGGTCACATCGGGGAAATCACGTTGAAAATCGGCCAGAAAAGCAGGCAGTCCGGTGAGGATTGCCGAGGTTACGGCAGCAAGATAAATCTTGCCCTTTTCGCCGGTATTGAAATCGCGCAACTCGTTTGACAGGTGATTAAGATCACCCAGAAGCTTTTCGCCGTAGCGCGCGAAAATCGCACCTTCTTCCGTCGGTTCGACACCGCGGGGCAGGCGACGCAGCAGCTTGACGCCAAGCATGGCTTCAAGTTCGCCGATGCGGCGACTTACAGCCGATGTCGCGATATGTTCGCGCCGTGCGGCTTCATTGATGCTTCCGGCGCGCACAATGGCGACAAACAACCGGATCGTGACGATATCAAACTTTTGCATTCAACCGTTTTCGGTTGTTTGGTTGAAACCGTCAAGGGCGATGAATTGTCGGCATCTTTTGGATGCCAATCCTCAAACCCGCAGGGTCAGAGAGGGCGAATTAGCCCTCGACCTGACGCCATGCATTGTTCCATTCGGTCATCAGTTCATCATGGGTGCGTGCTTTCGACGATTTCATGATCACGGCGACCTGAAGCGCATGAACAAGGTTGGTGAACCAGTTGACGCGAACTTCGCGTTCGATGGTGGTGGTGTCTTTAAGTGCAAGCGTTGCCATGGTTAGGTTCCTTTGCGTCTGGGGTGATTTCAGATGTACCAGAAGCCGTTTGAACCCACTATTCTCGTTTCACCGCTATCCCCTTCTTGTTTGGAGAACGATAGATATAAGTAATTGATATTGATTGATAAATTTATATCGCAATGCACAATCTATTGCCAAACTCGCATGGTCCAAAATGTTGGATTTATCTGCTATAGATTGGCAAACAGGATTTACGCAAAGGTCGGCGACATGAGTGATGTGGATGACAATCTTGCCTGGGAACAGGCGCATGGTAGCGGGCTTCAGGCTTATCTGGGCTATCAGGTTGTTGAATGGGAAGAAGATCGTGCGGTGGTGGAACTTGAAATCAGGGATCATCACCGCAATCGGGCGGGCATCCTGCATGGTGGCGTGATTGCGACCCTGATGGATACGGCGTCGGGCTGTGCCGTCTGTTACTGTGCTGTTCCGGGGAATGTCCGCAAATCTTTGACCCTGTCGCTGACAACCAATTTCATCGGGATGGCAACCGGCGGCACGGTGCGGGTTGAGGGACGCAAACAGGGCGGCGGGCGCAAGATCGTCTTTACCGAAGCCACCGCCTATAACGCGGCGGGCGAAGTGATCGCAACCGCGACCGGCACCTTCAAATACCATCGCGGCAGCGAGGACCCGAACGGGGTGCCGCGCGACGCATAGGGTTTATGAAAATACAGGACGGCCCCGGATGGTAGCCTGCTTCCCGCTTTTCTGACCGGGTATAAAGTTTTTCAAAAAGTTCTTGATTTG
>NZ_AUNC01000011.1:0-82783 GCF_000714555.1 Thalassospira permensis NBRC 106175 | reverse complement strand
CTCCGCCGGGACGGTGGAATTTATCGTCGATAAGGACAAGAACTTCTACTTCCTTGAAATGAACACCCGCCTTCAGGTCGAACATCCGGTGACCGAACTGGTGACGGGCGAGGACCTTGTGGAATGGATGATCCGCATCGCCAATGACGAAAAACTGACGCTTGCGCAGGATGATGTCAAGCTGACCGGCTGGGCGATGGAAACCCGTATCTATGCCGAGGACCCGTTCCGTGAATTCCTGCCCTCCACCGGGCGTCTGGTGCGGTATCAGCCGCCTGCTGAAAGCGCATCCGTGCGTGTCGATACCGGCGTGTTCGAAGGCGGCGAGATTTCGATGTATTACGACCCGATGGTCGCAAAACTGGTGACGTATGGCGAAACCCGTGATGATGCGATTGCGGAAATGCGGGCCGCCCTTGATGCCTATTACATCCGCGGCATTTCGCACAATATCCCGTTTGTTGCCGCCGTTATGGCCAATAAACGGTTCCAGTCAGGCAATATCACCACCAATTTCATCGCCGAAGAATATCCCAACGGCTTTTCCGCCGATGATCTGCCCAACGATGATCCGGCGATGCTGGTGGTGGTTGCCGGATACCTCAATCAGCGGGTGGCGGAACGCAATGCGCGCGTGACCGGACAGGTCAGCGATCATCCGTTGCAGGTTGCCGAAAGCTGGGTCGCGGTATCGGGTGATGATCACACCGCGTTTGATATCGAAATTGACGGTGTTAACAATGACTATATCGTCGCCATCGGGGATCGCAGTTATGGCGTTTCATCCGACTGGAAAATCGGCGATGCGATGTTTGTCGGTGTCATTGACGGCGCGCCGGTCTGCGTGCAGATCGATGTCGAAGGTGTCGGCTATCGCCTGTCGGCCAATGGCATCCAGCGCAGCTTCAAGGTGATGCTGCCCCGTGTCGCCGAATTGCAAAAACTGATGCCGTTCAAGGCTCCGCCCGATATGTCAAACTTCCTGCTGTCCCCGATGCCGGGGCTGCTGGTCAAGGTATCGGTGACCGAAGGCCAGACCGTCCAGCCGGGCGAGGAACTTTGCATCCTTGAAGCGATGAAAATGGAAAACGTGCTCAAGGCCGAAAGCAAAGGTGTCGTCAAGAAAATCCACGCCGAGCAGGGCGCAAACCTGTCGGTCGATGCGATCATCATCGAGTTCGAGAAGGACGAATAAGCCGCCTGATCCCTTGAAGGTGCAATAAAAGGTGCTAGTCTTCGGGCCAGCGCCTTTTCCTTTGGGAGCAGAAATCCTATGGGTTGGAGTGCGTCGGTATCCCACCCGCCAGCCGTTTCGCTGCGGCAATGGCTTGTGCCCCGTGCAGGGTGAAGCTTTGCGTTAATCCTTCAAGGATCAGGTTAAGCTCGATCTCGTATCCCTGTCGCCCTGTGGCGATGGCGGCTTTGGTTGCGACCTCGACCTTATGGCGTGATAGCAAATCGCGCAGCATCTGATCGCCCGGTGATGCGGCAACGGCGGCGTGGAACAGGCAGCCGTGGCTTGCCTCTGTTTCCATCCAGACACCGACACGATCAATGATTGCCGAAAGGGCTTTGTCGGGGGCCTCGGGCAAATTGGTGAACAGCAGATCAATGTAACGCTGATGGCGGTGTTCAAGGGCCAGATGCACCATGTCGGCCCGCGATGGTGTGTATTTATAGAGCGTGCGCAGGCTGACATCGGCGGCTTCGCGCAGGTCGTCAACACTGGGTTCGGCAAAGCCGCCCTTGGCAAAGGCCCGCTCAAGACCGGCGGCGATTTTCAGTTTTGTATCCGTCATGTTGACAAATGTAGAACGTTCCCTTTACCTTGGCAAGTAGAGTAATCGTTCTACATGGAGTAACCAATGACCGATATCCCGACAAAAATGCATGGCGTCGTCCTGACCGGGCATGGCGGGCTTGATAAGCTCGAATGGCGCGAAGACCTGGAAACGCCAACCCCCGAAGCCGGGCAGGTTCTGATCAAAGTCGGGGCGTCTTCGGTCAACAATACCGACATCAACACCCGCATCGCCTGGTATTCAAAGGCCGTTCGCGGCGCCACGAGTGACGGCAGCGATGCCGGTTTTGGCGAGGATGCCCTTGCCGATGCCACCTGGTCGGGCGGTACTTTGGCCTTTCCCCATATTCAGGGGGCGGATTGTTGCGGCACGATTGTCGCACTCGGGCAGGGTGTTGATCCCGCGCGACTTGGGCAGCGTGTTCTGGTCCGTGCCCTGCAATCCGTTCCCAACGAGGACGGAACACACCGGGTCGAAACATTCGGCAGCGAAACGAACGGGGCCTTTACGCAATATGCCGTGGTCGCGGATAAAAACGCGATTGCCATCAAATCGGACCTGTCGGACACCGATCTTGCATCCTTCCCATGCGCGTTTTCAACCGCCGAGGGGATTATCCAGCGCACAGGCCTTGGGGCGGAACGCGTCCTTGTAACCGGGGCATCGGGCGGGGTCGGTTCTGCGGCCATTCAGCTTGCCAAGCGGCGCGGGGCCTATGTCGTTGCGGTGTCAAGCGCGTCAAAGGCCAAGGCCCTGCGTGATCTTGGCGCGGATGAGGTTCTTGACCGTGCAGATGAATTGCCGCGCAACCGCTTTGATGTCGTGATCGATCTGGTCGGCGGGCCGCGCTGGCCCGAACTGCTTGAAACCCTTGTTTCGGGTGGTCGATATGCCACGGCTGGGGCAATCGCCGGGCCGATTGTCGAACTTGATCTGCGCACGCTTTATCTTAGGGATTTAACACTTTATGGCTGCACCCATCAGGAAGATCGCGTTTTCACCGATCTGGTGAAATATATCGAAAAGGGTGAAATTCGTCCGCTGGTCGCGGAAGTTTACGACCTTCGCGATCTCGCCAAGGCACAGGAAGCATTCGTTGCGAAATCGCATATCGGCAAGATCGGTATCCTTGTCAGCTAGGGCCGGGTCCGCCGGGAGATGGCCCGGAAAAGAACCGGGAAATGCGCCGGGGGAACATTCCCCCGGCGTTTTTGTTCCATACCTGTTCGATTGGACGGGTTTGCAACCCCTTTCGAACAGTTATTGCGCATATTAAATACAGGAAACGGGGCTTTACGGGGATTTCCGGCTGACTTATGGTCGCGGATTGAGGCCGGGTGCTTTCTGCAAGGCCATCCAAGAACAAGAAACGAGGCGTGAGTATGTATAAACTGATTGCTTTTGATGGCGACGATACGCTGTGGCATAACGAACCGCTGTTTCGTGACGCCCATATCCGCCTGCGCGAAATGCTTTCCCACTATGTCGATGCTGATACGGTCAATGATCGCCTCTATCAGGCGGAACTGTCCAACCTTTCGATTTATGGATACGGCATCACCGGCTTTACCCTGTCGATGATCGAAACTGCGATTGAGCTTTCCGACAAGAAAATAAGTGCTGCCGACATTCATGAACTGGCCGAAATCGGCAAATCCATGCTGCGTGCGCCGACCCGTCTGATTGACGGGGCCGAAGAGGTGCTGCGCCATTATGTCAAACAGTCTGATCGCAAGATCGTCCTGATCACCAAGGGCGATTTGATCGCCCAGCAGCTCAAGATCGAGCGTTCCGGCCTCGAAAGCCTGTTTGCCGGTGTCGAGATCGTTTCGGAAAAAGATCCGCTGACCTATCGCAATATTTTTGGCCGTTATGGTGTGGAACCATCCGAAGCCGTGATGATCGGCAATTCGTTGAAGTCCGATATCCTGCCGGTGCTTGCGTGTGGCGGGTCGGCGATCCACATTCCCTATGAAATCACCTGGGTTCACGAAATGGTCGATCAGACCGAAATCGACAATGATCATTTCGTGACGGTCGAAAGCATCGCCGAGGTCCCGGAAAATATCGAAAAACTTGAACAGGACCTGCCAGCCTATGGCAAGGTCGGGAGTATGGAAAATGTCTGATTGCGCCGGTTCGGAAATGTCGACCGAAGCATCCCTTGCCAATGGCCCGGCGGCAAACCTTGATCCGCAAATCAAGCTGGAACTTGAAGCCGCTGCCTTTCGCGGCCTTGTGCAGCATCTTCAGGACCGCAAGGATGTGCAGAATATCGATCTGATGAACCTTGCGGGTTTCTGCCGCAACTGCCTTGCTAAATGGTATTTGGCGGCGGCGCGTGAACGCGATGTGGCCATGGATTATGACGGCGCGCGCGAGGTCGTTTACGGCATGACCTATGATCAATGGAAAGACAATCATCAGGCCCCGGCAACAGCGGAACAGAAACAGAAGTTTCAGGATACCGCCCATCTGCACGCCAATATTCCCGGCGCGAAGTAAACATCACATCAAAGGATGTTGCCATGACCACCACCGAACCCGACCCGCAAACAGGCACCGGAAACATTTCCGTCCTTGCCCGGATCGAAGGCCGGGTGCAGGGCGTGTGGTATCGCGCCTGGACGGTCGAGGAAGCCCGCAAACGCGATCTGACTGGATGGGTTCGCAACCGCGCGGATGGTACGGTCGAGGCGCTGTTTTGCGGCCCGGTGGCCGGGGTGCAATCCATGATCGCGGCCTGCCATGATGGCCCGACGCATGCGAATGTCACCCGCGTGCATGAAGAACCCGGGCTTGAAGACGGCTTCACCACATTTGAAAAACGCCCGACGGCCTGATTGCCGGGCCGCCGGATTGGCGCCTTTATCAAATCGCGTCCAAAGCCTTTTTCCGCCCCGATGCAGAAAAAGGCTTTTTCTTTGGTGCGGTGCGGTGGCATGCTCTTGCAATCCTGTCCGGCTGGTCAGATCGCTGTTCAACTCATCGGGGGCACCCCGGCCGGATCGGGAACCAAACAGGGAGAATAAAACATGAAATTGACGACGAAATCATTTGGCGTTGCTGTTCTTCTGGCGGGTTCGGCCTTTGGTGCGCAGGCCCAGGAACCGGCACAGAATGACGGTCTGAACGCATCGCTTTGGTATCAGACCTCGGTCGAATACAAAACCACGGCCCTTTCGGTTTATGCAGGCGCGCAGCGTCTTCTCGATGCGGCGATTGGTGATCATGGCTGGACCGCCGCCCTTGAACAGGATGGCAACTATTCGGCCAAACCGCCCGCGATCATCCTTGATGTTGATGAAACGGTTCTCGATAACTCGGCCTATCAGTCATGGGTTGTGACGGCCAATACGTCTTATAGCTCCAAAACCTGGGCGGCATTTGTCGAAGACGCGATTTCAACCCCGACCCCGGGCGCGTTGGAACTGACCAAGGCCGCGGCCGACAAGGGCGTTGAAGTCTTCTATCTCACCAACCGCAAGGCCGCCGAAGAAGCCGCGACCATCAAAAACCTTCAGGAATACGGCTTCCCTTATGCCGATGCGGATCATGTGATGGTGCGCGGTGAAAAGGAAGAATGGGGTTCGGCCAAGGCCACCCGCCGCGAAGCGGTGGCGGCGGATTTCCGCGTCATCATGATGTTTGGCGATAACTTCGGCGATTTCACCGACGATATCGATGGCACCATCGACGAACGCCTCGAAGTCATGGACAAATACGCGACCTATTGGGGGGAACGCTGGTTCATGCTGCCAAACCCGACCTATGGATCATGGGAATCCGCGGCATTTGGCAATGACTGGAAAAAATCCCCCGAAGCCCGCCGTCAGGACAAGCTTGACGCGCTCAATAGCTGGTCGGGCCCGAAAGAATAATTTCTTTCGCATCTGACGGTAGAAAGGAGGCGTGCCATGATCGGCGCGCCCCTTATTTCATGACCCAGCGGAATGCGCGTTTAAGCTCGGCTGTGCCGTTGTGATCATACCAGCGACCATGCGACATAATCACCCGTTCCGGGTTCCAGTCGATCATCTGATCGACTGCCTTGCGCAGGCTTTCCTTATGCCCGGCAAAGGTCATGCGCATATCACGCGGCGCACATCCATCCGGGTCCATCGAGCCAAACATCCGCACCAGCCACCGCCAGATCGGGCTTTTGATCTTGTGCGCCTCGAAATTCTCGATCAGGTCGGTCAGGATCAGGCTGTTTGATTTCGGGTGATAAAACACGGCCTCGGATAAATAGCCGCCGCGTACCATCACCTGTTTGATTTCATCCGCCCATTCCGGTTCGGCAGTATCGGCAAGTTCGGCATCAAACGATACCGTCATGCCGACCGACTTCGCCCGCTTGATCACACCGGGCGCACAGAAACTTTGCGCCGCCGGATAGGCCGCCTGCCATTCCGGCACCCCGGCATAATGGATGGTGTTGGGCGCAATCAGACAGGCAACTTCGCCCAGCGCATCAACACGTGCCTTAAGCTCCGGCGTCAAACGGATCGGTGAATGGACAAACAGCTTCTCTGACGCCAGCCGGATGATCGTCATTCGGGTCGGAAACGGCAATTTCATGCCCAGATACTGAAACCCGATCACCGGACCATCAATGATCCAGATTTCGTCCCCAACAGCCTTGGGAACATTCAGCGGATCATAGGTATCAATCGAAAACATTGCAGACCTTTATGGGGTTGGGGGCGCCCATGATGTGGTTTATTTCACGATCTTGCCGGGATTGAGCATACCATCGGGATCAATCGCGTCCTTGATCACACGCAAAAGCTTCATCTTTTCCGGGCTGGCATAGCGGGCGAGTTCATCAAGCTTCAGCTTGCCAATGCCATGTTCGGCGCTGATGGAGCCACCAAGATCGGCGACAATGTCATGGATCAGACGGTTAAGCGTTTCCCAGCAATCGAGAAATGCCTGTTTTTCCATCTCGACCGGCTGGGTGAAGTTGAAATGGATATTGCCATCGCCGACATGGCCAAACGGGCAGGGACGAATGCCCGGGATCAGATCCCCGGCGGCTGCCATGCCACGCATAAGCAACTCCGACACCCTGGAAACCGGGACCGACACATCATGCTTGATACTGCCGCCTTCAAAACCTTGCGCCTCGGGGATGCCTTCGCGGATCGCCCAAAGATTGGCGCGTTGGGCCTCGGACTGTGCCAATGTTGCGTCGCTGGCAAGGCCTGCCTCAAGGGCGGCCTCCAGAAGGTCGCTTAGGACCTCGTTCAGGTCATCCTTGGGCCGTGACGAGGTCAGTTCGATCATCACATACCAGTCCGAAGGGGCGGCAAGCGGGGCGGATAGCCCCGGCAGGTGTGCCACCGTCATATCATGGGCAAAGCCGCAGATCAGCTCGAACGCGGCAATCGCATCACCGCTTTCGCGCCGTGCGAGTGCCAGAAGGTCAAGAGCCGCATCCGGTCCGGGGACGGCAACCCACGCGGTCGCGACATGGCGGGGCTTGGGAAACAGTTTCAAGCTCGCCTTGGTGATAATGCCAAGCGTCCCTTCGGCCCCGATAAACAGATCGCGCAGGTCATAGCCGGTATTGTCCTTGCGCAATTTCGAAAGCCCGTTCCACACGCTGCCATCGGGCAGAACAACCTCAAGCCCCAGAACCAGATCGCGGGTATTGCCATACCGGATGACGTTCAGCCCGCCGGCATTGGTCGCAAGGTTACCGCCAATCTGGCAGGTTCCCTCCGACCCAAGGCTAAGCGGGAAGATCAGATCACGCTCAAGGGCAGCTTCCTGAAGAGTTTGCAGGATCGCACCGGCTTCGACGGTGGCGGTAAAATCGCGCGCATCGATATCAATGATCCGGTTCATCCGTTTAAGGTTCAGGATCACCTCGGCGGCATTGGCAACCGCCCCGCCGCATCGCCCGGTATTGCCGCCCTGGGGCACAATCGCAATGCCATGGGTTGCACAGATCGCGACACATTTGGCGACCTCGTCGGTATTGGCGGGATAAAGCACCATGCCCGCGTCGCCTGCAAACTTGCCACGTGCCTCGGCATTATGCGTGGCCAGTATATCGGCCTCCATGCTCCAGCCTTTCGGGCCAAGGGCATCCTGAAGTTCCTTGATCGCGCTGGCGGGCAGGATGTGCATGGGGGCTGTTTTCCGCTCGGCTGAGGTTGGAAGAATTACGGGGTCGGATGAAGGGCGCGGGGGGCGCTGGCGCGTTTCATCCGGTCATTGATCGCAAGCCCAAGTCCGGTATCGGGGATCGGCGCAATTGCAATCCCGTCAAACCGCTTCTGATCGGCTTCGTGCAGTTTGGCAAACAGGTTGGCGGCGGCCTCGCGGTCATTGCCGGTTTTCGAAAGCCACAGGACTTTATCAAATCCCTTGGTCACGCAATCCCCGAATGCCAGCAATATTTCATGGCCGTATTTCTTCTGATCCGGTGCCGTCGCATTCAGCCGCACCGGCAGGCCGGGTGCATAATGGCTGGTCATCATGCCGGGGCTTTTGGGCGCGTTGTCATCGGTTTCGGCCATCACGACGTCGCATCCCAGAACTTCCGCCACCTGATCGCGGGTAATCCCGCCGGGGCGGAGCATCACGACGCGGTCGGTGGTCAGATCAATCACCGTGCTTTCAAGTCCGACCCCGCATGGGCCGCCATCCAAAATCATGCCAATCGCATTGCCAAGGGATGCTGCCACATGTGCCGCCGTCGTCGGGCTGATCCGCCCGGACCGGTTGGCCGAAGGTGCTGCAATCGGGCGGCCAACTGCACGCAACAGCGCGCGCGCCATTTCGTGGGCGGGCACACGCACCGCAATGCTGGGCAAGCCGGCGGTGGTCAATTGCGATACATTGCTGTCGGAACGCTTTGGCAAAACAAGCGTCAGCGCACCCGGCCAGAACGCATCGGCAAGCTTATCTGCCCGCGCATCGAAAACCGCATGTTTGGCGGCGGCATCGCGATCAGGGAAATGGCTGATCAGCGGGTTGAAGCTTGGCCGTTGCTTGGCGGCAAAAATGCCCGCAACCGCATCGTCATTGGTGGCATCCGCACCCAGCCCGTAAACCGTTTCGGTCGGAAACGCGACAAGTTCGCCCGCGCGCAACTTGGCCGCGGCCTGTGTCAGGGCACCTTCGGAATAGGGGCGGATCGTCAAAGCCGGGGACATCAAGCATTCCATAAAAAATATAGCCTTGTGAAATACCTAGCGATGATAGTCGGGAATGACAAGCTGGAAGCGACTTTATCGCTGTTTGCATTGATCGAATGATCGTCCCGGTTTAGGGTGTCGGTCGCAGGAAGAACCCCATGATTGATCCTGGTTCGCGCGTGGTGCGTGTCAAAGCCTGCATCCTTTATATATCCGGCCTGCTGCAAACACCCGCTCAGGCCCTCGGAACGGTGTAATCCATCGCAAGGAGGGCCATTATGCCTTTGCACATGCCATCACTCTCCAAGGCCGCAACGATCCCGCCCCATATTGCTGTCCCGCTGGCCCTGATTAATCTGGCGTCGTTTGTTTCGCAGATCATTCAGATCGGCGTGATCGACACGCTTTTGCCGCTGGCACTGACCAATGCCGGATTAGGGGAACGGCATGGCGGCATGATGCTGTCGCTTTACTGGATTGCCGATCTGATCGGCGGGTTCTTTGTCGCGGCGATTTTACGTAAAACCCATCCCGTTATCCCGCTTGTCGTCAGTGGCCTGTCGTTTTTTACCCTGATTGTCGTGGTGATGTATGCGCCGCAATCGGCGCTGGTCCTGCCCGCAACCCTGTTTGCCGGGGTGGGGCTGATTTTGCGGTGGGTGGTGTGTGACGGGCTGATCGTGCAACTGGCCCCGCGTGATAAACTGGGCCGGGTGGTTGGTTTTCATGAAACCCTGATGGGGCTTGGCATTGTTCTGGGCCCGGTCCTGATTGGCTGGTTTGGAACGGATGCATTCGCCATGTCTGGCATTGCCCTTGTTGCGGCGATCATCCCGCTTTTCTGTGCCTTTGCCATGCCGCGCCTTGAAATGGCATCAACCCAGAAGGGCGCGGGGGCAGCATTGCGGCGCTGGATTGATCATTGGGATCTGGTGCTGATTGCCTTTGTCGCGGGGTTTGTTGAAATCTGCTTTTTATCGGTCCTGCCGTTGCAATCGCAACGTGACACCGGCCTTGCCGAAGCTGGTTTGTGGCTGGCGGCGGTCTTTGTGTTTGGCGGCACGATCTGCCAGCCGCTTGTCGGTTATGTTTCGGATAAAAGCGGTCCGATCAAACTGGCTTGGCTGTGCTTTGGTCTGCTTCTGGTTGGCGCTCTCCCCATGGCGCTTGCCGGATATGGCATCATGGCGGCGATCATCCTGTTTGCGCTGGGTGTCGCGGTGGCCGGGCTTTATACCGCCGCTGTCCTGATCGCGGCCAGTGGCCGAGGGAAAGGACAAGGCGCAGGAGGAGGAGCGGGGCAGGGATATCAGGTCGGCGTTCTGGTGGTTGTCTCGCAAAGCTATACGCTGGGTGCGATTGTCGGCCCGTCGGCTGGGACGTCGCTTCTGGTGATGATCGGGAACTGGGCCCTGCCGGTTCTGGTCTTGCTGGCGGCGGGGATTTCGGTGCTGCTTTTGATGATGCGCCGGACCACACCTGCACCGGGGCAATAGCCCCAGACAGCGCAGAGCCGCCATCAGGATGGCGGCTCCATTTACGCTCTAGCCCGGCGGTCGCCCTGCAGCAGTGACCCGGACCGCGTCGCCGTGATTCCGGCGGCTATTTACGTCACCTACACGTTGTGTGGCGATAAGGATCGTATAGCAAAAAATACGCTCAAAGTCAACAAAACTGCGGGATTCAGTTCTTTCAATAAAAGCCATAAAAGAAGCGGCAGGTGCCTGTTGCGCCGCATCAAGGACAAGCTGCTGATCGGGCTTTGCAATTCGCTTTGATGCCGCTTTCGCGAAATGATTTCGGGCGGCGTGTGGCTTCCTTCATTATCACAAAAAAAATCGGGCAGCGGCCTTAAGCGTGCTGCCCGACTGTTTTTACAGCACCGGGAAATTTCCGGCGGCTTGGATCAGATGCCCCTGACCCGGGACAGGAATTCTTCAACCTCCCGTCCAAGGGCATCCGCCTGACTTGAAAGCTCTGACGATGCTTTCAGGACTTCGGCAGACATTTGCCGAGTGTCGCGGGCCATCTCGGTCACAGACGCAATGTTATCTGAAACCTCTGATGTGCCGGTCGCAGCATGCTGGACATTTCGGGCAATTTCCTGCGTCGCCGAAGATTGTTCTTCGGTGGCCGCCGCAATCGCCGAAATCGCCTCGTTGATGGTGTGGATTTTAGTGCCGATCCCGGTAATCGCCTCAATGCAAAGCCCAACGGCGGTTTGCATGCCGCCAATCTGGCCCGAAATTTCCTCGGTTGCCTTGTGCGTCTGGGTGGCAAGGGTTTTGACCTCGTTGGCGACCACGGCAAAACCCTTGCCCGCGTCGCCGGCTCTTGCCGCCTCAATCGTCGCATTCAACGCCAGAAGGTTGGTCTGCGATGCGATGTTCTGAATAAGCTCGACAACCTCGCCAATCTTTTCGGCTGCTTCCTTAAGATCCGAGAACGACTGATTGGTTTGTTCAACCTCGTCAACCGCATCATTGGCCATGCGTGATGATCCATTGATCTGCTGATTGACTTCGATGATCGATGCGCTCAGTTCTTCGGACGCAGCGGCAACGGTCTGCACATTGCCCGATGCCTCGCCCGATGCCTTGGCAACGACCTGGGTACGCTGATCGGTGTTTTCGGCAATGGTGGACAATTGTTCGGCATTGCCCTGCATATCCCCCGATGCATGGCGAACTGCCTGTACGATCCTTGCTGATCCCTGTTCAAACGCACTGACCGCCTCGGCCAGTTTCTTGCCTTTCTCGATTTGCTCCTGCTGTGCTTTTTGTTGTGCCTGTCGCAGTTCTTCGGTCTGCAACGCATTTTTGCGCAACTCTTCAAGGGCCTCCGCCAGACGACCCAGCTCGTCAGGGGTGCCGGTTTCCGTGACCTTGGTTTTATAATCAGCCTGTGACAGGCGTTCGACATCGGCCATAAGATGGCCAATCGGAGTTGAAAAACGCCGCAGCACGGATGCAATCGCAATCGCCGAAAGCCCGAGGGCGATGACAAGCCCGATGCTGACGGTCACAAGCCCGATATTTGCCGATGCTTTTTTGCTTTCCGCACTTAACACGGCCTCTTTCATGGCGGTGTGACCGATTTCGACAATCTGATCAAACGGCCCATTGCAAAGGGCGGTATATTCGGTCGGTGGCATGGCTGGTGCCGTGCCACCATTCAAACCGGTATAAAGGGCATCGAGCTGCGTCTGTGCTGAGGTCGTGGCACTTTCAGCCGCTTTTACTTCATTTAAAAGACGCTGTGGAATGCCCGGGCGGGCCATGACGGAATCAATCTCGTCCCACATAAGCTGATAACCGCCTTTAAGCTGGTTCCAACGCGCGAAGGATTCGGGGCTTAAAGGTTCGTTTTTCGAGACATTCGGACGTAAAAGCGAACATTGGCTGCCGAACTTGTCGCGCACCATCCATGCCGCACGCCGGACCTGAATCATTTCGCCGACAAACGGGTCAAGCAGCCGAACGTCATTTCCAACCGCAAGCGACACACCCAGAATGGTGTCAACGACGTTACGGACGGAATCTGACCATTCCTTGACTTCGGGGACACTGCGCTGATCTTTGGGCCGCTTTGCCAGTGCATCAATATTTTCTTCAAGGCGGTTCTGTTCCGCCCATGCTGCCTGAAGGTCGGAAATATATTTATCAACCCCGTCGACCTCGACATCTTCAAGGGCCGCCATTGCGGTGTCAAAACTCTGGTCGGCAATCGCGCGCGTTCTGGCAAAGGCCCCGGTCGGATCGTCTTGCGACACCAACGCGGTTTGGGTGCCGGAAATCTGCTGTCGGACGCCAAGGACTGCAGAAAACAAAAGCTGGTCTGCACGGGTTGCATTCAGGATTTCCGATGCATTGTCCGAGTCATGCCAACTGATAAAGGCCAGAACGCCCGTAACACTTACAAAGCCAATAAGCAAAAGGCTCTGCAAGGAAATGATCAGGCGCGAAATTGAATTCCGGAACATCAATTCTCTCTCCCAAAGGGGAATGTATCTCAACCCAAACGTATAGCGATTTTTCGGTGTTATACAGTTTGTGCCGCAGAATTGAATTTCAACCAGTGAACTGAAATAGCGCGCTTTTTTCCTTTAGCGAAGATTTGCGTGTGATCTGCAGACGTGATCAACCATGCGATCACGCCGTGCGGGATGTGTAAATCGTGCCTTGATCCTGCAATGCGGAAAGTAACGAAGCTTAACCTTGGTATTTCACCGGCACGGATGGGCTGCGTGCGATGAAGAACGGATTGCGGAAATCGGCCTTGCCATAGGCAAACCGGGTGCCGTCCATATTCTCGACCACGCCACCCGCCGCCGCCAGAACCGCATGGCCCGCCCCGATATCCCATTCCATGGTCGGGCCAAGGCGGGGATAAAGGTCGGCCACCCCCTCGGCCAGCAGGCAGAGTTTAAGCGAACTTCCCGCCGGGCGCAGTTCCTTGACCGCGAGGTCGCCCAGAAACGCCTTCATCGCCTCGGGATCGCCATGCGAACGTGAACCGACGACGACTACCCCGTCTTCGGGCATGTCGCGCACCGTGATGGCGCGGGTTGTGTCATCAATATCGCCATTGCCTTCAATCAGCTTCGCCCCATCCGGCCCGCCGTAATAAAGCTTTTCAATTGCCGGGGCATAAACCACGCCCAGAACCGGGACGCCCTTGGCAATCAGGGCGATATTGACGGTGAATTCGCCGTTGCGTTTGATGAATTCCTTGGTCCCGTCCAGCGGATCCACCAGCCAGAAGAAATCGGTATCCCCGTTTACATCGGGAATGTCACCCGCAGCCGCACTTTCCTCGGACACGATTTTGACATTCGGGGTCAGGGCGCGAAGACCGGGCAGGATCACCGCCTCGGCGGCGTCGTCGGCCTCGGTCACCGGGGATGCATCATCCTTCGACCGGACTTCGAAATCGGTGTCATAGATTTTCATCATGGCGGCACCGGCACGGCGCGCAATTTCAATCAACCCGTTTTCAAGGGCACTGGCATCGGCCGGAAGGGCAATCGTCATGGCAATCTCGTCTGGTTAATCTTTTTGCGTGCAAAGGGCATAGGGAATTTTGCCCATCACGTCCAGTAAGACCGTTCCATTATGGCGAGATCACGTTCACTTTCCTGTTCACGTTCATCATCGCCATCGCCTCTCATCAGGCCCTATGCCCGGTCACGCCGGTTGACCGATCCGAAACCGGTTGCGATAGCGGGCCGGGGGCACGTGGGCGATATCGCGAAACGCGATGCGAAATGTTTCCATCGACTGGAACCCGCATTGCTCGGCAATGTCACCCAGCGGCAAACTGGTTTCTTCAAGCAATTTCATCGCCCGCAATACCCGTTCACGCCGCAGCCATTTAAGCGGCGCCATGCCGGTGCCTTCGCGGAAACGCCGTAAAAACGTTCTTTCGCTTAGTCCCGAAAAGTTGGCCATTTCGCCGATTTCAATCGGTTCGGCCAGTTTGCCGCGTGCCCAGTCCAGAACGGCTGCAATCGATTTGCCCGGTCGTTCCTGTACCGGCGCTTCGACATATTGTGCCTGCCCCCCATCACGATGGGGCGGCATCACCAACCGCCGTGCGACCACATTGGCAACCTGCGCGCCATGATCGGACCGGATCACATGCAAACAGGCATCAATCCCCGCACTGCTGCCCGCCGATGTGATGATCTGGCTGTTTTCGACATATAGAACATCATCGACAATCTCGATATCGGGATACATCGTGTGCAGCCGGTCGGTATATCGCCAATGCGTCGTCGCCCGCCCGTTTGCCAGCAACCCGCTTGCCGCCAGAACAAACACGCCCGAACAGATGCTTACCAACCGGCATCCGCGGGCATGAGCACGCCTTAACGCATCACAAAGTGCCACATCGGGCATCACATCCGCCCCGCGCCAGCCGGGGATGATCACGGTGTCGGCATGATCAATCAATTCTATCCCGGCATCGGTCGCCACCCGAAATCCGCCCATCGCGCGGATTTCCGGGTCAATTCCCGCAATCGAACAGCGATACCACGGAAAATCAAACTCCGGCCGGGGCAGGGCAAATGCCTCCAGGGCGATGCCAAATTCAAATGTGCAAAGCCCGTCATAGGCCAGCACCACAACATGATGGAGGGCGTCGGTTGGTTTGATATCTGCGGCACGATGATCGGGCATGACCGGATTTGATTCCGTTAAAATGCGGTTTGGCGAAAAATTACCGAATAATGGCATTTTGGCCACTATCACAAAAAATGGCAATCGTTACGATCATCCCATCACCCATGATGATTGAAAACGGAGCCACCCGAATGAAAAGCCTGATCAATGAAATCAACCCCGCACCGTCGCATATTGCACGCGCCCATTTTGATGCGATGCTGCAATTTGAAACCGATTGCTGGGACACGCATGCAAGCCTGCAATCCGGGGCCGATGATTTCATTCTTGTCGATGTCCGGTCCCCCGCGCTGTATCACGGCGGCTATATCGAAGGCGCGATCAATATCCCGCACGGCAAGATGACCGAACGCCGCATGGCCGAATATCCCGCCGGTAAAACCTTTGTGGTTTATTGCGCCGGTCCGCATTGCAATGGTGCCAACAAAGCCGCCTGTCGGCTGGCCGCCCTTGGCCTGCCGGTCAAACTGATGATTGGCGGTGTGACCGGATGGATCGACGAAGGCTTCAACCTGACGGAACCGGTTGCCTGATCTGACGGTAACCATCTCTAATACTGGCCGACAGGATCGCTGCCTGTCGGCCCATCCTATTCTTTGCCACCGGATCGCACCAATGACGTCATCACCAGTGCCATATGAAATCCGCACCGCCGCCCCGGATGATCTGCCCCGTCTGATTGACCTGATTGCCGATCACGCGGATTTTGAACGCCAGAAGGTCAATCGCGCCGATCTTGCGGAAAACCTGCCCCGATATCTGTTTGGCGCGGATGCCCGCCTGAGCGTGATGGTGGCGGGCAGGGGTGGGGAACTGGTCGGCTATGGTGCTGCCAGTATCGAATTTTCAACATGGAAGGCCGCCTGCTTCCTGCATCTGGATTGTCTTTACCTTGCGCCGCAAAGCCGTGGGGCCGGGCTTGGCGCGCGGATGCTGGCCGCGTTTGAAAATCTGGCACGGCAGCAAAACCTTGGCTGGATGGAATGGCAAACGCCCGACTGGAATATCGATGCGGCCCGGTTTTATGAACGCAATGGGGCACGGGTCCTGCCAAAGCTGCGCTTTGCGAAAACGCTGTCTCACATCCCTAGCCGGTGATCGATTTCTTTAACGCGGCCATCAAATCATCATGCAATGCCAAATGCCCCGGCAGGATCGGGCCATCATCGCCGGTCGGTGAAATACCGGGTTCAATCCTGTTCCGGGCAAGATCGGGCAACAGATTTTCGGTCAGTTCAACCAGGGTGATCGCGGTCGGGACGTAGCCGGTTTGCGCAATCTCGTTCCACGCATCCGCATGGTCATGGCTTGCGAAAAACGGGCAATATCGGGTGCCATCATTGCCGGGGCACAACAGCCAGCCCTTGTCATAAAGCCCCCAAACCCCTTCCCACGCGATCACGCTTTCAATGAAGTAACGATAGCGTCCTTCACGGGCATTGATGTTGTCCGATCCTGCAATGCTCATGACATCGGGGTCGGTTGCTGCCAGAAATCCCTGGGCGCGATGTCCTTGCCCGAGATGCCGCGCGTCACAAACCGTTGTGCCCGCATGCGATCCGACCAGTGATCCGTCGAAAGCCCGGCCTTGCGTTTCAATTGTGCCACGAAATCCGCCGGATCAGGCAATTGCTCCCAGACTTGAGGCAGGAACAAGCCACGATGATTGCCATCCGACAGGATAATGCCATCCTCATGGGGTGTCAGTTTGGCGATCAGATCGGCCTCGTTTTCAAACGGAAAATCACGCGGCGGGGAGAGGACCGAGATCGATAATTCCAGATCGTCATTCAGTTCATCTTGGCGAAGGGCCGGAAAGCGCGGGTCGCCAAATCCGGCCTTAAACGCATTTTCGCAAAGGTCCGTCGCCAGATCGCGATGCGCCATCACCGATCCGATGCAGCCGCGAAGCTGGCCAGATTTCTTTAATGTCACAAAGCACGCACCCGGTTGCAGAAGTTCGGGCGAAACCGATGCCGGATCAATGCGAAGCGGCCCGCCATGCGTGATCCCGTGCCAGATCGATTGCCGCGCAAGGTCGATCATCGTCGCCCCGTGATCGATCAGAAGCTTTTCGGTCGCGCCAACAAAGCCGCCTGATGATTTGCTCGTCTTTTCATCCTCGCGCATGTCCGCTGATCCCGCATAAACCGCCCACGCGCCATAGCCGACCACGCGCGATTTATCGCCCGTCACATCGCCGGAATTACACATGCCAAGTGTCCTGATCCGCATACCGCGTTTGCGGGCCGACATCAACATGCCCGCCACTGGCAAGGCACCACACGCATCCCCGCTTGTGATGCTTTCGGCGTCAAACCGCTCGATCATTGCGCGCGTATTGTCGTCGATGCGTTTGGCGGTATCGTAATCATGAAAATGCGACAGGTCCGATGAAATCACGATCAGGGTTTCCGGCTCGCCCCAAAGCGCCTCGATCACCTCATGCACCTGCCATGCGCTGCATCGGCTGACCAGCAGGGGCACAATGCCGATATCGGCATCTTCGCCAAACAATCGCTGGATAAACGGCAATTCGATCTCAAGCCCGTGCTCAAGCCGATGCGCCTCGTCAAGAACCTGCACCTGTGGCCATGCAAGGGCCGCCTGCAACCCGGCAAGGTCGCAGGGCACATCGCCAAGCGGTGTGGCAAACCCGTCCGCCTTGGCAATCGCAATCCCCTGAAATGCCATGCGATGCGCCGGGCCAATGATCACGATCCGTTTGACCGTACCCTTTAACGCCCGAACCGTGGCAAAACCCAGACCGGCAATCGCCCCTGAAAACATCAGCCCGGCATGGGGCACAATGATCACCTTGGGGATTGGTGTATCATTCTCTGTCTGGCTCTCGACCGCCGCATGGATCAATCCGTCAATCTCGCTGCGCAACATATCGGGTGCAGCGGGATAAAACGTTCCGGCAATGGCAGGCGGGCGGATAATCGTCATGACGCTTCCAATGATGGGCTTCCTTTGAAAAAGATAGCGATCAGGGCTACACTTTGAAAGGACAAGCTAACAATCGTGAACCCGGTCAGGGTCCAAAGCGCCATGAATGTCACGACCCCGCAAATAGGAACCGTCCCCGGACGCTACTGGCACCATCTTGATGATGGCCGTATCCAGTGTGATGTCTGCCCGCGCTTTTGCAAGCTGAAGGACGGGCAACGGGGCTTGTGTTTTGTCCGGGCGCGCGAGGGCGATCAGGTGGTTTTGACCACATGGGGCCGGTCATCGGGCTTTTGCATTGATCCGATCGAGAAAAAGCCGCTTAACCATTTTTTGCCCGGCACCCCGATCCTGTCATTTGGCACGGCGGGCTGTAACCTGACCTGCAAGTTCTGCCAGAATTACGAGATTTCCAAGGCGCGTGAAATGGATAGGCTGGGATCGCTTGCGACGCCTGAAATGATCGCCAGAACCGCAAAGGAATATGGCTGTTCGGCAGTTGCCTTTACCTATAACGACCCGGTGATCTTTCTGGAATATGCGGTGGATGTGGCGCAGGCCTGCCGGGAGGCTGGCATTCGCACCGTCGCCGTCACGGCGGGATATATTGGCGATAAAGCCCGCGAGGAATTCTTTCGCCATATGGACGCGGCCAATGTCGACCTCAAGGGCTTTACCGAGGATTTCTATCATAAGCTCTGTTCCGCCCATCTGGCAGATGTTCTTGAAACCCTGAAATACCTTAAACATGAAACCGGGGTGTGGTTTGAACTGACCAATCTGGTGATCCCCGGCGAGAATGACAGCGACGCCGAATTTGATGAAATGACATCGTGGGTGCAGCGTGAACTCGGCCCCGATGTGCCGATGCATTTCACCGCCTTTCATCCCGACTGGAAAATGATGGATCATCCGCGCACCCCGCCCGCAACCCTGATCCGGGCGCGTGAGATCGCGATGAAAAACGGCATTCGTTATGCGTATGTTGGCAATGTCCATGACAAGGCGGGATCAAGCACCTTTTGCCATCATTGCGGGCATATCCTGATCGGGCGGGACTGGTATCAGTTATCGGACTGGAACCTTGATGCACACGGGGCCTGCACCCAATGCGGTACCCATTGCGCAGGTGTATTCCAACCGCGCCCCGGCACATGGGGGCCAAAGCGCCTGCCGGTGCGTCTGGTCGCGCCAAGTGCGGGTTCGGCACCAGCATCCTGATGGCGTTTTTGCTTCCATTTCGGGCAAAGCAGGCTAAATTGCCGCCAGTTTCGTTTGGACCCAAAATCACCCCATGAAAATCCGCAGAGCCAGCATTTCCGACGTCAGCGCCATTTTCGCCATCCGAAGCCGGGTGCGCGAAAATCATCTATCTGTCGATCAGTTGGCCGAACGCGGCATCACCAAGGCCGCCTTTGGCAAATGGCTTGCCGATGGCTATGGCATGTGGGTGGCCGATCTGGACGGGGCGGCGGCGGGCTTTGCCATCGCCATCCCGCGCGAGGCCACATTATGGGCGCTGTTCGTTGATCCCGATTTCGAAGGCCGCGGGGTGGGCAGAGCGCTTTTGCGCGTGGCCGAAGAATGGCTGTTTGCCCAAGGCTGCAGCGACATTTCGCTGACCACCGATGCCGATCCCAAAATCCGCGCGCACCGCTTTTATGAAAACAATGGCTGGCATTGCACCGGCGATGCGGACAAGGGGCAGGTCGAATACATCAAATCCAACCCGACCCTGTCGCTGTTTGATTTTGGTTAACGCCGTTCACTTTACCTGAATGCCGCGCGTTTTCTTCTGGCTCGGCCCGATCAGGATCGGCGCATAGCCAATCAGAAACGCCAGCCACCCGATCAGCCAGCACAGGGTCGCCGCTGCCAGAACCGGAAGGTAAGCATCCGGGAACTGCCCGACCAGAAGCCGCAGCACGGTCGACATCCACACCAACCCGAATGCCGCATTCAAGGCCTGGCTTGCGCGCAATTCCCGCCCGGTATGGCCAAGGGCTGCCCGCCCGCCAATCGCGATGATCATGCAGGCCATCGCCCCGCCGGTAAGCCCGTGCAGGGCATCACGCGCTGCCATCACGTCCGGCCAGATATGGGCGATGCCAAACGCCGCCAATCCGGCAGGCACCCAGAAATAGGCGAAATGCAACATCGCCACCAACGGATCGCGCAGCGTCAGGTGCCCGCGCCAGCGTACCATGCGAAGCCCGTGCAAGGTGGCGGTGATCAGCAACGCCGCGCCAAAGATGACGCCATCCTTATCCACCATCCCGATCACGATGGTGATGGCAAGGGCGGCAAGGCACACGCCGTCAAAACGCGTAAACATCACCGGCATCGTGGCATCCGGCCGTTCGCGTTGCAGCCAGTTGCGTGTAAAAGCCGGGATGATCCGCCCGCCAATCAGCGCGATCAGAAGCACGATCAGCAAAATCGCACTTTGATAAATCACCATCGCATCAAGCGCGATCAGGCCAAGTGCGCTTGCAATAAACATCCCGTCAAAGGCGGTAATCAGCCCCAGAATACCAAGGATTTTAAGGTTGCGATAATTCCGCCCCAGCACAAGCTCTCGCCCGGCAATCACGATAAGGGCGATGAAATAACCAAGCCCGCCGATGATGGCCAAGGCGGGCGGCAATGTCTCGCCAAAGCCAACCGCCAGCCGCGCGATGAGCCAGCACGCGGCAAGCACCATCAGCAATCCGCCCGCAACGCCGGGCCGCCCCGTCCAGTTGGCAATCGCGGTTAGCAGGAACCCGCCAATCGCCGCCCCGCCAAAGCCGAAAATCATTTCATGCCCGTGCCAAAGCGACGGCGTGCCAAGCGACGGCGTCGGCACCCCATGCGCCATCCCCGCCACCCACCAGACCACGGCCACCACCGCAATCAGCCCGGCAAACAGAAACATCGGGCGAAACGCGCCACTCCAGAATGGGTGCGGTGCGGGGGCGGGTTCGGATATCGAGATCGGCGAGGTTTTCGCATTCATCATGGCACCGTCAAACAAGCAGGGGACTAAGTTGGAACAGTTCCATCATAGGCCGCGATTGTGCGCCTGCCTTGACATTGAGCAATCGGCCAAAATCACCGTGGAAACACTTGGTCGGTCGTCATGGGCCTGTCATATCGGTAAAATCACGCAGGTTTTTGAGCAATAAGCCTTTTCTTCGCCATTTAACGCGCTAGATTAGGGAAAGCATTCAAGCATCGGCGGGATTGCCGGTGCAGACACCACATATGCCCGAAACATGACAGGAGCCTTTTTCTCATGAAGATCACGTTCTCCGATCTCGCCATCCCGACCTCGGGCGCTGTGATCGCCTTTGCCACCGATGGCGGCGATCTGATGCCAAGTGCCGTGGCGCTGGACGAAGCAACCGGCGGCGCACTTGCCAAGGCGATCAAGGGATCGACCTTCAAGGGGAAAGCAGGGCAAAGCCTGCAGCTTCTGGCACCGGCCAATACCGATCTTTCGCGCATCATCGTGTTCGGGATTGGCAAGGAAGCCGAATTTGACGTGATCGCCGCCCAGAAACTTGGCGGCAATGTCACCGTACGGGCCCTTTCGACCGGCGAGAAGGACGTGACCGTCCTGTTTGACATGGAAGGCATGGCCTGTGATTTCGCCACCGGTGCGATGCTGCGCGATTATCGTTTCGATAAATACCGCACCACCGAAACCAAGGAAGATAAACCGGTTCTGAAATCCATCGCGATTGCCGCCCGCGATCACAAGGACGCCAAAAAACAGTTCGACAGTGCCAAAAAGGTCGTCGAAGGCGTGTTCTTCACCCGCGATCTGGTGTCTGAGCCTGCCAATGTGCTGTATCCCGAAAGCTTCATGAAAGAAGTCAGCGCGCTTGAAAAGCTCGGTATCGAGATTGACGTGCTTGACGAAAAAGAAATGAAAAAGCTTGGCATGGGCGCACTTCTGGGCGTCTCGCAAGGTTCGGCGCACAAGCCCTATATGGTTGTCATGCGCTGGAACGGAGGCAAGAAAAAAGACGCACCGGTCGCGTTTGTTGGCAAGGGTGTGACCTTTGATACCGGCGGTATTTCGATTAAACCGGCTGCTGGCATGGAAGACATGAAATTCGATATGGGCGGGGCCGGTGTGGTTTCCGGCCTGATGAAGGCATTGGCCGGGCGTAAAGCTAAGGCCAACGTGATTGGCGTCATCGGCCTTGTTGAAAATATGCCGTCAAGCACCGCACAGCGTCCGGGCGATGTTGTGACCTCCATGTCGGGGCAGACCATCGAAGTCATCAATACCGACGCCGAAGGCCGCCTTGTCCTGTGTGATGCCCTGACCTATGTGCAGGAAAAATACGATCCGAAACTGATCGTCGATCTGGCGACCCTGACCGGTGCGATCATCATTGCGCTGGGCCATGAAAATGCCGGGCTGTTTTCCAACAATGATGAATTGTCCACCCAGATCACCAATGCCGGTCTTGCGGTTAATGAAACCGTCTGGCGCCTGCCACTGTCGAAGGCCTATGACAGCCAGCTTAAATCCGACATTGCCGATATGAAAAACGTTGGCGGCCGTCCGGCTGGCTCCATCACGGCGGCACAGTTCCTGCAGCGCTTCATCACCAAGGATCGCCCGTGGGCGCATCTTGATATCGCCGCGATGGCCTGGGCGACAAAGGATAGCGAAGTCACGCCAAAAGGCGGCACCGGTTATGGCGTGCGCCTGCTGGATCGCTTTGTGGCCGATAACTGCGAGTCCTGATTTCACGGCGGTTTGACCAGAAACTTGCGGGGCAGGGTGATGATCACCTTGCCCCGTTTTCATGTTCGCGATAGAAATCCACCATGGCTGACATCTGGTTCTATCATCTGACCGCGTCCCCGCTGGAACGTGCATTGCCGACCCTGCTGTCCAAGACATTGGAGCGGGAAAAACGTGCTGTCGTCATGACCGGGACGGAGGAACGGATCGAGGCGCTCAATACCCTGCTTTGGACCTATGACGCCGCAAGCTGGATGCCCCATGGATCGAAATCTGATGGTGATCCGGAAATGCAGCCGGTCTGGCTGACATCCGAGGATGAAAATCCCAACGGCGCGCAATTCCTGTTTCTGACCGACCGGGCCATCAGCGAGAAGATCGCCGATTATGAACGGGTCATCATGCTGTTTGACGACCGCGATCATGAGGCGGTGGCCGAGGCACGCACCCGATGGAAAGACTGGAAAGATGCCGGGCACAAGCTGTCTTACTGGCAGCAGACCCCGCAAGGGTCTTGGGAAAAGAAGGCCGAAAGCTGAGGGCTTCCGGCTTTTTGTTTGGTCTCCTGCTTCTGATCAGAACTGCTTGATCAGCAATATCCAGTTTTTACCGGGATTTTCCCAACCTTCCTTGATCATCGCGCGTTTGGCGCACTGGGTATAGCCATGCCGTTCATAAAGACGGATGGCACCGGGATTGCCGTCTGATGCGATGATGCTGATCGCCTGTTTTCCGGCATTGATCGCATTGCGTTCGGCCGCCCGGATCAGTTCTGATCCGACCCCGCGATTGCGAAACGGCGGAAACACCGCCAGCACATTGATGTACCAGCTTCCCGGTGCCAGGCTTTCAAGCTCAAGCAACGGCACAAACATTGCCGGTATTTCCGTCGGATCAATCGGATCAAACGTATCGGGCTGGGCATAATCAATCAGAGCACCCATCACCTGATGTTCGCCAAAGGCAAGCGTGGTATTGCGATAGGAAAATCCGCCTTCGTCGCGCCGGGCGCGTTGGCGCCCGACATCCCAGACGGTCTCGTCGCCTTCGATCATGTCCTGCCACAGATAAACCGGCAGGCCTTCGCCCGCGATATTGATCAGCTTGGCCATGACATCGGCATCATTAACGCTTGCGCGCAGTAAATCCATTGGCGGTGTCGGGCGGTCGGTGTTTGATTGTGCCAATGGCCGCGCGGCTGGTTTAAAGCTCATATTCATTGCTCGTGTCCCTTTTCTTTGTCTTTGCGATCATCCCGCCGCCACAAGACGTGGCAGGGCATGTTTGGCCATGGCATGGACATGGCGATGATCGGTCCCGCAACAGCCGCCAATCACCGCAAGGTTCGGCAGCAATTCGGCCAGATCGCAATAAAGCCGCCCCAGTTCGTCCGGGTTGCCGTCGTCAAGATGTTCGCAGGCATCAAGTTCCGCATGGCTTTGGCGCGATGCATTGGCCCGAACACCACAAATGCGGTTCTTCCAGGCGTTGTTGCCGTCAAGCTTGTCGCGGAAATGGTCAGGGTGGGCGCAATTGATCATGTAATAAACCGGATAGGCACCGGTTTGCGCATCAACCATTTCAATCACGTCGCCAATGCCGTCACCGCTTGGCAACTGGCCATCGGTTTCAACGGTAATGGAAATCACGCAGGGCAAATCGGCATCCTTGCAGGCCAAGGCGATGCCAATCGCTTCTTCAGGGTAATTCATCGTGATCGCCGATACCATATCGATCGGCGTACCGGCAAAGGTGCGCACCTGAACCGCGTGATAGTCGCGTGCCTGCTGGGTGGTCATGCGGTCGGTCGGGCTATACCCATCGCCGCGTGGTCCGATGCAGCCACTGATCAGGCACGGGGTTTCGGCGGTCTGATACCGGTCGCGCAGATCGGCCATCATCCGGACCGACTTGTGGTTCATGTCGGCAAGTTCGACCGCACTGTAACCCATGCGCAGGCCCCAGTCGCCATTGGCGCGCCATGTCGGGCTTTCCAGTACAAAACCGACCTTGGCGTTGCGCGCGATTTCAAGGTAGCGCGCGTAATAGTTGGCAACGCGATTGTAGCCGTCCTGTGTCTGCAAAAGATCAAAAGATGCGAAATAGGGGATATCAATCCCGTCATGGAAAATCAGGGTGGTTTCAAGCCCGCCGTCGGTAATGAATTTGGTTGGCGCGAAAGGGGGCAGATGGGAATGGTGTGCGGTCATGACTTCAAATTTCACATTTTGGGGTTTCAAAAATTCTACCCGGACGCTATTCAAACCAGCGAAAGAGCAGGGGCCGAAGTCTCGCCCCGGTTGGGTTTTGCTTCTAGTAAGCATGCGGTGCAGTTTTTGAAATTACTGAAAACCTTTTTAAAACAATGGAATATCGGAACTGGTCGGCTTTCTGGCGCATTCGGGGTTATGCTGTGCGACGGAAAACTGTACCGCCGGTAGGGTAAAGTGATGAACCAGACGATTGATCAGGCCGCCGATGCGGCATCAGAGCAGGCCAAGGGCAAGGGTGAGCGCACCCGCGACCGTATCCTCGAAATTGCCGAAAACTCTGTGCTGAACAAGGGATTTGGCGCAACCTCTATCGAGGAGCTCATCTGCGAGGCTGGCATCACCAAAAGCGGATTTTTCTATCACTTCAAGGATAAGAACGAACTGGCGCGCGCCCTTTTGCTGCGTCATATCGAACAGGATGAAAAGATTCTCGATCAGGTGTTTTTGCGCGGGCAGGAACTGGTTGATGATCCGCTGCAACAATTCCTGATCGGGCTTAAAATCCTTGCCGAACTGGTCGAAGATCTGCCGCAGGGTCACCCGGGATGCCTGATCGCGGTTTACTGTTATCAGGAACGGCTGTTTGACAATGAAGTCCGGCTTTTGAACCGGCAGGCGGTGCTGGGCTGGCGCACACGGTTCCGCGCCATTCTGGATCGGATCGTTGATGTTTATCCGCCCAACGAGCCGGTCGACCTTGATGAACTTGCCGACATGGTTTCAACCGTGGTGGAAGGTGGCATCGTTATGTCAAAGGCGCTTGGTCGCCCGCATATGCTTGCCAATCAGATCATGTTGCTACGCAGTTTCGTCAAATTGCTGTTTACCCGGCAACCGGTCTGATTTGATACGGGCTCAAGGCGTGCCGGTTTTGCCGCTACCACCAGTGCTCATGACATCCTCAAACAGGATTTCCACCAGCGCCTTGGTGACGTCATTCTGGCTTAGTTTTCCGGCGGCCATTTCATTGATTGCCGGGAAACTGTCCGCCGACAGGGCAAACAGCTTTGTCTGGATTTCAGATGCCCGCACTGGCCAGTCCGGGTCAATTTGTGCCAGACCCAGCAACATTGCGCGTGCCATCTGATCGGCATCACCACTTTTGATCGCGTCCTGAACCTGCGGGATTTGTTTGGCCTCGGACACGGCAACGTCAAGCGTCGCCAGAAGATCGGCCAATGCCTTTGCCTGAATCTGAATATCCGTCACCGGGTAATTCTGTTCGATGTCGCGCAACGGGGCGACGGCGGCCGATGTGCCGTAGCTCGACAGATAGGCAATCGCTCCGCCCAACTGCCAGCTTTCCCACTTTTTCCACGAACCGGCTTTAAGGTCATCGATCATCGGCGTGGCGATGGTGCCGCCATATTGCCGGAAAATCTGGTCAATCGCCTGTGGGGCCGGGCGGCCTGTCACGCGGGTTGCTTCCTGCGTTGCAAGGGCGGCGATATCTTTCAGGGCCTGTTGATAGTCGCTTTGTGCCGTCATCGGAAAGCTCCCGTTTCATATGTCACGATATCACGCATCAACCGCTGTCCACCAGTTGGCATAGCGCACATTGCCAAACGCCGCCTGACCGTCATAGGGCGTGCGCAATTCGTTGGTGCCACAGTGAATTTCGCCAAGTGCAACGTGATAGTCATCCCAGTCATCAATGAAGTCGCAGGTGGGGCCATTGACAATGGCAGCGATTTTCTGGGTCAAATCACGTTCAAAAAGATCATATCCGTGATTGGGATTTGTATTGTCCTCGATCCACGGGCCGAAAGGCTTGGGAATCATCAGGCGGTCATTACCAACAAACATATTGGGCATGTCACCGGTCAAGGCACCACACTGGAAGCCGCCCTGTTTGCCCGGATAGACGTTAAAGCCGTTATCCCGCCCGATTGTCCAGCCTGAAACCTTGTCGGCAAAGGTGAAATCACCGGGATTATAGCCTTCCGGGAAGAAGATGACCGGAACCTTGATGATATCGGTATCTACCAGATCGAATGCATTTTTCAGAACCGCGACATTTCTGGCGATAACTGTTTCAACCCCGCCAATGTTCCAGTCGCGCAGTTGCTTGTATGTGTAATTGCTGTGATCGCGTGGATTGGTCAAGGGTGCCGGGCCGTTGCCCAGAAAGGCATTGATGGTCGCGCCAACATTGGTCCCGTTGATTTGCAGGCTGGTATAATCAAAACGATTATGAACACCATCCCATGCCGCACGATTAAGCACATTTGCGGCACCATGTGCACCTTGGGCGGCCGTCATCAGGCGGTATGCCTCTGCCGGGCTTGCCACCAGAAGCTTCCATTTTTTGAAGGCACTGGCCGGATTGTTGTCAGGTACAAAGGTCATCATTTCATCGACATGACCAACCAGTAGCCAGTCCGTATCCAGAATGATCGGTGTTTGCATGTTCTGGGCGGCCATGAAGTCGCGGCTGCTGGCATCGACCCTGTGATACCGGTTATGGCCGTAATAAATCCGGCCGTATCGATATGGTGTGACGATGCCATTCGCCGTTTTCTGAACCGGTGGGGTTACGGCAATATTTCCACCCGAATTGGCCGAGGCAATGGCATCTGCGCTTCCCGCTGCCGGATAGGAAATGCCGACATTTGCATTCAGCAATGTCTCATACACCCAGTTTTGCAGGGGCCGCCAGCGGTGGGCCTTCATGAAAACATCCTTGTTTTCAACACCTGTTCCGTTACCGGGCCATGAACAGTGACCCGATACAATGGTGTCGCGCATCCAGCGGTCATCCCCGGCGGGAACGGTGCCCCCGCGATAGTTTGCCCATGCATTGCCGTTCAGATAAGGAACACCTGTTGGGGTTGCTGCGGCGGGATCGCCTACCGTGACCGGGATAACCGGATTGTCTGCACCGGCTGCCGCGCCAAGATCAATGCGAAACTGTGCATTGTTTGCGTTGGCGGCATACATGCGGGCAACTGTTTGCAAATGGTGATTGCCGACCCACCGTGCTGCGACAACCCGGTCTGCATAAAGATAGCTTGGATTGCCTGCTCCTGTGACCTCGGGCTGGATCACATGCAAAACGATGCGGACTTGACCAGAGGTAAACCCGGTGCCGGCAAACCGGACGGCTTCAAGGGCAAAGAGTTTGGAAGCGCCGACATTGCCGGTTGTAATTGCTGCGATGTCCGTCGTTTCGGGACCAATGATTTCGGTGCTGTTATTCAGAATACCGTTGAATATCCGCAAATGTTGCCGGGCCGGGTTTTCACCCCCAGTCCCGATAACGCGCAGTTCCAAACCCCAACCGCCCGGTACAACAGGGGCACCTGCATTCGGGCCAAGTGCATTTCGCCGGATTTCAAGGCGGGAGGTGCCGGTCACCAGGTCATTGTTACCGTTTACCCGCTGATCCTGATTGTCGGCATAGCCGACAGCGGTGTTATTGCCATCGCGGTTGCAGTTAACCGGAATGATCGCACCAACACCCCCTACGCCATATGTGATGGCGGGTGGTGTCACCTGATTAAGGATACCGGCATCGTCCAGATTGCCGTCACGATTGCGATCCGTATGAAGCGTATACCAGACAACATCAAGATTTTTGGCATTGGTGGCATCACCATTCACGACAATACCCGGCTCGTCCACCGGGACGAACCCGGCGCCGCTAACCTTCAGCCGCCACGTACCATCCGCAATATCAAAAACATGCGAAACCGTGACATTTGGTGTCACAACCAGATCCTGTGTCTTTTGCGGATGGGCATCGCTGGTGAGCGAGATGCGTACCGAGTTGAACGGATAAACTCCGGCGGGGGCAGTAAGCTGGACGGTGTAATTTGCCATGACGTCCTCAGCGGCTGGTAGGGGCGGGTGATGGGCTGTCATTCATCGCATCGGCCATCAGAAGCCGTGCCTGAAGCGCGTTGTTCAGAATGGCAATCCGGTCATCGATGGTGCCAAGGCCGACATCCTTCAGGATTGCACTCGCCCACGGCTGGCTGGTGATGTCCGGGCCACCTGCGAATTGTATGGTGGCGTAATCGGTAATCCCGTCCGGCGTTTTGACGCCAAGCCTGATCGCGGCATCCCCGGCGGCTTTGCTGGCAATCGCCAGGCTGTCGGCGTCATATCGGGCAACCGCATCGGGAATGGTGATCTGCAAATAACCGGGAAGCGATGCGATGACATCGTCAAGCGACGGCACCTGTGACGGGGTGGGGGATGGTGTTGGCGTCGGTGACGGTGTCGGCGTGGGTTGCGGTTTGGGGCCACAGGGCGAAGCTGGCAGGGCGGCAACGCTGCTGGCCTCTGCCGCCATCAGTTTCGCCACCTCGTCGGCAAAGCGTTTCTCGGCCTGAAGGCGGCTGGCAGCACTCGCATCGAATTTCTGTTTGCTCATGATGCTCAGCGTCTTGAGCCGTTCGGCATCCTGTGCGCCAAACGCCGCCAGAAGATTGCCGACCTGTGGGCCGGCATCGGCAATGCGTTGCGACAATGCCTTGGCGTCCTTGCCGCTGCCTGCTGCAATCAGGGCATCGCCATCGCGCGCAAGGTTCTGATCATTGCTGATCTGCGCATTCAGGCTTTCAAGCTGCTTGGCGGTGCGAATGTCGATCCTGGTGCCGGTAATGGTCACACTGGTCGGGTATTGCGCCAGTGTTCGGGCAAGGTCGCTGATCCTGTCGGCATAGGCCATTTGTCCGGTCCCGCTTTGGTGAAGACGTCCTATGACGCCGCCAGGCGGGGTTTGTGATGGGTGGGTTTAATACAAATATTTCGTGTTGATCGTGCCCGTCTCATGCAAGCCATGCGTAAATTGCATGTTGATGGGGATTGATGAATGACGTCCGGTTCGCTATACATGTCATATCGAACGCGCCGATTTGCTCCTCAGCTTGCGGGCGCGCTAAAAATGCGGCTAAAGCGAGAGGGCGTGCACGCTCCGACATGTACGACCGCCTCGGTTTCGCCGCGGCGGTTTTTTTTATGTTCGGAAAAGGTTGGGATCCATGATCAGGCTCTCGAACGTCCAGAAGACCTACCCCGCACGGCGCGGAAGCCCGGCGCATACCGCGCTGCACGGCATCGATCTTGATATCGCGGCCGGTGAAATCGTGGGGGTGATCGGTCGGTCCGGTGCGGGAAAATCCACGCTTATTCGTTGCATCAACCTGCTTGAAGTCCCGACATCGGGCAGCGTCATTGTCGATGGCACCGATGTCACGCAACTGGCAAAACGCGATCTGCCGCTGTTTCGCCGTCAACTTGGCATGGTGTTCCAGCATTTCAATCTGCTGTCGTCACGCACGGTTTACGACAATATCGCCCTGCCGCTTGAACTGGCCGGGGCCAGCAAGGCCGACATTGCTGCGGCGGTTGATCCGTTGCTGCCGCTGGTCGGGCTTGAAGACAAACGTGATCGTTATCCCGCCGAACTTTCCGGTGGTCAGAAACAGCGCGTTGGCATTGCGCGTGCGCTGTCAAGCAACCCCAAGGTCGTTCTGTGTGACGAGGTCACATCGGCCCTTGACCCGGAAACCACCCGCCAGATCCTCAGCCTCCTGCGTGACATCAATAAACGCCTTGGCCTGACCATGGTGGTGATCACCCATGAAATGGCGGTGGTCAAACAGCTTTGCGACCGCGTGGCGGTCATGGATGGCGGCGTGATTGTCGAGGAAGGCAAGGTTGACGCGATTTTCGCCAATCCGACCCACGCCACGACGCAATCGCTTCTGGCCGATGAATTCCTTGATTACCCGGCGCGGCCGAACGCGACTGTCGATACAACCACCGGGCAGGAGGCTTAATCATGTTTGCAACACTTGCACCGATCCTGCTTCAGGCAACGCTTGAAACCTTTGCGATGGTGATATCCGCCCTTGCACTTGGCACCGCATTCGGTCTGCCGCTTGGCGTTTTGCTGGCGACGTCTGGCCGGGGTGAACTGTTCGAAGCCCCGCTGTTTCAGAAATCCATCGGGCCGATTGTCAATGCCACCCGGTCCGTGCCCTTCATCATTCTGGCCGTCGCGATCATTCCGTTTACCCGCCTGATTGTCGGTACATCGATTGGTACGTCGGCTGCGATCGTGCCACTGACCGTTGCGGCCATTCCGTTCATTGCCCGCATCATCGAAGGTGCGATCCGCGAAGTCGATGGCGGCCTTGTCGAAGCCGCCCAGGCGATGGGCGCCCGCCCGTTCCAGGTGGTGACCAAGGTGCTGCTGCCCGAAGCATTACCGGGCATCATTCACGGCCTGACCTTAACCGCGGTCACCCTGATCGGGTATTCGGCGATGGTTGGCGCGGTGGGTGCCGGTGGCCTTGGCGATCTTGGCATTCGCTATGGTTATCAGCGTTTCCGCCCCGATGTGATGGCGGCGGTTGTCATCACCCTGATTGTGGTGGTGCAGATGGTGCAAAGCTTTGGCGACTGGATGGCGCGCAAGGCGGACAAGCGCAATATCTGAATCCGTTTTCGTTTCTTTATCTTCTTTGAATTCCCGCAAAACACCACAGTAAACAAGGAGTTTTACCATGCGGTTTCTGCTTAAACTGACGGCTGCTGCCGTTCTGACCGCCGCCCTGACCGGGCAGGCACTGGCGAACGAGAAAATCAAGATCGGCGTTACCCCCGGTGCGCACGAAGAAGTCATGGAAGAAGTCGTCAAAGTGGCGGCGACCAAGGGCCTTGATATCGAAATCGTCAGCTTCTCGGACTATGTCATTCCCAACCAGGCGCTTGATGATGGCGACCTTCAGGCCAACAGCTTCCAGCACAAGCCCTATCTTGATAACCAGATCAAGGATCGCGGTTATGATCTTTCGGTGGTCGGCTATAACATCCTGACCCCGATGGGTATCTATTCCGACAAGATCAAGGATCTTAGCGAGCTTAAAGACGGTGCCGAAGTCGGCATTCCGAACGATCCGACCAATGGCGGTCGTGCGCTTCTGGTCCTTCAGTCCGAAGGCCTGATCAAGGTTGATCCGGCGGTTGGCCTTGTCGTCAGCCCGCTTGATGTCATCGAAAACCCGAAAAACATCAAATTCGTCGAACTTGATGCCGCACAGCTTCCGCGTTCGCTGGCTGATCTCGATGCCTCGGCAATCAACACCAACTACGCGCTTGAAGCCGGTCTGAACCCGATCAAGGATTCAATCGCGATTGAAGGCAATGACAGCCCGTACGCCAACGTGATTGTCACCCGCACCCAGGACAAAGACGCGCCGTGGGTCAAAACGCTGGTTGAATCCTATCACGATGATGCAATCCGTGAATTCATCGAAACCAAATATGAAGGCTCGGTCCTGCCGGTTTTCAAAATTTCTGAATAATCCCCGCGATTATCCATAAAAACTTGCGCCCGCGCTCGGATCAGAGCGCGGGCGCTTTTGTTATGTGCAGGCATATGCATGATTTAACGCGGTTCAACCATATCGCTGGTCGTGTACGACACCCGGTTTCTGATCCTCTCAGACATAAAAACCGGTTTAGTCCTGATTTCCTTTTGGTGGCTCTGGCGGCGCATTTTCGGCGATTTCCCCGTTCTCATGATCGTTTTCGGGGCTGGGGCCGTTTTGGCGTGCCAAAAGGCGCTGATAGAACAGCCCGATACAGATCAGAACGACGCCAAGCCCGATAAAGGACAGCGCCCGCCAGATGCCTTCAAGGCCCGACATATCAAACAGGAACGCCTTGGCAACCGCCATAAAGACAAAGGCCGCCGATGCCATGCGGACATGCAGCGATCCACGCCACAACCCATAGGCCAAAAGCGCAATCCCAAAGCCCAGCCACGCCGCGGAATAGCTGTAAAGTTCCGGCGATGTCCAGGGCTGATACATGCCGATATAACCGCCGTGGAAGAAATGGCGGATTTCAAAGGTGATCCAGCAAAAGGCCAGCAGGATCGACAGAACCCCCGCCGTCCGGCGATAGCTTTCCGGTTTGCCCCCCGAAAGCCGGGTCGCCAGAAGGCCGGTCAGGATCGCAGGCAGCAGATAGGCCGAAAGCAGCAGGTTAAAGAACAGGCCATTGCCGACAAACTCGCCACTCATCAACGGGTTGAGCAACAGCAGGTTCAGCATACCGAGTATGAAGAATCCGGCAAAACCAAGCCCCAGAATGCACCGGGACATCACCGGGCTTGCCAGCGACCGGTCAAGCCGCTGCAAACCGATTGCCGCCGAAAGCGCCAGAAGGGATTGAAGGCTCCATTCCATCAGGGTATCGGGCACGGTATGGAAAATACCCTGATTGGTGGCGTGATGCAGGATCACGGCACCGGTCGCAAGGCTTGTGAAAATCGCAAGTCCTTCGAAAACAAGACGATGGCGCACATCACCCGATTGGCGAAGCATCCAGACGCAGGCCCAGAATGCCATCGCCGGACCGCCATAGCCCCACAGCAATGCATTGAAAACCGGTGTGGTGCCAAGCTGATCAGCGGGAACAATGGTCGGCTGCCAGAAGATCGTCACAAGAACCAGACCGGCAATGCCAATCGCCGTCTTGGCAAGCCCCGGCAGGGGCCAGCGCCCGCCAACCCAAACGGTCGCAACCGCAAGGGTGGCAAGCCCCAGCGGCAGCCAGCCATCCCCCAGCAGGATGAGCATCGCGGTGGCTATCATGCCGATGGTGCCCACCGTATAGGTGGCAAGCGCCCCATCCCGGCCATGTGCGGTGGCGGGCATTCTGCGGTCGATGATGCTTAAGGCACCAAGGAACCCTGCCGCCAGCGCAAGGGCAAAACCGCCAAAGAACATATCGACATCAAGAATATCACTACGCCAGAGCGCAATCAGGAACAGCCCGATCGGGCCCGACACCCCGGCAACCGCCATAAACAGGCGGGCGGTGGAAAATACCGCCCCGGCAAAGCCACCAAAACCAAGAATCAGGCCAAGCCCAAGCCCGGTCAGAAGGAAGGATTGCGTATCGGGCAGGACGGAAAATTTATCAATCGCATCGGTGATGATTGGCTGATCATATAGCAGCGGATCGATGGAAAGACGGATATCCCAACCCAGATAGCCAATCAGTGCCAATACTGGCGCACCAAGTGCAACCGGCCCCAGAACCGGGAACAGGGCCGCCGTCGCCAGCAGCAGGGCCAGCATGATCATCAGGGTCGCGGTGCCGGTCGCATCAAACCCGCTGTGATGAAGCAGATAAATCACAAGCCAGCCATTCCCGGCGACCATAAGCGACGATTTCCAGTCGATGCGTTCGGGAATGCGGGCAGGATCGCGGGGGTAAATGCCAATGGCATAGGTCGCAATCGCGGCCAGCAGAATGGCAATATCATAAACCGCAAGCGACGCCCCCATATCGGCCGGGGCGGCAAAGGCCAGAAGATGGCCCCAGACAAAACCCGCAATCGCGGTTGTCATGGCAAACCAGTGCCAGCCACGCAATCGCGCAATCCCATAGCTGCCCGCCGTGATGATCAAACCGTAAAAGGCCAGAACCCAGGGGGCGGGTTCACCCGACTGCACCATAAACGGCACGATGTAACTGGCCAGAAGCCCTGTCGATGCCACCAATGGCCCCTGCAAAAGCGAAAGTGCGAGCGTGCCCAGCGCCACAAGCGCCATCAGGACAAAGGCCATCGCCGGGCCGATCATGCCATAAAGCATATGGGCCGAAAAAACCGTGGCAAAGGCCGTTGTTGTCCCCGCAAGGGTCAGAATGCCCGGAATATAACCGGCATTATTGCCGGTCTTGGCCGCAAGCAGGGCGGGCTGACGGCGAAGATATTCGCCACTGCCAAACAGGGCCGCGGCAAACAGGGCCGCAAGCAGAATGCGCACCAGCGGGCTGAGCAAACCGGCCTCAATGGAATAATGCACAAGGAAAATGCCGCCAAACACCAGCGCGATGCCGCCAATCCACACCGCCCAGCGCGTGCCGATCTTTTCTTCAAAGCCGATGGCGCGTTTGGGGGCTGCTTGCGGCACGGTGCGTTGTGGTCTTGGCGCGACCGCCGCCGGTTTTGCTGGGTGGGCGGGTGTGCCGGTCCTGGCCGGTTTGGCCTGATCAGCAGGATCAGCCGCGTCGGCTTTTGCCGTTTTATCCGGTTGGGCCGCAGCAGGTGTGACCGAAGGAGCCGGTGGCACCGACAGACCGGCTTTCAAAAGCCCGATCTGTTGTTCCAGCATTTGCAGTTTCTGTTTGAAACCGCGTATCCGGAAAAAAGCGATGATGCCCATGATCGCCCCGACCAGTATGGTCAGGCTGAAGACACCTGTGAAAAACAGCTCCATGTAATCCTCTTTTTCGCATTGCTCGTGCGGGGGCGGATTTTTATCCGCGATTATTTCCCCCATCATAGCGCGAAAAAGCGAATTGTCTTGTCTTTACAGGAGTGTATGGGATTGCGCCCGTTTGGCCGCGGCAGAGGGATATTCATGGGTATTGCCCCGCAACATCGACAAGGGGGAGGCAATACCCGTAATAAGGCAAATGTCAGAGCAGCCTGATCAGTGACAGCAGGAATGCACGGGTTGGCATTCCTCGTACTGATCATGCAGCTTGACCCAGTCCATCACCCCGTCCTCGTTACGGCCAAAGGGCGTCATGTCAAGGAAGGCATGTGCCCCGATCAGGGCATCACCGGCGCGCGCATAACTGGAATAGGTGTGGAAAATCTCGCCGCTGTCGGGATCGCGGACAAAGACGCTTTCGCCGTGAAGGTCTTCCATCTTGCCGGTATAGGGCGCGTAGTTATAGGTCGCCTTGCCGGCCTTGACGTCATCAGGGCGAAACGACGCATCGAAATCGTAATTGAAATCTGATCCCGCCGAAGAAAACCAGGGGAAGTTCCAGCCCATCCGTTTCTTGAAATCCTGAAATTCCGAAAGCGGGGCCCGCGAAACGACCGCGAGTGTCACGTCATGATGTTTGAGATGCAGGTTGGCACCGTCAAAGTGATCGGCCAGAAACGAACAACCGACACAGCCCTCTTTCCAGCCGGGGCCAAACATGAAGTGATAGACGATTAACTGGTTGCGGCCATCAAACAGATCGGCGAGCGATTTCTGACCATCGGGCGTGTCAAAGACATAATCCTTGTCCACCCGCACCCATGGCAGGGCACGGCGTTCCTCGCACAGGCGGTCATAGGCACGCATATGTTCCTTTTCCCTTGCAAGATGCGCCTTGCGGGCATCAAGCCATTCCGCACGAGAGACGATTTCGGGGCGTTTCATCATATTCTCCTTGTTGATCGGTTGGCGCGCTGATCAAAAGGCAATGCAAATACGTGTCGTCCGGGAAATGGGTGGGCAATTCAGGCAGGCATCAGGCACCGATCAGGGGGCAAGACCGTTTTACCGGCAATATGTCCGTCCAATCGGATCTGACTTACATTCCCTCGCAGGCCTGTTTTTGCATCTCAGCGGCAGTGCCGGTTTTGTGATTGCAGTTGGCATAGGCAAAGTTGTCGGTACGACGTGACGCATCGGGTGTACCATGGTCCCAGAGATTGCGTTTAAGCGACCAGTCGACCTTTGCGGTGGTCCATTCGGTGGTAAATTCGGGGGAATTTTCCGACCCATGGCGTTCTGCCACGACTTCGGCCCCGAACCAGTCAGCCAGACGGGCAATGCGTTTATTGTCGCTGGCCGTAACGCCCATGATCGACGCAAGATCAAGCTCGCGGAAACCAAAGGCGATCATCATCGTGCTGGCCTCGATGGCGGCGCGGTAACGCCCCCAATGGGTCGGCGACAGCTCGATCCCGAAAATCGCGGTATCTACCGGCAGGTCCTTGCCACGCAGGCCGACACAGCCCAGAAGATCACCGGACGATTTATCAAAAATCCCGACCTGAAAATTGCGCCGCGGCTGTTCTTCCTGCCATGCAAGGAACCGGTCAAACAGCGCATTGCTGCTGGCGCGCGTGCTGTCGTTATCCGCAGTGCCGTAAAGGGCGCGATACCGTTCATCCATCTGATAGGCGACAAACGCCGCCCGATCCGAGGGCGTGAAATCGCGCAGGATGAAACGCTTGCTTTCAAGTCTTGGGGGGAGTTCCGGACTTCGCATTGTGATTACTCCACATTTCCGGTGGCGCAGGCCGCCTGTTTGATGGCCGGGTCGTAAGGAGTATCGCCATTTACCCCATCGGTCCCATCATCGTTATTTGTGTCACAATGCACATCGCGCAACGCGAACAGGGTGCCAATCGCCGATAAAACCATCAAAATTGTGCAGATAATCGAAATAACCTGTAAACCGTCCGTAAAGGCCGCGCGCGCCAGTGGCAAAATATCCGATGATATTGCCGCAGGCAGATCATGCAATGCATTGACCGCCCCGCCAAGCGTGCTGCGGATGGCGTCTGCGGCCTCGTTCCCGATCCCGGTCGGTACGGCTTCGATCATGACATCGCGATAGATCGCGGTGCCGACACTGCCCAGAATGGCAATGCCAAGTGCCCCGCCAAGCTCCGCACTTGTTTCCGACATCGCGGCGGCCGATCCGGCCCGATCAGACGGGGCCGATGCCACCACCATATCCGTAGAGATCATCGCAACCGGCGTAATGCCAAGCGAGAAGATCGTCGCACCAGCCACAAGGACATAAAGGCTGACGACGCTGCCCGGCCATGACAGCATGCCAAAGCCAGCCGCGGTCAGGATCAGGGCACCGGTCATCACCTGTCCCGGTTTGAACCGGCCCATAAGGACCGGCGCCCCCATCGAGCCGACAATACCGGCGACAGTTGCGGGCAACATCGAAAGCCCTGCCTGGATCGGGGTAAGGCCGATGACCAGTTGCAGGGCCTGGGACAGGAACAGGAAATAAGCCATCCCGGCAAAGATCACGGCGGTCTGAATGACGATGGGAAGTGCGATGGTCTTCTGTTTGAGCAGATCAAGATCCAGCAGCGGATCGGCAAGCTTGCGCTGACGGCGGATGAAAACCCATGCGCCAAGCAGGCCAAAGACAAGGGCAGAAAGGGCATCACTGCCAAAGCCATAGGCAGCAATGACCTTGACCCCGTAAATGATTGCCAGCACCGAGCCAAGCGACAGCGCGGCACTGAACAGGTCCAGCCGGCCAAAGCTTTTGGCCTTGTGTTCCGGAAGCAGGATCGGAGCAACAATCAGCAAAAGTCCCATCACGGGCACATTGAGCAGGAAAACAGCGCCCCACCAGAAATAGCTGAGAACAAGTCCGCCCAGAAGCGGCCCGGCAGCCGTGCCGACCATAAAGGTTGTCATCCATGCGGCAATGGCAAAGGACCGTTCCTTGTCATTGTGAAACATCGAACGGATCAGCGACAGGGTAGAGGGCATAAGCGTCGCCCCGGCAATGCCCAGAACCCCACGGGCAAAAATCAGCATTTCGGGCGTATCGGAAAAGGCCGCCAGCACGGAGGCCGCGCCAAAGCAGCCACCGCCGATCATCAGCAATTTGCGCCGACCGATCCGGTCACCCAGTGTCCCCATGGTGATCAGCGATCCGGCAATGAAAAAGCCATAGATATCGACAATCCACAGCAATTGGTCACTTGTCGGGTTAAGGCTTGCGGTCAGGGCCGGTACGGCAAGATGCAGAACCGTCATATCCATCGCGATCAGAAGGCACGGCAGGGTCAGCACCAGAAGGCCGATCCATTCGCGGCGGGTGGCCTTGTTGTCGGTCTGGGCGGTATCGTCGGTTGGTGACGCGACGGGGGTGTTCGGGGCGCTCATGTCTTGTGTTTCCAGTATTTCTTATGGTGGCGCAGGCCGCAATGGATTGGGGCATCGCGGAATTTATTCTGCGCTCGTTATTCGGGGCGATGTTGGGACCTTAACCATGGTTGAGGTCAAGACGGAAATCGGGGCAAATTCATTCCGAGGTGCAATAGGCTTCAAGCTTTTCAAGCGTACTGCTCCAGCCTTTCTGATGTCCATCACGCGCAGCCTCGTCAAAGAACTGCGTGTGATGGAGGGTTAATATGGTCGCCGCCCCGCGATCCTCGGCCATAAAGGTCAGGGTCACATGCGATTTGCGTTCGGGCATTGTGATCCATTGCCAGGAAAAGGACAGCTTTGCATCGGTTTCAACCGCATCATAGGTGCCGCTGACATCGTGGATTTCACCATCTGGCCCCGGTTCCTTGAAACGGATGCGAAAGGTGCCGCCGATTTTTGCATCGATGCTGGCATCAATCATCTCGCAACCTTCTGGTCCCCACCATCTGGCGAGTTTCTCGGGCTGGGTCCATGCGGCGTAAACCTGTGCCGGTGGGGCGGCAATCCGGCGCCGAATCATTAGGCTCGGCTTGTCTGGTATTGTATCGGGCATCAGTCCCTAATCCTGCTGCTTTTCGGTTTTGATGGCGTCGTCGTCTTCTTGTTCAAGGAAGGCGGCAAGCTGATCGAGTTTATGCGACCAGAAGCGCTGATAGCGGGCCAGCCATTCCATGGCGTGCTCCATCGGTTGGGCATTCAGGCGCACATTGACCGTGCGCCCGGTCTTCTGCCGCGCAATCAGCCCGGCATCGGACAGAACATCCAGATGTTTCATCACCGCCGGCAGCGAAACGTGAAACGGCCGAGCCAGTTCACTGACCGACAGGTTTTCTTCCGTCTCCAGCCGGGCCAGAAGCGCACGGCGGGTTGGATCGGCAAGGGCGGCAAAGATGTCGTTCAGTTCGGTTTCTTGATACTTAACCATGAAGTTAAGTATTGATCAGGCCACGCCGCCCTGTCAATCAAAAGTTGATCCCGGTTGTCACCATCCCCTGCCACGCGGTCAGAAGGGCAACTCCGATAAACAGCAAACCCGCCACCCGCCCGATGAAAATCGTTGCCACCGGATTGCCGGTAATCAGGTTGCGGCTGGTCCCGGCCGCAAGGGCAAGCGCGCCATAAACCGCAAGCTGAACCGCAGCGGTCATGATCCCCATGATCAGCGCCTGCGACCAAAGCGGCCCGTAATGCGGGCGGATGAATTGCGGGTAGACCGCAAAAATGAACAGATAGGCCTTGGGATTAAGCATGCAGGTGATCATGCCCTGGCGAAACGCGACCCAAAGCGATGCGGTTCTGGCCGCCCGGATGCATTCCACCGTGATGGCGCTGCGCAACAGCGTAATGCCGATCCAGACCATATAGGCCGCCCCGGCAAACAGCATGACATTCAAAAGCCATGGTGCAACGGCCAGAAGGGCGCTGATGCCGATGGCACCCAGCAGCGTGTGATACACCCCGCCCAGCATGATCCCGGCAGTGGCCGACAACCCTGCGCGTTTGCCCCCGGTCAGGGAATTGGCAATAACGAAAAACATATCCATGCCGGGCACGATGATGATGCCCGACAGCAGAACAAAGAACAGCCAGAGATTTTCAGCATATGTCATGGGGCGCTCGTAATTTATCCACCGAACGGCTTGATCGGCAGGGGTAAACTAGCAGGGCGCTCCTGACAGGCTCATGTCAGGATGGTGGAGGGGGGAGCTGTGTTCGATGTTGAATTTACTTTTCGTGTCAGATCGGATTGGGAAGAAGGCCGTCGTTTGCGGGGCTGGGTTGCCGCGACAAAATCCATTGATTCCGTTGTTTCAGCCCATGGCGCGATTTTTGGCGAAAAGGTGCTTTTGCCGACAGCGGAGCCGACTTTCGCCTTTGCCATTCCTGCTGATGGCTCGTTACCGCTGGATGGTGCTGCACCATCGATCATTGATCATCAGGGTGACCCGACATCAATGGCGGAAATCCCCGATTTGGGCGCGCGCCTTGTTTCGATGAGGATGGAGCATCCCGACCCTGCGTTCGTCGAGGCACTCTATCGCGAACTTTCCATTGATCGTCCACCTGCGATCATTCAGGGGGCCGACGTCCGTTATCGGGCGCAGATCGAGACACCGACAGGATTGAAAGAGCTGACTTGAGCCAGTTTTGAAACTGTGCCAGTTCGGGGTGGGGGCAGGTCACGGGAACCTGATCGTGATTTGCGCATATTTTCCATTGCGCTTATCTTTATAATTCGATATTTCATGAATTATGGAAAAGATAGATACCTTAAACGCATTATCGGCGCTGGCGCATGATGTTCGGCTTGATATTTTCCGGCTGCTGATCAAGGCGGAACCGGAAGGCATGATTGCCGGGGATATTGCTGCAGCACTTGATATCCGCGCCAATACGCTTTCGAACAATCTGAACATCCTGTCGACTGCCGGATTGGTTCGGTCGGTGCGCGAAGGGCGGGCGATCCGCTATTTTGCCGAGATCGGCACGATGCGCGATCTTCTGGTGTTTCTGATGGAAGATTGTTGTGGCGGGCGGGAGGATATCTGTCTGCCGATGTTGAACAAAACCTGCCGATAATCACAGCGACCACAGCGACCACAGCGACCACAGCGACCACAGCGATCACAGGGAATTCCGATGACAGAGAATAATCGCGCAAACAATGGTGCCGATTGCAGTGCCGATAGTGGCAAACTTGGCGTGTTCGAACGGTTTCTGACCCTTTGGGTCGGGCTTGCCATGATTGGCGGGGTTGTGATCGGCGTGGTTGCCCCGGGGCTTGTCGATGCGATTGCCGCAAGCGAGGTGGCGTCGATCAATCTTGTGGTCGCCGTCCTGATCTGGGCGATGGTCTATCCGATGATGGTCGGGGTTGATTTCGCCGCCGTGGCCGGGGTGGCCCGCCAGCCCAAGGGGCTTCTGGTGACGCTGGTGGTCAACTGGCTGATCAAGCCGTTCACCATGGCGTTTCTGGCGGTGGTGTTTTTCGAACATGTTTTTGCCCCCTGGATCGCACCAGCTGACGCCGCGCAATATATCGCCGGTCTGATCCTTCTGGGGGCGGCACCGTGCACGGCGATGGTGTTTGTCTGGTCGCAACTGACGCGGGGTGATGCGACCTACACGCTGGTACAGGTATCGGTCAATGATCTGATCATGGTCGTGGCATTTGCGCCGATTGTCGCATTGTTGCTCGGCGTGACCGACATTGCCGTCCCTTGGGAAACACTGGTTCTGGCAACCGTGCTTTATGTGGTTCTGCCGCTTCTGGCCGGGTTGCTAACGCGCCGGATCCTGGGATCAAAGGACGCAATCGAAAGATTTTCCGCCCGGGTCAAGCCATGGTCGATCCTTGGCCTGATTGCGACGGTCGCCATTCTGTTCGGGCTTCAGGGCGATGTGATCCTGCGACAGCCCCTGGTGATTGTCCTGATTGCGGTGCCGATCCTCATTCAAAGCTACGGGATTTTCGCGCTGGCCTATGGGGCGGCGTTCCTGCTGCGTATTCCGCATCGGATGGCTGCCCCCTGCGCGATGATCGGGACATCAAACTTTTTCGAACTGGCGGTTGCGGTGGCGATCAGTCTGTTTGGCCTGAATTCCGGGGCGGCATTGGCAACCGTGGTGGGTGTTCTGGTCGAGGTGCCGGTGATGTTGTCGCTGGTGGCTTTTGCCAACCGGACACGCGCCCATTTCCCCGAAGCACAAAACAAGGTTTCATAAGGTTCTGCCATGATCGTTGTCCACCACAATCCGGATTGCGGCACATCGCGCAATGTCCTCGATATCATCGAGAAATCCGGCGATCCCTATCAGGTGATCGAATATCTGAAAGAAGGCTGGACCCGACCGCAGCTTATCGCTCTTTTTGCCGCTGCCGACCTGACGCCGCGCACAGCATTGCGCACGACCAGATCACCCGCCGCAGAATTGGGCTTGCTTGATGACGCGATATCGGACGATGCCCTGATCTCGGCGATGCTGGCACACCCGGTTCTGGTCAACCGGCCGATTGTCGCATCGCCCAAAGGGGTTCGGTTGTGTCGCCCATCCGAAACGGTACTTGATCTGCTCGATCACCTGCCGGCCGGGCCGCTTTACAAGGAAGACGGCGAAATGATTTTAAACGAGAAAGGAGCGCGCGTTGGCTGATACCCCCAATATTCAGGACGAACAGTTCGCACCAATCCCGGCTGCGGCATTGTTCCCCAAGGCACACAGTACCCATGCGCCGCGCATATTGGTGCTTTATGGCTCGCTTCGTGAACGCAGCTTTTCGCGTTTCGCCGCCGAGGAGGCCGCGCGCATCCTGACCCGGTTTGGTGCAGATGTCCGGATATTCAACCCCGCTGGCCTGCCCTTGGTCGACGAAACCGGTGCCGATCATCCCAAAGTGGCGGAGCTTCGCGATCTGGTAAGCTGGTGCGAGGGGATGGTGTGGTCCTCGCCCGAGCGGCATGGGGCGATGACCGGCCTTATGAAAAGCCAGATCGACTGGATACCGCTTTCGCTTGGCGCGGTGCGCCCGACGCAGGGCAAGACATTGGCCGTGATGCAGGTGTGCGGCGGCAGCCAAAGCTTTAACACGGTCAATCAGTTGCGCATTCTGGGGCGCTGGATGCGGTTATTGACCATTCCCAATCAGTCATCGGTTGCCAAGGCATGGAACGAGTTTGATGAGGCGGGGCGCATGAAGCCGTCCCCCTATTACGACCGGATTGTCGATGTGATGGAAGAACTGGTGAAGTTCACGCTGTTAACCCGCGATATTCGCGATCACCTTGTCGATCGGTATTCCGAACGGGTGGAAAGCCACGCGGCCCTTTCGGCCAGGGTCAATCAGCCCACCGCAACCTGAACAGAACAAAGGCCGCCCTGTCATAATCGGGCGGCCTTTCGTTTTTCTGGATCAGGGCAGGTGAAATCGCGACGAAGCCTGAGAATAAAGCTTTGTCTTTAAATGCGTTGCTCACCGAACTATTGGCGCATCAATGCCCAGCCAAAGTCAGGACTGGTTTCGGATCAAAGCATGTCGTTCTGTACGCTCGTAACAATAATTTGGGATGCTCAGTCAAAACAAAAATCTTAGGCGTGTTATTCTCTCCGGCATCATTGGGGGGATAAATGGCTAAGGGATTCAGATTGTTACGTCGACGGGTAGTTCCCTTGGCGTTGGTTGGTGCAGCATTATCGGGTCATGCGGCGCAGGCCGCAGATTTTACCGTTTCTGGCGGTGTCACCGATACGGTTGCCAAAACCCTGAGCGTCGGGGAAACCGGATTGATCGAGCAGGGCGGGGTTCTCAATGTTACGACGCCGGCGAATAGCGCCGCCATCACTGTTAGCGCAGACGGCGTGCGTGTGACCAATAACGGCACGATCACGACGGTGGGTGGCGGGCGCGTGGGCATATTTGGTGATGGGGGGGCTAGAAATGCGCAGTTTGTTAATAACGGTACAATTCGGACAGACGCAGCGAGCGGTTACGGAATGGCCAGTTTCGGGCCGGGTTCTAAATTTTTCAACAATGGCACGCTTACGACAGGCGGTGCGAATGCCCATGCCATAAATGGCACCGGAACCAATTCGACACTTGTCAATAACGGCACGCTTACGACAAGCGGAGATGGTTCGTACGGTCTAAACAGCGCCAACGCCAATTCGACACTCGTTAATAGCGGTACGATTACGACAAGCGGAACAGATTCCTATGGCATCGGAAGCACCAATAGCGGTTCGACACTTTCCAATAGCGGTACAATCACGACAAGCGGAGTTCGTTCCCGTGGCATGTACGCTGACGGGAATGGCGTAACAGCTGTCAATAGCGGTACGATTACCACAAGCGGCAGCGATGGCGAGGGCATGCGGAGCGACGGAAATAATTCGACACTTGTCAATAGCGGTGCGATTACCAGCACGAATGCCGACGGAATACGATCAACCGGTAGCGGCAACACCCTTACGGTCAGTGACGGCGGAACCGTCACCGTATCGGGTGCAGGACTTGCCGGGATCAGATCCACAGGGGCCAACGGGACGATCAATGTCAGCGGGAAGGTGATTGCGACCGGGTCGGCGACCGAGGCGATTGTGGGGTCGAGCAACCAGACCCTGAACATCAAACCAGGTGCGACGATTGTCGGGACGATTAATCTTGGTGCAGGCACCAATGCGGTCAATATCGATACATCCGCCGGGGCGCGGTCATCGACCCTGAGCATCAGCAATGCCGGTACGGTGAATACATCGGCTGGCGGTGAGGGGCTTGTCCGGCAAAGTGGATCGACGGTGGTGATCGCAGATCCGACAGGTCTTGCTGCCAATCGGGCGGCGCTGGGAACGACGGCAGCCGGCATTCATCAGGCGGTCAGCCAGCAACTGGCACGATCAAACAAACCGCAATCGGTTGTGGTCGCGGCCAGCGAACTTGAACCGGGTATGTTATATGCGCCGCAGATGCCCTTTGTCTGGGGACATGTTTTTGGTGGGTACAAAAAACGCGGCGATGACGGGGCGAATTTGGGCTATCGCAGCCGGGTTGGTGGCGTGATCGGCGGATATGAAAAGCCGATTGATGACCACAGTATCGGTGTGTTTGGCGGGGCGTCCGTTGCAGGGATGAAAACCGACGAGGCATCGGTCGAAAGTGACAGCAACGGCTTTTTTGTCGGCGGATATGGTGAATATGTTGTCGGCGACTGGGCTATCGACGGGGCGTTGGTCGTCGGCTATCAACGCCATCAGGATAAACGTCTTGTGGTCGATAACCTGACCGGCGAGGAAACCGCACAATCAGATTACAACAGTGTCTATATCAGTCCGTCACTGGCGGTGGTCCGGTCGATTGACATCGGCGGCGGGATTGAATTGCGGCCATCGGCCGAAGTTAATTACACCTATGGCTATTACGGTGAATATACCGAAACCGGTACGACATCATCGAACCTTCGCGTTCAGGGGCATGGTGTGGATGTGATCAACGGGCGTTTGCAATTGGCAGCCCGTCAGGCGCTTGCAGATGGCCGGGGCGAGATGGAACTGCGCGGCGGGATGAAATACAGCTATTTCGGGCGTGACAGTGTTGATGTCGGGCTCGGCAACGGTCCGGTTTTACGCTATCAGGGAACCGGTGATACGTCCTCGTACGGGGGATATGTCGGGGGCAATATGCGCTATGACGTGGACCGGCGGATGACGGTTGTCGCAGACATGGAACTGGGGCTTGCAACTGGCGACGAACGCACTGCTTCAGGCTATCTGGGGCTGGAATACCGGTTCTAAAGCGTTACAGCCGCCGCACCCAGTTTGGCAACCCTGCGGCGTAGCCGGTTGACGTTGTGGCTTTGCCGTGATGATGCAATCGGGCGTTCACGGCATCGGCACGGATCTGACTTGGTGTTGAATGGAATTTGGCGCGGAATGCGCGGCTAAAATGGGACTCACTGTTAAAACCGCATTCAAAGGCAATGCTGCCAATGTTCTTGTGGCTGTAACGCTGTTGCGACAGCAATTGAAAGCTCCGCTGCAAACGGCGATCCCAAAGATAATTTGCGACCCCGCCATGCGGGGCAAAAATGCGATAGATATGTGTTCTTGACATTCGAAAGATCAGGGCAAGGCTTGCTGGCGTGATGCATTCGGCAAGGTTGACATCAATATAGCGGTAGATGCCCTTTGCAAGGGCAACTGATGTTGGCGCGTCGATTTCCTCGGGAAGCAGGCCTTCGCACAGCAAGCATCCTTGCATCAGGCCGAGAGTTCCTTGCACGGCACTAACAGCTTGTTGAGTTGTCATGTCAGGAATGTTCTTCCAAAGGTTCAGAAAACCGGTGGCCATAAAGCGGACCATCGGGTTGTCCTTGGAAAGCTTCAGTCCATGCAGTGGCGCGAGCATATCCGATATATCTGGTCGCAATTCCCGTGGCAGAACAAGCGTAAGGTTTTCAAAATCACCCGTGATCATGTCATGGGGGTAAGAAAGATCGATGATAAGCATGTCGCCCGCGACAATGCGCTCATTGTCTTTGGTAAGGCCGCCGCCCTGCAGGAAAAGCTGAACCAGAATGTGGTCCATATCATCATCGATCACTCGGCGGGGATGCCGTAAAAACTGCTGGGCTTGTGATCTGGTGACACCAAAAACCGTTTCCTGAAGGTCGTAAACATCGATCTGTGCAAAAAAATTCGTGAGATGACATTCATGATCGGACATCATTACATCAAAAAAGATACCGATATTTTCCTGCCATGCGTCAAAGCGGTGACGCGGATCGATATCATTGGTGTCAAAGTTTGATACGGGAACCGGTTTCAGTTTTGTCAATCCGGGGACTCTTTCGCATTAATGGCAGAACGATAAATTGGTACAATTAATCGCCCGCACTTTTGCGCCCGGACTAAATCAATGATTGATGTGATTGTTGCTTTTTCTACATTGTGGATATATTTTTTGCAAGTTCTTATGGTTTGACAATAGCTTGCTGTGTCATCCTTTCCGGACGGTTTCGGTCGCTGGTTATTGGCATTGGGAATTGGTTTTGACGCATCAGGCGCAAGGATTTGACCAAATCGCCTGAAGGGTTTGGTTAACCGGCAACATTCGCGATCACCTTGTTGATCGGTATTCCGAACAGTTCGAAAGCGATACAGCTATTTCGTGCCAGGGATCTATCAACCAACTGCAACCTGACGGACAAGATCAGAAACGGGAAATGCCGAAGAAAAAGGCCGCCTTGCGATAAACCGGACGGCCTTTGGTGTTTCGGGGGCGGGGCCTAGCCGAACTCGACATTGTCGGGTGTCAGGTCGTCCTTGGTGATGTCTTCGATAATCACCCCAAAGGTCCATGGATCGCCGTTGCTGAAATCGATGTAAAGATCACCGCCATCGGTTTCAGTCGCATGATCAAGCAGGCTGTCGAAATCGGTAATGCCCGATCTGGCCTGAAGATCAGCGGTGAGGAGCAGGGTATCGCCGTCATTGCCGCTTTCGAAATCAACCACACGATCCCGGCTGGAGGCTTCGGCGTCGAAGACGAAAGTATCGTCGCCGATATTGCCCTGAAGCCAGTCATTGCCGCCGCCGCCCGAAAGGATGTTGTCGGAGAAGGCTTCATGGGCGATGGGGCCAGCATCAAGTGTGTCATGGCCGTCGCCGCCATAAAGCGAGACATCATACCATTCGCCGGTGAGCGTATCATTTCCGGCTTCGCCATGGATGTTTTCGCCGACAATGACGTCGTCGCCATCGCGGCCATATATGGTATCGCCGCCCTTGTTGCCGATCAGGTGGTTATCGTTTTCATCACCGATGATCAGGTCGCTTTGATTGCTGCCATCGACATTTTCGATACTGACGAAATGATCGCCGGTGCGCCCCGATCCGGTTTCAAGATTGATCACCGGTTGCGGACCATATTCACCATAGGGCGCATCATTGCCCCAACCGGCGATATAGCTAATGGTGTCAGACCCTTCGCCGCCGATGAAAATGCTTGTCTGTTCCTCAGAAAAAGCAGAGCCATATGCGGCATAGAAAGTGTCATCGCCGCCGCCGCCATTCATCACATCACCGTCGCCAGCACCAGTTTGGAAAAAGGCGTTGTTGCCGTCATCGCCGATCAGAATGTCGCCATAGCGTGAATCACGGATGTCTTCGATATTGAAATAGCGGTCGCCATCCGCATCGCCGCCCACACCAATGCCGGTGGCAAGATTGACGATGACGCCTTCCTTGGCCGAGTCATTTGAATAGGAAAATCGAATTTCATCGCGGCCGGGACCGCCATCAATGACATCGGCCCCCGGGCCGCCATCAAGTTTGTCATTGCCCGACCCGCCAAGCAGCGTGTCGTCACCGATACTTGCATGGAAATGATCATGACCGGCACCGCCATCAAGCGTATCGTCCCCCGGTCCGATCTCATAGAAGCGGTCATTTCCGCCAAGTCCACGGATATAATCACCGCCCGCGCGCCCAAAGATATGATCGTCCTGCTCTGTTCCGACAAGCACATCTGCCCCGTCGGTCCCATAGATGAGTTCAACCATGGTCCATCTCCCGCATTGTTTGCTTTGCCCTTGGGAAAAGCTGCGGGGAGAATTCGGCGACTTGATGGCAGTGGGGCGGGATTGACGTCAAAACAGGGGAGACGCCAGAAGGCGGCGGCTTACGCCACCTTCTGTTCGTATTCTTCCTGCTTTTCCATCCAGCGGGTTTCGATCTCGGCCAGTTCGTTTTCGATCTTGCCGAGGTCTTTTTGCAAGGTGGTCAGTTTGGTGGCGTTATCAGGCTCGTAAAGCGTCGGATCGGCCATCTCGTCCTTGATTTTGTCACGACGCGCGGTCAGCTTTTCCATCTGCTTTTCAAGATTTTCAATCTCGCGCTTGATGGGGGCTGCAGCCTTGCGCTTTTCGGCAGCCTGCTGGCGGAGCGCCTTGCGGTTGCCCTTGTCCTCTGGTCGTGCCGGTTCGCCGTTTTCGTTGGCTTCTGCCTTGTCCGCGCGGCGTTCATCACGCGCCCGGTTCAGCAGATACTGGCGATATTCGGCAACGTCGCCGTCAAAGGCGCTAACCGCACCATCGGCAACCAGAATAAGTCGATCCGCACAGGCTTCGATCAGATAGGGATCGTGGCTGATGATGATCACCGCACCTTCATAGGCATTAAGCGCATGATTAAGCGCATCGCGGCTGTCGATATCAAGGTGGTTGGTCGGTTCGTCAAGGATCAGCATATGCGGCGCATCAAGCGTCATCAGCGCAAACAGCAGACGCGCCTTTTCCCCACCCGAAAGGTCCTTGACCTTGGTGTCACCTTTCTGGCCTTCAAACGCAAAACGGCCAAGCTGGGCCCGGACCTTGTGTTCGATGACATCAGGCATCAGGGCAGCCATATGCTGATACGGGGTTTCATCGGGGCGAAGCTCGTCGGTCTGATGCTGTGCAAAATAACCGATGCGCAGCTTGCCCGACGCAACCTTTTCCCCGGCCATCAGTTCAAGCCGGTTGGCAAGAAGCTTTGCCAGTGTCGATTTACCGTTACCGTTGGCACCCAGAAGCGCGATGCGGTCATCCATATCAATGCGCAGGCTAATATTGCGCAAGACCGGTTTGCCGGGTTCATAGCCGACATCGCCGTTATGGATATTGATCAGCGGCGGTGGCAGTTCCTTGGGGCTTGGGAAGTCGAACGAAATGCTGCGGTCTTCGACAACGGCAATCGCCGGTCCCATTTTTTCCAGCATCTTGATACGGCTTTGCGCCTGTTTGGCCTTGCTGGCCTTGGCGCGGAACCGGTCGATGAAGGACTGGATGTGTTTTTGCTGGGCGACCTGTTTTTCGTAATGCTTGGACGCCAGTTCCATCTGTTCGCGGCGCGTTTTGGCAAATTTGTCGTAATTGCCGCCATACATCGTCACCTTGCCATCGGTCAGATGGGCAATATGTTTGACCGCCTTGTTCAGAAGGTCGCGGTCGTGACTGATCAGGATGATCGTGCCGGGATAGTTGATCAGATAGTTTTCAAGCCAGATGGTGGCTTCAAGATCAAGGTGGTTGGTCGGCTCGTCAAGCAGCAGCAGGTCGGGTTGCAGGAACAGGGTTGCCGCCAGTGCCACACGCATCCGCCAGCCGCCGGAAAAATCATCGCACGGGCGTTGCTGGGCTTCGGCATCAAAACCAAGGCCTGACAGGATCGATGCCGCGCGGGCTTCTGCGGTATGGGCATCGATATCGGCAAGCCGGGTATAGATATCGGCGATCCGGTTCGGATCAGTAACGTTTTCGGCTTCATGCAGAAGGGCGGCCCGTTCGGTATCGGCATCCAGAACCGTATCAAGCAGGGAGCGCGACCCCGCCGGGGCTTCCTGCGATACCACACCCATGCGGGTGCGGTTAGACAGCGATACATCGCCGCCATCCGATGCGATTTCGCCGGAAATCAGTTTCAAAAGCGTGGATTTGCCGGCCCCGTTACGTCCGATCAGGCCCAGTTTGTACCCGTCGGGTACGGTCAGGGTCACGTGATCAAGGATCATACGGCCGCCAATGCGGTAGGTCAGGTCGGTAATTTGCAGCATTTCGGGTCCGCGTTCGGGAATCGTTTGAAAATCTGTGCTTTCAATAGGGCAGGGAGGGCCGTGACGCAAGGATTCTTGAAACTGTCATGAACACTCGATCACAGGACCAACAGGACAAAATGCGTGCGTGATGGGGCGGCAAGGCGCGCAGTTTCACGGGATTTGGCGGCTTTTCACACCTGTTCAACCCCCGATGCAAGGGGCGCAGGTCTGAATTGCGCGGACCGAACTATGTGTTGCGTTGCGAACCAAGGGCGTTTATATAGCGCCAACCTTAGGGTCTGCGGATGATAAGGAAGCCTTGTCGTCGGCTTTTTTATCTTCCGCAGTCCCTTCTTGGGGGTAACGAATTTTTACAAGTAGCTAGGTGAAACCAATGGCTATCGAACGCACTCTTTCGATCATCAAGCCGGACGCAACGCGCCGCAACCTGACGGGCAAAATCAATGCCGTCATCGAAGACGCAGGCCTTCGCATCGTCGCGCAGAAGCGTGTCGCTCTGACCCGTGCACAGGCCGAAGGCTTCTACGCTGTTCACAAGGAACGTTCGTTCTTTGGCGAACTCGTGGACTTCATGGTTTCCGGCCCGGTCGTCGTCCAGGCTCTGGAAGGCGAAAACGCTGTTGCCAAATACCGCGAAGTTATGGGCGCTACCAACCCGGCCAATGCCGAGGAAGGCACCATTCGCAAACAGTTTGCAGAATCCATCGAAGCGAACTCGGTCCATGGTTCGGACTCGCTTGAAAATGCTGCAATCGAAATTTCCTATTTCTTCGCCCAGACCGACATCGTCGGTTAAGCCTTAAAGCTCCGACATCGTCGGTTAAGCGATATGAAATACGGTTTTCGGTTCGCCGGATAAGAAGCGCCCCGCATCATGTGCGGGGCGTTTTTTATGCCTGAAATATACAGCCGATCAGAGCAGGAATGCCGCCATCAATAACAGCAGGACGGCAATTGAAATGACGCTCCAGAGCATGAATTTGGTCCAGTTTTCCCAGCCATGCTGGTGGACCTCAACCAGATTGTTATCGTAGTCGCTTCCCTGCATTGTTTCCTCCCTGACTTGTTACAGGTGTGGCGTGACCCTTGGCGGGAAATGCCAAACGCATCGTAACACATTTCAGGGGTGAATAAAGATCATCAAAATAACGTCAGGCGTTTGTTTTTGGCCAAGAAAAAAGCTGCCGAAACCGGCAGCTTTGCATTTTTTTCCCCGCGATCAGGCGATCACAGCAGGAAGATGGCCATCAGGATCAGAATGGCGACAACAGAAAGAGTGCCCCACTTCATAAAGACGGTATAGCCGTTATAGATGTCGACGTGGGTTTTGGTCAGTTCGTAGTCTTTACCCTGCAAATTAGCCTCCTGCGTTTAGAATTTCTCCAGTGTATAGACGTGAAGTTGTTGCGACGCAAGACGCAGATTAACTGGCGATATCATTCATTTGGCCAATAAAGCCCGATGCGGATGTCAGTCTGTCGGGGCGCAGGAATAGGGCAGGAAGGAACCCGTGGCGCCTTCATTCATCATTCTCAGGGACATTTTATTGGCGTAATCGAGTTCAGCCTCGGTGGTCGGACAGACATGGATGCGTCCGGTGCATCCCGATGCAACAAAGGCATCTTCGCTTTTTAGAAATTCCTCTCCAAGCTCGCTTTTATCCCGGCTCGTTTGAAGCTGGTTGCGAAACGACTGGTAAAACTGGCACTTGCGTTGGGACCAGCTCGGTTCATCGGCGCGGGCTTCATCGGCACAAAGCAGCATCGGTGCCACCAATACAGCAGCCAGAAGGGATGTATGCATCAGGATGGCTTGGGGAATATTCAGGCGCAGCACGAATAATTTCATGTTTTTGGGGCTCTGATCCGGTGGACAGGTCGCAGGAGAAAAGACCTGAAAAATGCGAATGAAATATGACCAATATCAGAAACTGCCAGATCATTTTTCGTGATACCAGCAGACAAAAAAAGGGACAGGTTTTTACCTGCCCCTGAACCACATGCGGATCGCCCGCCACGGGCGCAGTCAATTCGGTTCAGGCACCGGATTGATTTGCGCGAAATCCGGGGCATTCGCATCGGCGACCGTAACGATCCCGGCTTCATCGACCGAAACCCGGCCCTCGGCGATCCAGCGGATCACCTGCGGATAAATGCGATGTTCCTGTTTCAGGATGCGCTGCGCCAGCGTACCGGCATCATCACCGGGCAGGACCGGCACCACGGCCTGCGCAATGATCGGGCCGCTGTCGACTTCTGGCACGACGTAATGCACCGTGCAGCCGGAATATTTCACCCCGGCATCAAGGGCGGCCTGATGAACGTGCAGGCCCTTGAAGCTTGGCAGAAGGGACGGGTGAATATTGATCAGCCGACCTTCCCAGCGCGTCACGAAGCTTTCACTGACCAGACGCAGATAACCCGCCAGAACCACCAGATCGGCACCGGATTCTTCAATCAGGTTGCTGACCGTGCTGTCATAGGCTTCGCGCCCACCTTCAAAGCCCTTGTGCGAAATGGCTTCTGCCCGGATACCGGCACGACGCGCCCGTTCAAGCCCGCCTGCGTCAAGCTGGTTGGAAAACACCAGAACGATTTCCGCCGGATAATCAGGCGTCTTGCAGGCATCAATGATCGCCTGAAGGTTCGACCCGCCGCCCGAAACCAGAACCGCGAGTTTTAGCGGCGTTACTTTTCCCATGCCGCGGCCATGTTCTTGATGATGACCTGCGGGCCATCACCGGCACGCGGGCCGATCACACCGATCTGGCTGACGGTTTCGCCGTGTTCGCGCAAAAGCGCTTCGGCCTCATCGGCCTTGTCGGCCGGAACCACAACGCACATGCCAATGCCGCAGTTAAAGGTCCGCGCCATTTCAACCGACGGGATGCCGCCCTGTTTGGACAGCCATTTGAAAATCGGAAGGAATTCCCACGTGCTGGCGTCAAACACCGCCGTCAGGTTTTCGGGCAAAACGCGCGGGACGTTTTCGGTCAAACCGCCACCGGTGATATGCGCCAGCGCCTTGACCAGACCGGCTTTGTGCGCCGCCAAACAGCTTTTGACATAGATTTTGGTCGGTTCAAGCAGCGCCTCGCCAACATTTTTGCCCGGTGCAAACGGGGCATCATCGCCGTAACCAAGACCGGCCATGTCGACAACCTTGCGCACCAGCGAATAACCGTTGGAATGAACGCCACTGGATGCCAGGCCAAGGATCACATCGCCCTCGGCAACGTTGGAACCATCAAGCAGTTCGCCGCGTTCGGCGGCACCAACCGCAAAACCGGCCAGATCATATTCGCCGTCCGCATACATGCCCGGCATTTCGGCGGTTTCCCCGCCAATCAACGCGCATCCCGCCTGTTTGCAACCCTCGGCAATACCGGCAACAACGTCGGTTGCCTTATCAACGGCAAGTTTGCCGGTGGCAAAGTAATCAAGGAACAGAAGCGGTTCTGCCCCCTGGACCACAAGGTCATTGACGCTCATCGCGACAAGGTCGATGCCGACGGTATCGTGTTTGTCGGCCAGAAAGGCGACTTTAAGCTTGGTACCGACACCATCGGTGCACGAAACCAGAACCGGGTCGTTATAACCGGCAGCTTTCAGGTCGAACAAAGCGCCGAATCCCCCCAAACCACCGGTAACGCCGGTTCTGCTGGTTGCTTTGGCCAGCGGTTTGATAGCATCGACAAGGGCATTGCCAGCATCGATATCGACACCGGAGTCCTTATAGGTAAGGCCGTTGGAGGCGGTCATTGGGTGATCCTCGGCTTAAGCGCATGGATAAAACAAAGCGGGCAACCCGCGTTTTTCATCAGTAAAGGCGATCAGGCCGGGTTTTGGCAACCGGGGCTGGAACTTTCGCCTTGGTTACGCCTTTAATCAGGGCAATAAGAAGCCAAAAGTCATCATACTGATAAAAAACGCGGGCTTGATAATTTCCGCTGGGCCGAAAATACTCAAACGTGGGCAATATGCAATGCTCAGGTGCGCATGGGAGAGTTTTCTTTCCAGAATGCTTCACTCGTGCCACAAGAAGCATCAAACCATCGAAAAATGGGCAAAGAGGCAAACGTGCTTACAAGACTCAAAAGTTTCAGGCTGTTGGCAGGTGTCGTCGGACTTTCGGCGTCCTTATCCTTTCCGGTATTTGCGCAGGATATCTTTTCGGTATCGGGGGTGCATGTTGACGAAAGTGCGGAAACCGCCGCCGCCGCACGTGATCAGGCCCTAGCCATCGGTCAGCGCAAGGCCTTCGATGAGGTTGTGGCACGCCTGACATTGCCCGAAGACCGCAGAAGTCTTGGCACGCCAAACCAGAACGACATCAATAATATGGTGCGCGATTTCGGCGTTTCGAACGAGAAAACGTCCTCGGTGCGCTATATCGCCGACATGACGGTGCGCTTCAAGGAAAACGAACTTCGCAATTATTTGCGTTTCCGCGATATCCCGTTTGCCGAATTGCAGTCCAAGCCGGTGATCATTGTGCCGGTCTATCATTCGGGCGGTTACACCAGCCTGTGGGATGACCCCAATCCGTGGCGCGATATCTGGAGCCGCAATTTCGCATCGGGCGGTCTGGTCCCGGTCAAGGCACCAATTGGCGATTTGCAGGATATCGGCATTGTTTCGGCCGAGCAGGCTGAAAATGGTGCGATCGACCGCTTGAACGAGCTTGCCCGCCGCTATGGTGCGAATGTCGCCGTTGTCGCCAGCGCCACGGTCCGTGGTGAAACCGGCGCGGAAACGGTTGATGTGACCGCCACCCGATATGACGCGGGCGGTGCGCCACAGATTTTTGGCGTGACCGAAACCACCCAGCCGGGCGAAAGCCTGAACGAAACGCTGGTTCGCGCGGCCAAAGGCGTACAGGACCAGCTTTCGGACGGCTGGAAACGTGCCAACCTGATCAATTACGGCACCGGCGGGCAGTTGATGGTGTTCATTCCGATCACCGGTCTTGATGACTGGGCCAGGATCGAGGAACGCATTATCGACTCTCCGGTGGTACGCAACAGCCGGGTCGTCGCAATGTCGCGCCGTGAAGTACAGATTGCTGTGGATTATGTCGGTTCGACCGATCAGCTTCGCACCGCCCTGGCACAACAGAATCTGAGCCTGAGCCAGATGGGGGATATCTGGTTCATCCAGCCTGCCGGGTCGGAGCGTTTGCAGGACCTGTCGATTGGCGGATAATGCCGCCTGAGGCTTAACCGTGCAGGATGTTCGCAAATATTTTGGGGGCGGGCATCATCACGGCGACATGACAGCGAAACAAGGGGAAAAACGGATATGACGTTTCGGCAACAGGCCCGTTTCTGGCTGATTTTCATTGTCGGTTTTTTCGTTCTGATCTGGCTTTTTTCCGGCATCCTGCTGCCGTTTGTGGCCGGGATGGCGATTGCCTATTTCCTTGATCCGCTGGCCGACCGGCTGGAAGCACGCGGGATCAACCGGACGATTGCCACGACGATCATCACGGTTCTGTTTTTTCTGATTTTCATTTTCGTGTTGTTGCTGATCGTGCCGATGATCGGCAGCCAGCTTGCAGGCTTCCTTGAAAGACTGCCCGGTTATATCGACACATTGCGGACGACCGTAGCACCGTATGTGCAGCACATCATCGACCGCATCGCGCCCGAAACGCTTGAAGGCATATCGGATTCGGTCAAAGGCCAGACCGCGAACGCGATCAAATGGGTCGGCAACCTTCTGACCAATGTGCTTTCGGGGGGGCTGGCGTTGCTGAACTTCCTCAGCCTTGTGTTCATTACCCCGGTTGTGGCGTTTTACCTGCTGCGTGACTGGGACAAGATCGTTGCCAAGATCGATGGATATCTGCCGCGCCGTTCGGCCGAGGATATCCGCCAATGCGCGCGCGAAATTGATGAAACCCTGGCTGGCTTCGTGCGCGGGCAGGCCACGGTTTGCATTTTGCTTGGCCTGTTCTACGCGCTGGGCCTGACGGCGGTTGGGCTTGAATTCGGCTTTGTCATTGGCCTGATGACCGGGCTCGTGTCCTTTGTACCCTATTTCGGCATGTTTGCCGGGTTCGCCGTTGGCATGGGCGTGGCATTGGCGCAGTTTGGCGTCAGTGTCGATCTGGCGCTGGTCGCCCTTGTTTTCGGGGCCGGGCAGGTGATGGAAGGCAACTTCCTGACCCCGAAACTGGTCGGCGACAAGGTCGGTCTGCATGCGGTCTGGGTGATGTTTGCCCTGCTGGCCGGGGGGGCTGTTTTCGGATTGCTGGGTGTGATGCTGGCCGTACCGGTGGCTGCGGTGATCGGTGTGCTTGTGCGATATGGCTTAAGGCAGTATCTGGATAGCCGGTTATATGATCACGGCCCTGACAATCCGGCCTATGATCCGTTAAAAGACGCCGAGAATTGAGAACACAGTGACCCGCGCACCCCAAAAGACGGCCCCGGACGAAACGCCCGCTGCACCCGAAAAGGGTGGCGACGGCCATATGCCGGAATTATCGCCGCAACAGTTGCCGCTGGAACTGGAACTGCGCCCGGCATTGGGGCGGGCCGATTTCATGGTCGCCGATTGTAATCGCGAAGCCGTTTCATGGATTGATCACTGGCCGGAATGGCCGGTTCCTGCCCTTTGCCTTTATGGTCCGCGCGGATCGGGCAAAAGCCACCTTGCGGAAGTATGGCGGGCACGGTCGGCCGCGCTAAGCGTTTCGGGGCGTGACCTTGTCGGGGCGAATCCGGACGTGCTTCTGGGCGATGCCACCGGGCTTGTCATCGAGGATGCCGATCTTGGCCTCGACGAGACGGTGTGTTTCCATCTTTATAATATGCTCAAAGAACGCGGCGGGCATTTGCTGATGACCGCACAGCAGCCCCCATCGCGCTGGAAAGTCGATCTGCCGGATTTGAAATCACGGCTGGGGGCGGCACTGGTCTGCGAAATTTCCCCGCCCGATGACGACTTGATGGTCGGACTTCTGATCAAGCTGTTCGCCGACCGGCAGATGGCACCTGGCCCGCAGATCATTGCCTATATCCTGCCACGCATCGAACGCAGCTTTGTCGCGCTTACCGAACTTGTGGCCGCGATTGACCGGCAGGCATTGGCGCAAAAGCGCGCGGTGACATTGCCGCTGGTGCGGGCTGTTATGGATGGTCAACAGGATTGACGTAGCAGTCAGACGCATTTTCGATAGGCGAGGCAAGATGTTGCGCGTTATATTCGCCTGATTGCAAATTACTGGATAGTGCATGTGACCCCGCGCAAGACCAAGGTTAAACCGTCCCTGAAATCCAAGACCGATGCACTGGTCCAGTCCGGACATGTTCTGGGCTGGCGCGAATGGATCGGACTACCGGATTTTGACGTGCCGTTGATGAAGGCCAAGGTCGATACCGGGGCGCGGACATCGTCGCTTCATGCGCTTAATCCCCGCATGATTGAACGCGATAACCAAAAATTCGTAAAATTCATCTTGCCGCATTACCGCGGTGACGGGCATGGTCGTATCGAATGCACGGCACCGCTTGTTGAAACCCGCGAGATTCGCAGTTCCAACGGCGAGGCCGAGGAACGTTATGTGATTTCGACCCATATTGCCGTCGGGCATCATAAAATCCGGGTCGAGATTTCATTGGCAAACCGTTCATTGATGGGCTTTCCCATGCTGCTGGGGCGCACGGCAATGAAGGCAGGAAGATTTTTGGTCCAACCGTCAAAATCTTATCTGGCGGGGAAACCGGAACAGGTTTATACGGCGCTGCAATCCGGCACCGTTTCGGAACAATGATCCGACGCTGTCGTTGAACCTTCGACACATTCTGTAACGCTCGACCACGGGAGTCCATTGCATGAAAATCGCAATGCTTGCGCGCAATCCTAATCTGTACTCCCACAAACGGCTGGTCGAGGCGGCCGAAAGTCGCGGGCACGAGATTGATGTCATCAACACCTTGCGCGTGACGATGAACATCACGTCGCTGAAGCCGGAAATCTATTACGGCGGCAAGAAACTGACCGGGTATGACGCGGTTATTCCGCGTATCGGCGTTTCGGTGACGTTTTTCGGACTGGCGGTGTTGCGTCAGTTTGAAATGATGGGGGTTTATCCGTTAAACGAATCCGTGGCGATTGGCCGGTCGCGTGACAAGCTGCGCTCCTTGCAGATCCTGTCGCGGCGTGGTGTCGGCCTGCCGGTGACGGCCTTTGCCCATGATCCGAAAAAAACCGATGAGGTTCTTTCGATTGTCGGCGGCGCGCCGGTTGTGATCAAGCTTCTGGAAGGCACCCAGGGCATTGGTGTGGTTCTTGGCGAAACCGAAAAATCCGCCAAATCCGTGATCGAGGCCTTCCGCGGGGCCAATGTCGATATCATGGTGCAGGAATTCATCAAGGAAGCGGGCAATACCGATATTCGCTGCTTTGTAATTGGCGAGAAAGTCATTGCCAGCATGGAACGCACCGGGGCGGAGGGTGATTTCCGGTCCAACATTCATCGTGGTGGTTCGGCGCGTGCCGTGCGTATTACTCCGCAGGAACGTGCAACAGCAGTTGAAGCCGCCAAGGCGATGGGGCTAAATGTCTGTGGTGTCGATATTCTTCGCTCCAACCACGGTCCGGTGGTGATGGAAGTCAATTCATCGCCTGGGCTGGAAGGCATCGAAGGGGCAACCGGCAAGGACATTGCCGGAATGATTATCGAATTCATGGAAAAGGATCACCGCCCCGGCAAGGTGCGGACCAAAGGCAAGGGATAAACTGTGAACGAGATCGGGAAGAAAGTATCCAACGCCAGATCGGCAAAGGTAGCCAGGACCCCGGACTTCGAGATTGGCGATAAAAGGGTGCCTGCGGGCACCCGCCAGATCGTTGATATTCCGATCTCACTTTTATCCAATCACACGCCGGTCAATCTGACCGTCAATGTGGTGCATGGCAAACGGCCCGGCCCGGTTCTGTTCGTTAGTGGTGCCGTGCATGGCGATGAAATCGTCGGGGTGGAGGTCATCCGCCGGGTTCTGAAATCGCCCGCCCTTCGCGGGATGCATGGAACCTTGCTGGCGGTTCCGGTCGTCAATGCGTTCGGGTTTCTGAACCATACGCGCTATCTGCCCGACCGCCGCGACCTTAATCGGTGTTTCCCCGGTCATTCGGCGGGCTCCCTTGCCGCACAGCTTGCCCATCTTTTCCTGACTGAAATTGTCGAACGGTCCGATTTCGGCATCGATCTGCATTCCGCAGCCGTGAACCGCGTGAACCTGCCCCAGATCAGGGTCAATGAAGATGACGAGGATATCATGGCCTATGCCGAGGCCTTCGGCGCCCCGATCATCCTGACCAGTCCGCTGCGCGAAGGGTCGCTGCGCCAGGCCGGCAAGGAGGCCGAGGTGCCGATCCTGCTCTATGAAGCGGGCGAGGGGCTCCGGTTTGATGAAATGTCGATCCGGGCCGGTGTTTCGGGGGTTTTGCGCGTGATGCGCAAGCTTGGCATGACGTCGGGCAGATCAATCCGCGATCCGAAAGTCCCCCCTTTCAAATCATCAAGCAGTTACTGGCTGCGTGCGCCGGTCGGCGGGATTTTAAGGACCTTCAAGATCGCGGGCGAGTTCGTCAACGAGGGCGATGTGGTGGCCGCAGTTTCCGATCCGTTTGGCCTTCGCGATGCAGAGGTCGTGGCGAAGCATGCCGGATTGATCATCGGGCGGACCAATCTGCCGATTGTCAATCAGGGCGATGCGCTTTTCCATGTGGCGGCGATCAAACGGTCATCGGAATTGCAGGAACGCATGGATGCCATCGAAACCCATCTGCAATCCGATCCGCTGCTCGACGAGGATGAAATCATCTAAGACGTCGTTTTTAAGTGCTTTTTGCGCATGATAGCTGCCATATCGAAGCTACTGGCGGATCACGCCCGGCAATGTTATAGCAAGGTTTATGGAACCAATTACAAATACAGAAGAACTGCGCGCGTTGTGCGAAAAGCTCCGGCAGTTCGAATATGTCACGGTCGATACCGAGTTCATGCGTGATTCGACCTATTGGCCGCAGCTTTGCCTTGTGCAGTTGGCAAGCCCCGAACCGTCGGATAATGGTGCGGCGGTTGATCCGCTGGCCGAGGGCATTGACCTTGCCCCGCTGTTCGACCTGATGCAGGACGAAAGCGTGGTCAAGGTGTTTCACGCCGCCCGTCAGGATATCGAGATTTTCGTCCATCTCAGCGGCAGGGTCCCGCACCCGGTATTTGATACCCAGGTGGCGGCGATGGTGCTTGGCTATGGCGATCAGGTCGGTTACGAGACGCTGGTTAACAAGGTGGTGCGCAAGAATATCGATAAATCGATGCGCTTTACCGACTGGTCGCACCGCCCGCTTTCAACCAAGCAGCTCAGCTATGCGCTGTCGGATGTGACCCATCTGCGCGTGATTTACGAAGCCTTCCACGAACGCCTCGAAGCCAATGGCCGGGCCTATTGGCTGGCCGAGGAAATGGAACGCCTGACCGATCCGTCGATCTATTCGATTGATCCGAAAGAAGCCTGGCTTCGGCTTAAAACCCGCTCCAACAGCCCGAAATTCCTGGCGGTGGCGCGCGCGCTTGGCGAATGGCGCGAGACCGAGGCACAGCGCAAAAACCTGCCGCGTAACCGTGTTCTGCGCGATGATACGCTGCTTGATATCGCCGCCCGGCAGCCATTGACCGACAAGGATCTCGACAAGACCCGTGGTGTTGGCCGCAATTTCGGCAGCAGCAAACCCGGTCAGGCGATCATCGAAGCCATTCAGGCTGCGCTTGACAGCCCGCAGGAAGATTGGCCACAACCAAAATTCCGCCCCGACCTTCCATCGGGCATCGGCCCGACGGTGGAGCTGCTCAAGGTGCTGCTCAAACTCTGTTCCGAGGAAAAGGGCGTGGCCCAGCGTCTTGTGGCATCCAGCGACGATTTGCAGAATATCGCGGCTGATGACAATGCCGACGTCCCGGCGATGCATGGCTGGCGGCGCGAATTGTTCGGGCAATATGCCCTGCAACTCAAACACGGACAGATCGGGCTCAAGCTCAAGAACGGCGAAGTTGTGTTTGTCGAACTTGAAGCCGAGGACTAAATCCTTTCACCCAATCGAAGACATGAAAAAACGGGCCAAAGTCGGCCCGTTTTTCATTTTTGCAACAGGGGAGGAAGCCCGGTTTTAGAACCCCGGTTTTAGAACATCGTGTTGTCATGCGCCTGTTCGGCCGGGACCGGCTGGGCGACGTCCCAGTGTTCGATGATCTTGCCGGCATCATCAAGGCGGAAGATATCCATTACCGCACTTTCGCCTTCTGCCGAAAGGGACCTGACATGGGTAACCACCAGATTGCCCTCGGCGACAGTACGGACGATTTCGGCATGGATCGACGCATCAGAATTCAGCCAGCCGGTAATGCCCTCGCGGAAGCCGTCAATGCCATCGGCAACAAACGGGTTATGCTGGATATATTCATCGCCGATATATTTCGTGATCGCGCCATCAACATCGCGCTGATTGAAAACCATGTCATAAAACGCGACGACATTGGCGGTGTTGCGGTCTTCGACCTCGCCCGCATGGGCGGGCAAGGCGAAGCCGATGGCAACCAAGGTGACGACCAGGCTGGCAGCAAGGATTGTTTTGGTGCGGCTCATTTCAGTGCCTCTTTCAGAAAGTCCGCGGTGCTTTGCGGTGCGCGGCCAACAACCTTGGCGAAATCATCGCTGGTTTGTTCATAATCGCCATTACGCGTGCCGACATACATGCCGCTTAGCGCCTCAACCAGATGGCCGGGCAGGCCAAAGCTTGCCAGAATGCCGGTATGGACCTCGGGCGGCAGATCGGCATAACGGATATCCTTGCCGGTTGCGTTGGCAATGATGGCGGCGATATCGGCAAAGCCGATGGGTGTGCCGGAAAGCTCGTAGGTCTGATTGACGTGATCGGCCGGGTTGGCAAGGACGGCAGCGACGGCTTCGGCAAGGTCGTTACGCGGAATGTAGCTGACCTTGCCATTGCCGGCCGGGGCACCGAAATCACCGGTTTCAAGCGCATGCGGCACGCCTGCCATCAGAAGGTCGGTATAGAAGCTGTTGCGAAGCAGGGTGAAGGACAGGCCGCTTGCCTTGATGTAGCTTTCGGTGTCGGCATGGATCGCGGCATAGGTAAACGGGCTTTCAGGGCGCGCATCGATAAAGCTGGTATAGACCAGATGGCTGACACCGGCTGCTTTGGCGGCATCAACGGCGGTACGGTGCTGTTTGATGCGGGTTTCAACATCGGTTTCACCCGAAATGATCAGCGCGATATCAATGCCTTTGAACGCATTGGTCATCAGGGCAAGATCATCAAAATCGCCATGGCGGACATCGATGCCTTTGGCGGCCATTTCCTGTGCCTTGGCAACATTGCGGACACTTGCGGCGATCTGATCGGCAGAAACGCGGGTCAGCAGATGTTTGACGACAAGGCTTCCGAGCTGGCCGGTTGCGCCGGTAACAAGGATTTTCATGGTTTCATTCTCCGGTAATCGGGGGTGGGCATTGGCCCGTCAATGGAATGAAACTGCACCTGATTTCCCATATGATCAATTCGATCAAGGTGATAGTATTCATGTATGAATATCGATGAATTGGACCTTGATTATCGTCTGCTGCGGCTTTTCCTGACCATCTATGACGAGGGATCAGTAACAGCCGCCGCCAACCGCCTTGGCGTCGGGCAACCCACCGTCAGCCACGGGCTCGACCGGTTGCGCCAGATTGTCGGCGATCCGCTTTTTGTCCGGTCAGGCCGGGGGATCACGCCAACCGCCCATGCCGATGAAATGGCCGGGCGGGTGCGCATCCTGTTGCAGGATTTGCGCAACCTTGCCCGCGTTGATGCCTTTGATCCGAACGATCCGAACCAATCCGCGCGCTTTGTGATCGGCACCAATGATTATGAGGTCGCGGTGATCATGCCCGAACTGTTTCGCATCATTCGCGGTTATGCCGCCGATATCCGGCTTCGGATTTTACCGATCCATGGCGATGTAAACGTGATCGACCGGTTGCGAAGCGGTCAGCTTGATCTGGCGATTGGCCTGCATATGACTGAAAATGTTGGCGATATCGCGCAACAGACCCTGTTTCGCGAACATATGGCGTGCTTTTATGATGCGGATTGCCATGATGTGCCACCCGATACGCTCGATCAATATTGCGCCGTGCCCCATGCGCGCGTGATCATCGGCAATAACGAACATTCGGCGGTGGACGAGATGCTCGATGCCTGCGGACGCAAACGCCGCACGGTTTTGCAGGCATCGACCTTTGCCAGCATCGCCAGCCTGATCCGCGGGACGGACGTGATCGCATCGCTGCCCTCGCGGCTTGAACGCGATGTCATGGCGGGCTTTGCCAAATGCACCTTCCCGCTTGATTTCCCTGAATACAGCTTCGCTCAGTCCTGGCATGTGCGCAACGCCGCCAGCGCCCCGCATAAATGGCTGCGGGGCGAGATTTTCAGGGTGACGCGAAAGCTGGTTTAACCGACCGCGGCTCCCGCAATCCTGATCCCGCCAACCCAACGTTCGCCGGTGTAAAGTTCCATGAAATTCCGGGTGCCGGAAAGGACTTCGTGGCCGGTTTCAGTCAGTGACAATATCTGTTCGGGCCAGGGCGTGTGCGGTTGATTGTCGGCGAAGTCAAAAAGCGGTGACCGGGTTTGCTTCATATCGGCCAGAATTCCCCGGAACATCAGATCGCCCAGAAACGGCAGCGGTTCGTAAGACAGCATAAGATGACCAAAAACCTTGCCGGCCGGAAGTGGACCGAAATCGGCAAGGATTTGCAGGGTCAGTTCCTGCGTCAGGCCAAGACCGTTTCCGGGATCGGGCAATTCGCGCAGATGGCGGTCAAGGGCTGCGATCATGCAGGGGATCGGCGATTGGCCGTTATCGATGATGGCGCGCAGCGCATCGGGGTTTGAGGCACGGATCGCGGGCCAGACCGTTTGACCGCATTCCAGCATGGCATCCGAAACCGGCGCGCGGGCATTTTCCCAGCACCAGATCAGCAGTTCGGGCGAAAGCTGACCAAGGCCGATGAAACGCTCGACCCCGGGCACCCGATCCACACAGATCAGATCAAGCCGGGTTTGCGGGCGAAGTGTTGCGATGAAATCAAGCAGGAAGGCCAAGATCAGCTGATCGTAACTGTCATGTTCAAACCACAGCACGACATGATCATAATCGCCCAATGTCGCCAGCCCGGCATACTCGCGTTGCAGGCGGGAAAGCGCATCGGGAAAATCAATGCGATAGGATGATGCGATAAAACGCGCCCGGGTTTCGATGAAGTCGGGCAGGGGCACATCCGGCACCGGCCCCTGACAGAAGGGATCGGAAAATTCCATGAAAGCACCAACAAACCCGGCCAGTTTCAGGCAATGCGAAATATCCGAGCCACAGCGCAGATGTAGGGTTTGCGCCGTATCGAGCGTTGGCAGGTGGCCCGATGCGATCTGGCGCTGATGTTCGGTAATCCGGTCGATATGGGATTTCAGTTTCGGCCAGCTGGCAAAACCGTTTTCGCGCGCGATGACAATCTGGCTATCGGCCAGTTGCAGATCCTCAATGCTTTTGCCGGGCAGGTGGATACTGATGCGGGTTTGGGCATCGCCCTGTTGGGCGCGGGCGGATTTCAGCAGCTCCTTGGCGCGCTTGCGCTGCTGCTCAAGGTTAAGGCGGCCGTCAAAGATTCCGGATTTCGATGTGCGCGAAGCAGACATACGATTCCCCTGTGCTTAAGCCTGTGTCCGCCAGACAGGCAAGGAAACCGTGTGGTTCATATGTCGATTAGACCGGGCGCAGCCCTTTCCGCGGACGGGGTGCTTTGGGAAGCAACGGCACCATAGCATTGCGGGCTTTCCGGTTCAAAATAAATGAACCGAAAAGCACTGAATAAACAGAAGGAAACGGGATCAGGGCTGGGGAAGCTGATCGACAATCACGACCCTGCTGTCGCAATCCATCAGTTTGGCAAGCTTCGATAAACGCTGTTCAACGACTTCACCGTTGAGTGCCGCGAAGTCCCTGTGCATCTGAAGTGTAAGCGTCTTGTCTTCATGAACAAGCGCCGTACCGGGAAGGATGCCTTCAACACCCCCCGAAAGGGTATGGCCAAGGCGGATGGCGTGACCGTAAAGGCGGCCAATCGCACGCGTGTCTTCGTCAAGCAGACGGTCGCTTGACTCGTCACCCTTGAAATTGCCGGTATAGCGTGACCCGATGGTATAAGCGAGGAACACCCGGTCATGATGGTTCAGATCAAGATAGGGATGATGCAGGATGCGGTTATAGCTCTGGATCGCGCGGTAATCGGGGTGTTCGCTCCATCCGACATCGCCGATGATGCAGGCGGCAAGGCGCAGACGGCCAAGATTGCCTGGCTGATCGCGGAAAATCGGTGCCGACCAGCGATACAGTTCTTCACCATGCTGATGGAACCTCTCGCCATCTTCGGCGAAGCTGAGACAGGCATCAAGCAATGGATCACGTTCGCGCAATTCATCGGGCAGGGCTTCGTACATCCAGCCTTCGCGAAGCCCGTGACTGGAAAACACGACCTCCTTGGCCTGCATGCGTTCAAGCAGCAGGTTCATGACAAGCCCCGCATGAGGCAGGCTATCAATACGGCGTTTGGAAACACCGCCCACCTTGTCAAGCGACACGCGGCTCTGCTGGGATATGATATGCGTCAGTTCGGCGATTTCGGCACGTGGCATGGTCAGGTTATGCACCACCGAAATCGGATAATTTTCCTGGGCGATATAAAGCTTGGCAATCGAACGCCACGAACCACCAACCGCAATCAATGGCTTGCCCGCCCCTTCATGCAGCCAGTCGATGCTTTCAAGGTGGGTTTTGACTTCGGCTTCCAGACGGGCACGGTCCGAACCAAATACCGCATGCAGGCGCATGGCACCCAACGGAACGCTGACGCGTTTTTTGATCTCGCCTTCATCAAGCAATACCAGTTCCAGCGACCCGCCACCGATATCACCAACAATGCCGGTTGCGCGCCGATCCCCCGAAATCACGCCAAGGGCGGAAAGGCGGGCTTCTTCAAGGCCGTCAATGACCTTGACGGTCAGGCCGGTCTCGGCAAGGACCCGATCACAAAAAGCCTGTCCGTCGCTGGCGGCACGGACAGCCGCGGTCGCCAGGATGTCGACCCGTGTGACCTTCATCGCGCGGAGCAACCGGGCAAAACGCCGCAGGGCGGCGGTTGCCATTTCAACACCTTCGGGGTTGAGACGGCCGGTGTTTTCGGGGTCGCGCCCCAGACCGCACATCACCTTTTCGTTAAAAATCGGGGCCGGTGCGCGTGTCATGCCATCAAACACAACAAGACGCACCGAGTTCGAGCCAACATCAATGATGGCGATACGGTTGGAAACCCTTTGGTCAGTCAGCATGCGGTTGGTTGAACCTGCCTGTTTTCTTAGTCATCAAGCTGCAGCACGGGGACATTTGGATCTTCCTCGCTAAGCGCGCTGCCACGGCCCGAAAGTGACGGGTTGGTCATGAAATACTGGTGAGAGGAGAAAGCATTTTCATCGGCTTCGCACCGCTCGTAAGTCCCGTCGGGCTGCAGGTACCAAGCCTGCGCCGTATCTTTCAGATTTGCAATCATGATCTGTTCGACAATCTGGCGCTGGCAGGTGGGGTTTTCCACCGGGACCAGTGTTTCGACACGACGGTTAAGGTTGCGCGGCATCCAGTCGGCAGATGAAATAAACGCCTTGGCCTTGCGCGACGGCAGTTTTGCGCCGTTTGCAAAGACGACAATGCGCGAATGTTCAAGGAACCGACCGACGATGGATTTGACCCGAATATTTTCCGATAACCCCGGCACACCCGGCCGCAAACAGCAGATGCCGCGCACGACCAGTTCGATATGAACCCCGCACTGGCTGGCGCGATAAAGCGCGTCAATCACCACCGGATCAACAAGGCTGTTCATCTTGGCCCAGATGCCCGCCGGTTTGCCCGCCTGACAGTTTTCGATCTCCTGATCGATATGGGCAAGCAGGGTCGGGCGAAGCGTATGCGGCGCGATGGCAATCTTTTCAAGCGACCGCGGGGTGGCATAACCGGTCATGAAATTAAAGATGCTGGCCGCGTCACGACCCAATGCCGGATCGCACGAGAAGAACGAAATATCGGTATAGAATTTCGCAGTGATCGGGTGATAGTTGCCGGTCCCGAAATGGACATAGGTCCGAAGCCCGTGGCTTTCGCGCCTGACCACCAGTGACACCTTGGCATGCGTTTTCCAGTCAAGGAAGCCATAGACCACCTGACAACCGGCACGTTCAAGATCAGCCGCCCAGCGCAGGTTGGCTTCCTCGTCAAAGCGGGCCTTGAGCTCCACCATCGCCGTCACCGATTTGCCCGCTTCTGCAGCCGCAATCAGGGCCTTGACGATCGGGCTGTTTTCCGACGTGCGATAAAGGGTCTGCTTGATGGTGACGACTTCGGGGTCACGCGCAGCCTGCAACAGGAACTGCACGACGACGTCGAAATCCTCGAACGGGTGGTGAACCACCAGATCCTTTTTGCTGATCGCGGCAAAGCAATCGCCGCCAAAGTCGCGCACCCGTTCGGGATAACGCGCGCCATAGGGCGGGAACAGAAGATCATGATGCAGATCTGAATCGATCAGCTGTTTGACATCGACAAGCCCGACAAGCCCGTCGACCTTGACGACTTCTTCGGGGGCGACAGAAAGTTCGTCGACCACGAAATCCAGAAGGTCTTCTGGCATCTCGGCATTGACTTTAAGCCGGATGATGCTGCCGCGCCGCCGGCGTTTCAGGGCGGTTTTGAAAACGCGCACCAGATCTTCGGCTTCTTCCTCGATTTCAACGTCCGAGTCACGGATAACGCGGAACAGGCCGTGTTCGATCATGTCGAAACCGGGGAACAGCTTGTTAAGGTAAAGGACAATCGCCTGTTCCAGCGGCAGATAGCGTTCTGTCCGGCCCGGCAGGCGCAGGAAACGCCCGATTTTCGGCGGAACCGGGATCAGACCGCGCATGTTATGCCCGTCTGCCGGGTCAAACAGCTGCATGACAATCGCGAAACCAAGGTTCGGAATGAACGGGAAGGGATGCGACGGATCAATCGCAAGCGGCGTCAGCGTCGGGAAGATTTCGCGCATGAAATAGCCGTCCAGCCATTTGCGATCTGTCTGGGTCAGGTCTTCCGGCCCGATCACGGAAATGCCATGCTTTTCCATCTCGGTGCTGATCTGCTGCCAGATGCGTTGCTGGTCCTGCATCAATTGGTTGGCGTGATAGGTGATGGCGCGCAACTGTTCGGACGGGCTCATGCCATCCTGGCTGACTTTTGTCATGCTTGCGCGCACTTGCCCGACCAGACCGGCAACGCGAACCATATAAAATTCGTCAAGGTTGCTGGCGGAAATCGACAGGAAACGCACGCGTTCCAGCAACGGATGCCGCTTGTTCTGAGCCTCTTCAAGGACGCGGCCGTTGAAGGCCAGCCACGAAAGTTCGCGGTTTATAAAGCGCTTGTCCGAATCAAGTGTGATGGCGCTTGATTGAATAACGGCGGCGTGGGTCACGCGATGCTCCCTGCGAAAGTGGGTTTGTGTCCTTGAAATAAAGCGACAGGTCCCGGTTGCGATTGGAGTATAGGATAACTGCTTGTCGGGGTGCAATTTTCTTAAATTTTTAAGTCAGTTTTCTTGGTGGCTTCACAGCGCCCGATGTGGCATGCAAAAGTCTGCTTTCCTTAAGAACACCGGATATCCGATTTCATGAAGACATTGCTTCTGCTCAGGCATGCAAAATCAAGCTGGACCGACCCATCCCGATCCGATCACGACCGGGAACTGAACCGGCGCGGCGAAAAGGCGGCCCCGGTGATGGGACGCTATTTGCATGAACAGGGGCTGGTGCCCGATCTGATCTGGTGTTCAACCGCCGAACGTGCGGTTCAGACATTAACCCTGCTGGGGCGCGATTTTGCCAGTGCATCCGACGTGATCTACAACGAAGACCTTTATATGGCGACCGAGGCCGTGCTGCTTGAAAGCCTTGGGCACACCCATGATGAGGCCCGCTGTGTGATGATGATCGGCCATAATCCGGGACTTGCCGATTTCGCCGCCCGGCTGTTTGGCGAGGGCGATGGCGAGGCATTGCTGGAAATGAACCGTAAATATCCGACCTGCGGTCTTTGCCAGTATGAATTTGATGTTGAGCATTGGGCGGACGTTCGGTTTGAGACCGGGCGCCTGATCCGCTTTGTAAAGGTCAAGGATTTGCAGGGGATCGGTGCGCCGCCGACCTGAAATTCCGGCCCGCAATGCAGACCATTGCGACGGGCACTTGACGGCGGGGCTTTGGCAGCGTTTTATACCGCAGAATTTCAAGCGCCGCGTCGCGCAAACAGACAGATCACCCGATTTAAGCCCCCCGAATTGACCGGAGTGGCTGGATTGCGGTGCTTTTTTGTTTGACAGCGCGGTGCAGCCATGCACCTTTGCGCCAAATTTGTGGCCCAAAATACCAAGCATACAAAGCAACCTGGAAAGACCATGCATCCTTATCGTTCACACAATTGTAATGCGTTGCGCGCCTCTGACGCCGATGCGGAAGTGCGCCTGTCCGGCTGGATCCACCGCAAGCGCGACCACGGCAACCTTCTGTTTGTCGATTTGCGCGACCATTACGGCATCACCCAGATCGTGATCGATATTTCAAGCCCGCTTTTCGCGGTTCTTGAAAAGTCGCGCGCCGAAAGTGTGATCACGGTGGACGGCAAGGTCGTCAAACGTACCGCCGAAACCGTCAACCCGAACCTGCCGACCGGCGAGATCGAGGTTTATGCATCGAACATCGAAGTCCAGTCGTCGGCCGACGTGCTGCCGATGCCGGTCTTTGGCGATGCCGAATATGGCGAGGAAATCCGCCTGCGTCACCGTTACCTTGATCTGCGTCGCGAAAGTGTTCATTCGAACATCGTTCTGCGCTCGCGCGTGATTTCGGCGATGCGTCAGAAAATGACCGCACAGGGATTTTTGGAAATCCAGACCCCGATCCTGACGGCAAGCTCGCCGGAAGGTGCGCGTGACTTCCTCGTACCGTCGCGCATGCATCCGGGCAAATTTTATGCCCTGCCCCAAGCCCCGCAGCAGTTCAAACAGCTTCTGATGGTTTCGGGCTTTGACCGTTATTTCCAGATCGCACCGTGCTTCCGCGATGAAGACGCCCGTGCCGACCGCTCCCCGGGCGAGTTCTATCAGCTCGACTTCGAGATGGCCTTTGCCACCCAGGACGATGTGTTCGACGCGATCGAGCCGGTTCTTCATGACATCTTCGTCGAATTCGGCGGTGGTCGTGACGTAACGCCGCTTCCGTTCCCGCGCATTCCGTTTGATGAATCGATGGCGAAATACGGCTCGGACAAACCCGACCTTCGCAACCCGATCATCCTGTCTGACGTGACCGAAGCCTTCCGTGGTTCGAATTTCGGCATCTTTGCCTCGAACATCGAAAAGGGTTCGGTGGTTCGCGCCATTCCGGCACCGGGGGCCGCTGGCCGCCCGCGCAGCTTCTTTGACAAGCTCAATGCCTGGGCCCGCGAAGAAGGGGCGGCTGGTCTTGGTTACATCGTTTACGATGAAAACGGCGAAGCCAAAGGCCCGATTGCCAAAAATCTTGATGCCGAACGCATCGCAAAGATCAAGGAAGTTACCGGCGTTGCCAATGGCGATGCGGTCTTCTTTGCCTGTGACAAGGAACTGGCAGCCGCCAAATTTGCCGGCAAGTCGCGCGACAAGGTTTGCGATGAACTGGGCCTTCGCGAAGACGGCATGTTCAAATTCTGCTGGATCGTTGATTTCCCGATGTACGAGGAAGACGACGACGGCAAGATCGAATTCAGCCACAACCCGTTCTCGATGCCGCAAGGCGGTCTTGAAGCCCTTGAAAACATGAACCCGCTTGATATCAAGGCGTGGCAGTATGACATCGTGTGTAACGGTATTGAACTGTCGTCCGGTGCCATTCGTAACCACCGCCCGGACATCATGTACAAGGCGTTCGAGATTGCCGGTTATGGCAAGGACGTCGTTGATGACCGCTTTGGCGGCATGATCAACGCGTTCAAATTCGGCGCACCGCCGCACGGTGGTTCTGCCCCGGGTGTGGACCGTATTGTGATGCTTCTGGCTGACGAGCCGAACATTCGCGAAGTCATTGCCTTCCCGCTGAACCAGCAGGCGCAGGACTTGATGATGAATGCCCCGGCCGAGGTCGATGACCGCCAGCTTAAAGAACTGCATCTGCGGGTGCAGCTTCCGCCGAAAATCAAAAAAGACTGATTTCTGTCTTTTGATGACGATAAAAACGGTCCGGAAATTTCCGGGCCGTTTTTGTTTGTCTATCGACCTTCGATGCTTACGTAATCTTAACCCGCCGTAATCCACATTCAGGGTGGAACAATTTATATCCTGCGGGGGATTACGGTTTGAAAAAGATACTTGTGGTGGTGGCACCGTTGGCATTGGCGGCGTGCGGTGGTCCGGTCGAACTGACCGTTGCCAAGCTGGCCGGTGATCTGATCAGCTATGTGACCACGGGCAAAAGCACCACCGATCATGCGGTTTCAGCGGTTGCCGAGCGCGATTGCGCTCTGCATCGCCCGTTATTCGAAGAAGACGTCTGCCGCGATAATGTCGTGCTTGATGATGCGGTTGCGCTGGCCGAACCGGGCGCGCCATCGGTGAAACAGAAAATCCGCGACGCCGAACCTGCAATTTATGCCGTTAACGCACCCAGCGAAGACTGGTCAAACCCCAAAGCCGGTGCCCGCACATCGGCCGTGATTGTCAAAACCGATCTGCCGCCGCGTCCGGTGTCGCATGACGAAGTGGCTGCTGTTCCTGCATCAGCCCCGGTCGAAATCGCCAGCGCACAGGCGCAGTTCACCCCTGATCATGACCGTACTCCGCTTCGCAACGAAGGCCCCCTTGATCCGCAGGGCGAAGCCGATGCCGCGGTTGCCGGATATGTCGCCCCGCCAAAGCCGGTCGCACCTGTTGTCCAAACCCAAACCGCCGCCCTGACCGATACCGGCATCATGACCGACGAGGTCAGCGTGATCGCGCCGGAAACAGGGCAGGATAACCTTGTTGCAGTGCCGCTGCCGGGAGACTATGTAATACTGGCAAGCTTTGCCGATCAGCTGCGCGCGCAAAATGCCCTGTCGCTTTACCGCGAATATCAGCCGCGCCTGATCAGTGCGACGGTTGCGGGCCGCGAATATCTTCGTGTCGCTGTTGGTCCGCTTTCGCATGAGCATGCAAAAGATTTACGCCATCTTGCTGCCAAAAAGGGTGTCAAAGATCCTTGGATTGTCGGGATCGACGCTGCCGGAGAATAGAGTTGCCAGTTATTACGGTTTGTCCTGAAAATCGACAGCGTTCCGTCTTCGGGGCGCTGATCTTTTGTGTTGCCCTGGCGGGATGTTCCGCGCAGGCAGGGCAATCCTTTGCCGCCGGTCCGGGCGGTTTTGACCCGGCCCATGTGCGCAAGGCGGCTGATATACAGGCCGAACTGGTGCCGCATGTGGCGGAATACCGGTTTTCGATGGTGTCATCGGATGTCGGCAGCTCCGTTGTCGGTGTGCGCGGTGCACTGGGTTACCGGTTTGAAAAGGTCTGTGATGGCTGGATCACCGAGATGCAGCATCTGATGGTTCTGCAAGGGGCCGAGGGCGGTTCGATCAATTCCGCCTATTCGATGACCCAGTGGGAAAACTTTGACGGATCGAAATACCGCTTCCGCATGCGTGATTATCTTGATGGTGTGCAGGTCGACGAGGTTGTTGGTGATGCGGTGCGTGACAAGGACAAGGTTCTTGTGACCTACGAAGTTCCGGTCGAAGTGACCGAGGAACTTCCGGCCGATACCATGTTCCCGACCCAGCATTCCCTAACCCTGCTGAAGCGCGCGCTTCAGGGGGATAAATTTGCCAATGATCTGGTGTTTGATGGCAGTGGCGATACACCGACCAACCGGATTGCCGCGGTGATTTCGGCAGCCAGACCATCGCAGAACACGGCCGAAGATGCCGATGGTATCGCAAATCGGCCCTATCACAGCCTTAACCTGGCCTATTACCCGCTTGGTGATGCCGAAAACGGCCCGTCGACCGAGATTGCGGTTGATTTCGGTGAAAACGGTGTCGCCCAGGAACTGCGGATGAATTACGGCAGTTTCCGCGTGCGTGGCGACCTTCAGAAAGTCACGCGGCTTGCTGCCCCCGAATGCGGTTAAACACAAACCGGATTATTGCCGCAATAACGGCCCGATAACGCAAAAAAGCCTGCCGGATGTCCGACAGGCTTTTTTGTGGGGGAAGTTCCATAAAGTCTTAGGCGGCGACGGCGCTGCTGTCGTCGCGGCAATACAGACCATAAAGTGTCTTGATGACGGTGACGGCTTCATCGCCTTGCAGCGAATAAAAGATCGTCTGTGCCTCGCGCCGGGTTTTAACCAGCTTGTCCCGCCGCAATCTTGCAAGATGCTGTGACAGGGCGGACTGGCTCAGTCCGACAATGCGTTCAAGTTCACCGACCGATTTTTCGCCATCGTTAAGCTGGCAAAGAATCATAAGTCTGCTCTGATTGCTCATGGCCTTCAGAAGCGCGCTGGCTTGCTCGGCCTTTTTTTCGAGATGGGTAAGTTCCATTTGGCTCCCTTTAGCCTGGCCATATTCGGCTTTTGTCCCAACTGGGGCATCGAGTGTATCACATTCGTGGTGATAATCTCCGATGGGATGTCCCCGATTTTTTCCAACCAACGAGGTCTTTGTGCCTCAAACCCATTAATGAAATTCAAGAATGGGAAGCTTCCTATTCTCAAGTATAACATCAAACTGTCAAGACACTCTTTGTCTTGTGGACAGAGATTATGGCGATATTTCGTTCTGAGTCACCGTGTATACAATAGACAGTTCATGCAGGGTCTTAATCTGTCATTCAGTTTGAAAACTTGCAGTATTTGTCTGATTCATGATGATCTAGAACAAAGCAGCAGATAACGTCGGCTGGCACGATGAAACAATAATAATCAGGGTCGCCGCCCGTAAGGCAAGGTGACCGGCAAAAATCAAACTTGTCTGACTGGCATCTATTCAGGAAGGTATCCGCAAAACATGGCGACATTATTTGTCACGCATCAAAGCTGTATCGACCACGATACGGGGCCGGGCCACCCGGAACAGCCTGATCGTCTTCGCGTGATCCAGCGGGTGCTTGAAGCCGAAGAATTCATGTTCCTGCACCGGGAAGAAGCCCCAAAGGCCGATCTTGATCTGATCAAAAAGGTGCATGACCCTGCCTATGTCGACCGGGTCATGGCCGCGATCCCGCAAAGCGGATATGAATCCCTTGATGGCGATACCTATGTTTCACCGGCCTCGGGCGAGGCGGCATTGCGCGCGGTTGGCGGTGTCTGCGTCGCGGTCGATGCAGTCTTGGCCGGCCATGAACGCAATGCCTTTGTCGGCGTACGCCCGCCGGGACATCATGCGGAATATGACCGGGCGATGGGGTTCTGCCTGTTTAACAATGTGGCGGTCGGTGCGCGTCATGCCCGCGATGCCCATGGCATCAAACGTGTGGCGGTGATGGATTTTGACGTTCATCACGGCAATGGCACACAGGATCTTTTCTATAACGATCCCGACCTGTTTTACTGTTCAACCCATCAATGGCCGCTTTATCCCGGCACCGGTGCCCCCGATGAACGCGGATGTGCCAACAATATCCTCAATGTCGGCCTGACCGCCGGGGCGGGAACGGCTGAAATGAAACACGCCTTCGAACAATCGGTTTTACCCGGCATTGCCGCCTTCAAACCGGAATTGCTGATCATTTCGGCGGGTTTCGATGCGCACCGCAATGACCCGCTGGCGGGACTTTCATTCATTGAAAGCGACTTTGCCTGGATGACACAACAGCTTCTCGCCCTCGCGGGCGAGGTTTGCGATAACCGCGTCGTCTCGGTGCTTGAAGGCGGTTATGACCTGCCATCGCTGGCAAGTTCGGTTCAGGCCCATGTGCGAACCCTGATGACCTCTTGAGTTTATTCAATAAAGGTTTGCTGAGCCTGTTGCTTCTGCTCACGGTGCGATTTAATCGAATGCCCGATAATAATCGTCACCGGCACCCACAATATGTACCACAATTCACCAGGAGATTTGGAGACTTGGGCAAGATCGGTTAATCCACCGATAATGGGTACACATAGCAAGCCAAGATGAAATGCCTTTGTGGTTCTATCTTCTGTATTCCAAGCGGCCCAAGCGAGCTGCGCAAACAATGCCAGAAGAAGAAATAGCCCTATTGCGCCACCAAAAAATGCCGATGACACGTATATGCTATGGGGAAATTTCTGTTCAATCGCTCCAAAGGTATTCAGGCTTGCCAGGCCATTACCAATGATTGGAGCATCCTGAATATATTTCCATGCATCCATCCATATTTCAAAACGCCATGGATTTCTGGAAAGTGATTGAATGGCATGTTGTTGGATTTCGTCGCTAAGCAGGAAAATTGAAACAATCGAGAATAGTATTCCGGCGGTGCATCTTCGCACAACTTTTCCAGAAAAAATGGAAAAGATGATGCCGATGCAAAATAGCGTCAGAAATGGCCCTCTGCTTTGTGTGAGTATTACGAAGAATACACAGAAAAGGCAGACGGCTGCGTAGAATATCTTGTATTTCTTTTCTGTTGATATTTGAGATTGATAAAATGATATGCAAAAACCTGTCAGTATAACTAAGCTACCGAGTATTGGGTGCCTGGTTTCTGCCCATCCTGTCAATCTATCATTCAATGTGTGAGTGTCTATTGCGTAAAATAAAACAATAGATATCAATATATTCAACAGAACAGCATAAGGTAGTGCCTTGAAAAGGAAGTCTTTCCATCGGGTGCATTTTGAGAAGAAGTATGTTGCTGTGAATAAAAATATAAGGTTTACTAATGACCTTGATATGTATTTTTTCACGTTGAATTCTGGTTGGTTTACTCCCCACGATATCGTGAGAAGAAACCATAGTATTAATATGGCGCTGGTGATTAATATTTTGTTTTTAAACAGACCGAATAGTTCTTTTTTTTCTTTGAATAGTATTATCGTGAATGTCGGGGCTATGATCGCGTAAAATATTATTGCCCATGTTGGTGTGGGGTGGATTAAGTATCCTGATATTATGAATATGGAAAATGATACTGGAAATACATATTTTTCAATAGCGCTCATTGTATGTCTTCTTGATTATGTCGTCCGCGACATTCTTTTCGTTGAATTTTCTATGGTATTCGCGCCAAGAGCGTTCAGCAATATTTTGCCTCTCTTGATCGTTGTCGATAAAATGAGATATTTTTGCAATAAGCTCATCTTTATCTGAGAAAAAGGCCATCTGATCTTCTTGGAAATCGTCATTCAAGCCCGTGGCTCTGTCTACGAACGTTAAAATTCCGTTGCCGACAGTCTGGGCAATTCTGTCAGATGAATATCGATAGGCGTCATTTCTGCGGCTGAAGTTTAAACTCATCGAAGTTTTACTTAGATAATGATCATATTCTTCGCATGTTATGCGAGGGCTTGTATAGCCAGGAAATGACGTTCTTATTTTTGAGCTGGACTTTGCAATATCATCCAAAAGATCCTGAACAATATAATCTTCTCCACAAATATTGCGGACCTCGTTAGGGGTTCCTATTGCCATCCCGAAGTCAAAAGCCAGTTCTTCTCGCGAATATTTAAAGTTCTGGTGACGTTCAATGCTCATGTCGACCGGATTAGGCATGAAATAAGCGCGATACTTTCCCTCGGACAATTTGGCCAATAAAGTCCCATCCGTTGAGCAGAAGGTTGCATCAACAAGGTCGATCTTGCTTTTAATGCGCCCGACATTATCTGAGGAGAATAACGGATCAACATTCCATTGAACTGTTTTGACACTTGGCAGCTTTTCTTTGATTTTTTCCAAAGTCTTGCGGGTTATCATGTCTGCGTGACCGAATACAATCATATCCGGCTCGAATTTCTCTGCCACCTCAAGCAATTTTTTATTTAATTGCGGAATGCCAAATTTTCGACTTTTGAATATATTTAAAAGTCTGGCTAAGTCTCGATCCCCAAATGTTAAAACATTGTGCCCCAAGCGCGTAAAGCCGTTGGTGATCTTGTAAGGTACGCCGTAATAGCCGGGTACCTTGGGCGTTAAGCTGTAATTTGTGACATGCAATATGCGCAAACGGGAAATATCAAACAATTTGTGTACTCTGAATCAGTTTTAAGGGGGCCATGTTCATCAATGATCTTGGAAGTTAAAAGATATTCAGGATTTGGCAAACCCTTTATGGCCATCGTTTCGTTATAATTTTATCTATTCGTAGAGCGGCACTTGTTTCTGAAAAATAGCTGCATGCTCTTAGTATGCATACCCCTTGTTACTGAGCAAGTCACCGCGTAAACTCCGCGCCAATCAAATCAATGGAGCAGATATGTCCAAGCCAACCCCGTCCACCGCAATCCCCGATGATATCGCCAAACTCAGCTTTGAAGAGGCCCTTGGTCAGCTTGAAAGCCTCGTGCGGCAGCTCGAACAGGGGCAGGTGGGGCTTGATGATGCCATTGCATCCTATGAACGCGGTGCGGCGCTGAAACGTCATTGTGCCGATAAACTGCGCGCTGCCGAAGAACGCATCGAGAAAATCACGCTGGGTGCTGATGGCCGTCCGAACGCAACCCCGACTGAAATCGAATAATTCTCGCGGAGAATATGGTGAGTTACGACCTGCTTGCTGAGCTGAGTACTGCTTCTGCTGACCTTGGCGAAACGCTTGATGGCATTCTGCCGCGTCCCAATGGCCAGATCGAGCAACGCCTGTTTCAGGCGATGCGTTATTCAACCCTGGGCGAAGGCAAACGCCTGCGTCCGTTTCTGGTGCTAAGCTCCGCCGGATTGTTCCGGGTATCGCGCCAATGCGCGTTGCGAGTCGCCGCTGCGGTTGAAATGGTGCACAGCTATTCGCTGATCCATGATGATCTTCCGGCCATGGATGACGATGACCTTCGCCGTGGCAAGCCAAGCTGCCACAAGCAGTTTGACGAGGCGACCGCCATTCTGGCCGGTGACGCGCTGTTAACCCAGGCCTTCGAAGTGCTGGCCGATGAAAGCACCCATCCCGATCCGCGTGTCTGCACCGATCTTGTCCGCGCCCTTGCCCGTGCGGCCGGGCCGTACGGCATGGTTGGCGGTCAGATGATCGATCTGGCGGGCGAGGGGCAAAGCCTTGATCAGGCGCAGGTCACCCATTTGCATCTGCTGAAAACCGGCCGGATGTTTGCCTTTGCCTGCGAAGCCGGGGCAATTCTGGGCAAGGCCCCCAAAAGCATGCGCATGGCCTTGCGATCCTACGCCCATGACATGGGGCTGGCCTTCCAGATCAAGGACGACCTTCTCGATGTGGAATCCAGCAGCGCGGAACTCGGCAAGACGGCCGGCAAGGATATCGATCAGGACAAATCGACCTATGTGAAGCTTCTGGGCCTTGAACAGGCCCGCGAGCAGGCAACCATGCTGTGCAATCAGGCGATCAATCACCTGAACTGCTTTGACGGCGAAGCCGAACCGCTGCGCGAGATGGCGCGTTTCGTGATCGAACGCGGGCGTTAAGGCCAGTCCCCCTGTCATGAGCCAGCAAACCAGATATACAGCCGGTTTTCGTGACCGGCTGTTTGACAAGGACCCGTTCCCGCTGGCGATCTGGTATCCGTCGCATGCCGCCGAAGGCCCGGTGCGTCATATGGGTGTCACGTCAACCGGCGCGCGCGATGCGGATTTTGCAGGCGACGGACCCTATCCGCTGGTGATGTTTTCGCACGGCTCGGAAGGGCACCGCTTCAATCAGTTCTGGCTGGCGGAATATCTTGCACGGCGCGGTTATATCGTTGCCGCCCCGCAGCATCATGGCGACAATTATCTTGATCCGTCCGATGCGCGGCAATTGACGATCATCGAACGTCGCCCGCGCGAAATGCGTTTGGCTCTTGATCTGTTGCTGGATCATGACGGCATTGCTGTCCATATCGATACGGATCGTATTTATGCGCTCGGCCATTCGGCGGGCGGGGCGACGGTGCTTAAAATGGCGGGATGGCGGTTTGATGCCTCCGCCTGGCAAAGCTATTGCGCGCTCAATGCCGATCAGGACCGCGTGATTTGCCAGCATGTACCGGGTGATGACATTGTCGATGAGTTGCATGATCGTTATGGCGGCCCGGTTGTTTCCGCACGCGATGACCGGATTGCAGGCGTGATTGCCGTGACCCCGGCCTTTGGCGTTGCCGCGACCGATGCGGGCTTTGCCGATGTCACGGTGCCGATGCTGTTTATCGAGGCCGATACCGATGAAATCCTGCCCGAAACCGCCAATGCCGCGCATTTTCGCACCCTTTTGCGCGGGCGGGCGAAGTTTGTTAAGGTCAAGGGGGCCGGGCATTATTCATTTCTGCCGCCCTGCACGCCCTATATCGCGGAAAATTTCGGCTATTTATGCCGGGATTTCGGGCGCGAACGTGTTGATATTCACCGCACTGTTGAACAGGTGGTGCTGAAGTTCCTAAGTGACATCAAATCAGGTGATTTTCAGGGTCGCTAATTATGGCGAAGCTGTTTATTTTACGCTGCTTGCAATAGGGCTTAGGAAACGTCACCCTGTTGGTTTGACGACTATATAAAAAACGCCACACAAAACTGAAAATCGAGATCGGTATGAGCACGACCTCCAAGACCCCGCTTCTGGACACGATTAAAATCCCGGCTGACTTGCGTAGCCTTCAGCCCGCGCAAATGAAGCAGGTCGCAGATGAATTGCGCGCCGAGGTGATTGATGCCGTGTCCGTCACCGGCGGGCATCTGGGGGCCGGGCTTGGCGTGGTCGAACTGACCGTGGCGATCCATTACCTGTTTGATACCCCTGATGACCGGCTGATCTGGGATGTCGGGCATCAATGCTATCCGCATAAAATTCTGACCGGGCGGCGTGATCGTATCCGCACGCTTCGTCAGGGCGGCGGGCTTTCGGGCTTTACCAAGCGCTCCGAGTCCGAATATGACCCGTTCGGTGCCGGGCACAGCTCGACCTCGATCTCGGCCGGGCTTGGCATGGCGGTTGCCAACCAGCTTTCCGATGATAAACGCAAAAACGTCATTGCCGTGATCGGCGATGGCTCCATGAGTGCCGGCATGGCCTACGAGGCGATGAACAATGCCGCCGCTGCCGATCAGCGCATGATTGTGATCTTGAACGATAACGACATGTCGATTGCCCCGCCGGTGGGCTCCATGTCGGGCTATCTGTCGCGCCTGATTTCGGGCAAGGGCTATCAGGGCCTTCGCAATGCGGCCAAGGGCCTGACCAAGCATCTGCCGCGCCAGATCGAAGAAGCCGCCCGCAAGATCGAGGAATATACCCGCGGCATGGTGACCGGCGGGACCCTGTTTGAAGAAATGGGCTTCTTCTATGTCGGCCCGATTGATGGTCATAATCTGGATCATCTTCTGCCGGTGCTGAAAAACGTGCGCGATGCGGATGTCGATGGCCCGATCCTTGTTCATGTCGTGACCCAGAAGGGCAAGGGCTATGGCCCGGCCGAAAATGCCGCCGACAAATATCACGGTGTCGCCAAATTCGACGTCGTCACCGGCAAACAGGCCAAGGCCACACCCAATGCACCATCCTACACCAAGGTTTACGGCGAAACGCTGACCAAGCTTGCCGAAACCGATGACAAAATCACCGCGATCACGGCCGCCATGCCGTCGGGCACCGGGGTCAATATCTTTGCCGAACGGTTCCCCGATCGTGCCTTTGACGTCGGCATCGCCGAACAGCATGCCGTGACCTTTGCCGCCGGCATGGCGTGCGAGGGATACAAACCGTTTTGCACGCTCTATTCGACCTTCCTGCAACGCGCCTATGATCAGGTGGTGCATGATGTCGTGATCCAGAACCTGCCGGTCCGTTTCGCGATGGACCGTGCCGGGCTTGTCGGCGCGGACGGGGCAACCCATGCCGGGGCCTATGACATTGCGTATCTTGGCTGCCTGCCCAATATCGTCCTGATGGCGGCGGCGGACGAGGCCGAACTGGTTCATATGACCACAACCGCATGGGCGATTGATGACCGGCCCAGTGCCTTCCGCTATCCGCGGGGCGAGGGTGTCGGCGTTGAAATGCCGGCCGAGGGCAAGGTTCTTGAAATCGGCAAGGGGCGTATCCTGCGCGAAGGCGGCAAGATCGCCATCCTGTCCTACGGCACCCGCCTGGCAGAGGCGATGCTGGCCGCCGAAGACCTTGCCGCACGCGGCCTTCCGGCAACGGTTGCCGATGCCCGCTTTGCCAAGCCGCTTGATCATGCGCTGATCGCCGATCTGGCCCGCAACCACGAAGTCCTGATCACGATTGAAGAAGGCTCCATCGGCGGCTTTGGCGCAATGGTGTTGCAGCATATGGCAGGGCAGGGATTGCTCGATCACGGGCTCAAAGTCCGCACCATGGCCTTGCCCGACGCCCTGATCGATCACGACAAGCCCGACATTCAATATGCCAAGGCGGGATTGGATGCGCAAAGCATCGTCAAAACCGCCCTTGGCGCGCTGGGTCTTTCCGAGGCCAAAGTGCGCGCCTGATCGGTCAGGCAAGACCGGTTAACGTAAAAACGCCGCCCTGAAAAAGGCGGCG